>NZ_CP016359.1:3689216-4007868 GCF_001951155.1 Christiangramia flava JLT2011
CAAAACTTTTGTCGACTCTCTGAAGAATTTCTTCCTCAATTTCTACCGATTTATTTTCAAAAAGAACCTGATAAAAATCCTGAAATTCTAACTCCTTTTTTATCTTCAGCATAAATCCTGACAATGCGATTTTAGAAACCTGCTTTCTGTTAAAGCTTTTAACAAATGTACTATATTTACGCTGAATTGAAATTGAATGAATAAGGAAATTACCGACATTCTCATTATCGGCGCCGGGCCTTCGGGAACTATTGCGGCGGGATATCTGGAGAAAAAAGAAGTATCGGTTCTGGTGGTGGAAAAAGAGCAATTCCCGCGATTTACCATTGGCGAAAGTCTCATTCCCAGGGTAATGGACAACCTGGCGGAAGCCGGCTTACTGGATACCGTAAAAAAGCAACAATATCAGAAAAAATTCGGTGCGCGATTTATTCGCGGTTCCGAAGAAGCCTGGTTCGATTTTAGTAAAAAATACGGAAAGGGCTGGGACTGGACCTGGCAGGTACCGCGAGATCATTTTGATCACACCCTGGCGTTAGCAATCGAAGAACGTGAAGTCCCGATCTGGTATCAGGCGGAAGTTCTGCAAGTTCATAGAACTGAAGAGGGCTGGGAAGTTCTCATCCATCATAACGGAATTCAAAAAACTGTTTTTTGCCGGTTCATTATCGATGCCAGCGGAAATGGCCGGGTCCTGGCCAGGCAGTTGGAACTGGAAGCCCCGGCAAAGATCGAGGACCACTCTTCTGTTTTTACTCAAATTTCAGAAGTTTCAAGGCCCGCGGGTCCTGAAGGAGAACAGATCAGCTTTGAGATCCTTAACCAACGAACCTGGTTCTGGTATATACCTTTTTCAAACGGGAATTCCAGTTTGGGTTTCGTGGCTCCAAACCAATGGTTTGAGCAGTTTAGTAAAAATACTTCGGAAGCTTTCCAGGAAATGCTAGAACAAACTGCGTACTATAAAGGCAGATTTGACCAGGACCCAATTATATTTGAACCTATCAAGATCCAGAATATCTCGAAAAACGTGAGCAGCCTTTGTGGAAAAGGTTTTGCACTCACCGGCAATAGCGCCGAATTCCTGGACCCGGTTTTTTCCTCGGGTGTGGCATTTGCTACGGAATCTGGCTTACTGGCGGCCAAACTGGCCTTTCGGGAACTTCAGGGTGAGGTCGTGAACTGGGAAACCGAATATTCGGAATACATCAGAAGCGGCGTGAAGGTTTTTTCAACCTATGTGAAAGCCTGGTATGATGGGCGATTGCAACGAATCTTCTTTTCGAAATATCAAAATGAGCAGATCAAAGAACAGATCTGCGCGGTTCTGGCAGGATACGTTTGGGACAAATCCAATCCATTCGTCCGGAACCACGAAAGATTGGTCAATAATGTGGCACTTTTAGCCGAATCGTAAATTTTTCTGAAAAAATTTCAATTTCTAAAAAACTGCCAGTAAGTGATTTAATGAAATACTTTCTGAAAATAGGAAAAAAGGTTTGGAAGGTTTATAAGTAAAAGTTACATTTGCATCCGCAAAAAACATTGCGACGTTCATTAAAATTGGAGAGGTGGCAGAGTGGTAATGCAGCAGCCTGCTAAGCTGTCATCCTTTTTGGATGCCCGGGTTCGAATCCCGGTCTCTCCGCAGAGATTTTTAGTCTGTGGTTTTTTATTCTCTTTTTCTTCGGAAAAAATTGGGATAGATTTCCGCCGCTTCCCGGCTGCTTGGAAAAGTGATTTGGAACGGTGAAAGACTAAAAATAATGAAGTTTCGGGGTGTAGCGTAGCCCGGTTATCGCGCCTGCTTTGGGAGCAGGAGGCCGCAGGTTCGAATCCTGCCACCCCGACGAACCACCTAATAAGTGGATACAAAACACTGTTAATCTATTGATTTTCAGTGTTTTTTGTTTTTAGTGATATCAGATAATATCATTTAATAACAGAACTTTGGTGAATCATTCGGTGAATCATTTATTACAGATAAATCCGTAACTTCATAAGGCATTTTAGTTGATTTTGACTTTCGTCTTTGCAAACTGATTGTTTCATTAAAGACGCTTTAAATGCCTAATTATACAACCTTTTCCATATTATTCTTTGTTCGTAAACATCATAACGAGACAAAGAAATTATTTATTTATGCACGGGTTACCGTGAATGGAAAACGCTCGGAAATCAGTCTAAAGAGATCAATTCCGGTGAATCAATGGGACGCCACAAAAGGGCGTGCCAGGGGAACCACTCCAAAATCACGAATTCTAAACCAGTATTTAGACCAGGTTTACAATAAATTTCTGGATTGTCATAAGCAGTTATCCTCAGAGAATAAAGTAATCTCTGCGCAAAGCATCAAGGCTCGTTTCTATGGGAATGATGAACACCAGAAAACCTTGTTGGAATTAATGAGCTATCACAGTTCCCACATGAAAAACGTGTTAAAACCCGGAACGCTCAAAAATTATTATACGACCGAAACTTATTTAGAAGAGTTTTTAAAGAAGAAAATGAGCTGCAATGATATTGGCCTCAAACAGATCAATTACCGGTTTGTAACCGACTTTGAACAGTTTCTACGTAATTATTCCGCTAAGGTTTCCAGAAAGACTTGTGGCAATAATGGCACGATGAAACATTTGGAGCGATTTAAAAAGATGTTGAACCTAGCAATTAAACTGGAATGGTTAGTTAAAAACCCTTTTGATAATTTCAAATTTCGGTTTGAGAAGAATGAACGTCAATATTTAAGTAAACGAGAGCTCCACATATTAGAGACTACTAACTTTACCAGAAGCAGCTTACAAAAAGTAAAAGATATTTTTATTTTCTCTTGCTATACCGGGCTTTCTTATGTTGATATTAAAGAATTAACCATTCATCAGATTGTTAAAGGAATTGATGGGAGTAATTGGATCTACACTAAACGTGAAAAAACAGATGAAACCGTGAAAGTGCCACTTCTTCCCCAGGCGCAAATTTTATTAGATAAATATAAAGACCAAATAACTTCGGATGATTACCTATTTCCTGTTTGCTCTAACCAAAAGATCAATAAATACCTAAAGGAGGTGATGTTGCAATTGAAAATAAAAAAGACCATAACTTTTCATTCGGCCAGGCATACCTTCGCCACAACCATAACTTTATCTAACGGGGTGCCTATTGAAACGGTTTCCAAGCTATTAGGACATACCAAACTATCCACTACCCAAATTTATGCACGGGTTTTAGAAAATAAATTAAGTGAGGACATGCTGGCTTTGAAAGAGAAACTTGGTTCATAAGTTTAGGAATGCAAGATGTGTGCCTGTGGGCACAATCTTGATTACTCCCGATGGTCGCAATAAAAAAAGTGATGTTTAAGGGTGAAAATTAGATCCTTAATTTATCTATAATTGTAAATAAAAAAGGGATTCTATTTTCTAATGAATCGAACCCCTTTTTATAATTAGCTTATAACCTATCGCCTCACAATGATTTTATAAGTTTCCTCTTCCTCTCGTACTTGAATTTTTAGCAAATACATGCCTTCCTTTAAATTAGAGACATCCAATTTGGTAGTACCATATGGATCAAGTTCTATATCCTTGACAAAGGCTCCATTAAAATCATACAATTTCGCAAGTTGAGTTGATGGTGCTAATATTAAACTTTGCGTTTCATAAGTATTTTTTGATTTTTCATTATTGGATTTAATTGTAATTTCGTTCGAAGCAGGATTAGGAGAAATACTAAATCCTCCCGGATCTCCTGGGCCACCGCACCTTTCAGATGTAACATACATAGCTGCCCGGCTTGTTCCGCAATCATTCGTAGTAAAGAGTTCTACCAAATAGGTGCCTGCGCTGGTTGATAAAAAATCAATTAGTGCAGGAGCATTTTGATAAGTAACTTCACTCATTCCACCTATGGTTAGATTGGGAGAGGACGACACTAACCTATATGATTCAGCCCCTTCAGATGCAGGTAACTCATAATGATTCATAGGAAACTGATTGGTGCAAATATTTTCTGCTTGCGGAAGATTAGCATACGGTTTTCCTACATAGACTTCTTTAGTAGCTTCAGCTCCATTATTATAGGTTGCCGTAATAAAACCATTGCCTTGACTTGTTGAATATTTAGCTTTCACAGTAATAGAAGAACTTGTAAGAGAAACTATATCCATATTATTGCTAATTGACCAATTATAAGTAGAAGGTGGATTCTGTAATGTATATGTGTAGTTGGATCCAATACAGATGAAATCACTACCTACAATTTCTGGGATTGTACAAATAGAGCTAACAGTTTGTTGTAATACTGATTCTGTTTGTATCATTACATTCATGAAATCACCTTGCTCTTGGGTAAAACTATCCCGACAGTAGCGTCTGGAGTAGGACATAAAGTTGCTTGTGTCAGGATCATACGGCAAACCATTTCTGGTTTCAGCAGCTGTATAATTACAGCTAGTATCCACTTTATATACTGGAGGATCGACAATTTGATTTAATAAATTGGGATCTGCAGGTGTAGAACAAAAGCCATCTCCCGCTTGGTTACAGTTAGCATTAGGGCCAGAACGCTCTATATTCTCTGCGCCAGAAGCAGTAGAATGCGTGTGAAGTAAACCAAAATTATGGCCAATCTCATGAGCATTAGTTGTTGATAGAACTGAACTCGAAGCGATTACAGTAGAATTCCCTGGACGCTGGGCTCTTCCTCCAAAGCTTTCGGCATCATTAACGATATATAGGTTAATTGCATTGGGATCATTATCATTCAGACTTATCAATCCATTAAATTCTGTTACACCCTCATCATCCCCATTATCATCAATATTGTAATATGTATCGTTTTGAATATGATTTATCCCGACGTTGTTAAAAAAGATTTGATGTTGATTAAAAGCCAAGTTTAAATCATTTAAGATTAAATTAATGTGCGAATCTGGAACTGCACTATCTCCTGAAGAATTCTGTAAAATATGAAACCGTATATTTACACAAAGTTCTACTTGCATCATTTTTGACTGATTTATTAAATCCTTTGTTTTTTGAGTTAAAGGATTGTCAGGAGTTCCACATATATCATTTTGAGCGATAGAAATTATTGGAAATAGAAAAAATATCGTTAAAAGTACGAGTAATTTTTTAGACATAATAGTTAGGTTATTGTTTTCTATATTTAATTTTTACTGCCTCATCACCAGCTGATCTAATTAAAATCATTAAATCATTTGTAATTTCTGCAACAGAGGAAACGCTTGTTTCTGAACTGCAACCACTCTCAAAATATAAAATAAGCTTCCTATCTTCTTGATTTACCTCATAGAATCCGTTGCATTGTGAGTTAGAGGTATTTAAAAAAGAAAGGTCACTTTTAAATGTGTAAGTATATTGATTATCTTTCTCTATAGACTGGTAAGGTTGAAAGTCACTGCCTGAATGATCACTATATTCGACTGCCAACCAAGTTCCCTTAATATTTTCTACCGTGACATCCAATTCTTCTTGCAATTCATTTTTATTCTTATTATCATCACTAGAACAGGCGATAAGCGAAAAAACAAGAAGACAAAGTATTAAAAGTTTATTTTTCATGATTAAGTAAATTATAGATTAAGAATAAGTAGTTTATATTGAGTAGATGTAAAACATTATAAATGGATGCGTTAAAATAATGACTTTTTAAGATATCTTTAAATATACGGTATTTTATTCAATGCTGTAATTCCGTATTCTTTGCAACCTCCGGGCGCAAAGCAAGATTGTCATGACAATGACACATCTTGCTTTGTTGATTTTTTGAAGTAAATAATTTACTGGAAAGGCCGATGGTAAGTCCCTAAGTTAAACACCATTTCTGTTTAGTTCAATTACGGTTCTTACGGTTCCTATTAAAATTTACTTTTTTTATCCTGAGCACTTTCTTTTTTTAGATCAGTTACAATTTTCGAAAACAGAAGAACCTTTCAATTATTAAATTTAATTTACTTCTTTCAGAGCCTTCGCTACTAACTTTTTTAATGATTCCGTATTTAAGATTTAGAATTAGAAAAGGACTTATAAAAGGGCAAAGTATGAAGCCCGGCTTATGCAGTCCGGCTAACTTCTAAATCTTATCCATTTGCATTTACTAAAAAAGGGAGATGGCGTTAAGAAAGATTAATACATGGAAGAGTGTATTTTGTAGAAAATCATATCTTTACATCACAAAGACGATCAAATAGTATGACCTCTCTTTGTTTTATGAAGTTTGGTGTATCATTCGGTGAAACATCAAAATAATTAACAGTGAAAGTATTGTGGTTAGGACGTTTAATGGAAAATAAATTATCCTGCCACCCCGACGAAATTGAAAGCCCTGTTAATATATAACGGGGCTTTTTTGTTTTATTCCGGTTCTTCTGCAGGCTCCCAGAGTTCGATTTTATTGCCTTCCGCATCCAGAATGTGCACAAATTTTCCGTAATCGTAGGTTTCCACGCTATCCAGGATCCGCACTCCATTTTTTCGCAATCTCTCCAGCAAGCCCTCTAAATTCTGAACCTGATAATTGATCATAAAATCTTTTTGGGAGGGCGCAAAATATGCATCACCCTTCGCAAATGGTTTCCACTGAAGACTCTGCTCCTCTTCGGGATCATCTATTTTCCTGGAATCAAAACTGGCCGAACCCCAGTCATTTAACTCGATCCCTAAATTTTTCCGATACCATTCCTGGGTTGCAGCCAGGGAATCTGCATAAAAGAAGATGCCGCCAATACCAATCACTTTCGGCTCTTTTTCGGCTGTGGTCGTAACGGAATCAACCGGTAACGCGCTTTTATCAGGATTTTTCTTCGCATGCGAATCCACGCAGCCGGCGCTTAAAAAAATCAGAATCATGACACTGGAAATTCCGATTATCCCAACCGGGAAATTCCTAAAAGAAGTGGTTTTCAAAATAGCAATATTGATTTCAAATTACTGATATCCAAAGTAGTGAATAATTCAGTAGCTTGTATTATGAAAAAGTCCGGAATAATTACTCCTCAAAAATTTCGGAAAACTAATTCAGGCTGGGCGAAATGATGCCACTGGTAAGACATTTTGCCACGAGCTCAGTGGTATTGGTACAACCGCTTTTACTGAGCACATTGCGGCGATGTGTTTTCACGGTATGCGGGGAAAGATTCAGCTCCTCGGCGATCTGTTCGGCGTTCAGGCCACGGGAAAATCGAATCACAATCTGCTTTTCTCTTTCGGTGATCATTTCAGAAAAATCAGCAGCGCCGTGGTTATCCATTTCAAAACTGCCTTTGGTCGTGTCGATATTGAAATAGCTTTTTCCGCCAGTCATATGAATAAAGGAAACCGAGTTGGTGCTACCCACCTTTAAATGGGTTACATCGGTATGAATGCAAAAAACATTTTCAGGAGTGCCATTTTCAGCAACACTTAACGGAAAAGCCTGGTACAGCATGGTTCGCAACTGCCCGGAAGCATCGTTCATGCGGTAAGAAAAAATGTTTTTGTAGTTCATTACTTCCTCCTTCGGAAGAAATCTCGTGTAAAAATCGCTCACCACCTTGCTTTTATGGCTAATAACTACCAGTTCTTCCGGTACTACGCTGAGCAAAAGGTCCTGAAGCGTCAGGTCTTTAATATCCTTTTTTACGAATTGGCTAACGGAATCTGACACATATTCCAGCGCGAAATTGTGCATGTTCACGATGTACATATAAGAATTCCCGAGCGCGAAGATGGAAGCAAAACGTTTAAATTCGTCGGAAACTTCAAAAGGCCGGTATTCTCCAATCTTTTTGGAATAGACCTTTTGCCAGTAATCTGCAATTTCCTTTTGGTAATTTTCCATTGTTTACAACCGATTCGGGCTTTAAATATAGAAATTATCCCAATTTTAAGGAAAAAAGTGGGTGCAAATTATGGCTTTGCAATCTTATAAAACAACAATAAAAAAGCCTCCGGAAATGAATCCTGAAGGCTTTTATTCAAAAAATTTCTTATCGGCATCGAGCGTGGTCTCCGCATAAACGTTCTATACCCCAACAAAACATTATTAGAAGTTAGCCCCTACTCAAACTTCTTTTTGGAGCACGTCAATAACTAAAAATCAATTATTTGAGATCGCTAAGATAAAACGAGGAAGCGGGTTTGGAAATACCACTTTAATGGTAATTTGTATTTTTTCAAATGAAAACTGTGCTCGACTACACAACTTATGCAATACGGTTGCAAAAGAAATTGCCTATTTTCGCCGTATGAAATTATTGGCAATACTTTTATCAATTTACCTCGTTGGGCTTAGTTTGATGCCTTGTGAAGACAGTATTGCCACCAATGATCAGACTCCTGAAATACACCAGGTAGATGGCCAGGATCACTCTTCATCTCAACCAGACGATTGCACACCATTTTGCCAGTGTCATTGCTGCCATGTTCATATCACCCAGGCGCAACCACAGGAATTATCCCTCGCCACAACTGAAATTTCCAGAAAAATCCCGGAAAAAAATTACCGTTTAGGCGATGATCTGCCTCGCGCCTTTTTCCAGCCACCCCGTGTTTAATTCTATTTAAATCTTGAAATGATGCCACTTCCACGGAAGCGTGCATCAAATTTTTAACAGAATTAAATCACCTATCATGATTAATAAGATCATTGATTTTTCAATCAATAATAAATTTATCATTGGGTTGTGTACGCTGGTACTTATTGCCGCAGGAGCCTGGAGTATGACACAGGTTCCCCTGGACGCGCAACCCGATATTACAAATAACCAGGTACAGGTTATCACTCAGGCGCCCAACCTCGGCACCGAAGACATTGAACAATTTGTCACTTATCCCGTGGAAATTGCCATGAGCAACCTTCCGGGTGTTCAGGAAATACGCTCGGTTTCACGGTTTGGCCTTTCCGTGGTTACCATCGTTTTTGAAGATGACCTGGGCACCTATCTTCCGCGGCAACTGGTAGCCGAACAGCTCAACCAGGTGCAGGAAGAAATTCCGGAAGGCTTCGGAAAACCTTCAATGGGCCCAATTTCTACCGGGCTGGGAGAAATCTACCAGTACACGCTGGAAGTAGATGAGAAACACCAAAACCAATATTCCGCAACCGAACTTCGAAGCATTCAGGATTGGATCGTACGCCGACAAATGGCCATGGTGCCCGGTGTCGTTGAAGTAAACGGTGTGGGCGGAAAGATCAAACAATATGAAATTGCCGTCGACCCCGATGAATTGAAAGCGATTGGCCTGAGCATCTCAGATATTTTTGCCGCTCTATCCAATAACAATCAGAACACGGGTGGCGCTTATATTGAAAAAAACCATCAGGCGAATTTTATTCGTGGAGAAGGTCTTGCCAGAAACCTGGATGACCTGCGCAATATTGTGGTGGCTAATTCCGGAGGAATTCCTATCACAATCAATGATGTGGCCGATGTTCGCTACGGAAGCGCGGTGCGATATGGGGCGCTGACCAAAAATGGAAAAGGAGAAGCAGTGGGTGGCATGGTGATGATGCTGAAGGGAGCGAACTCGAACGAGGTGATCGAAAATGTCAAGTCACGCGTCGCGCAGATCGAAAAATCCCTTCCGGAAGGAATCAGCATCAAGCCATTTTTAGACCGCAGTGAACTTATTTCCAAAACCACTTCCACCGTCAAAGGCAACCTGGTGGAAGGAGGGCTAATCGTTATTTTCGTTCTGGTTCTATTGCTGGGAAACTGGCGAGGCGGCCTTATTGTGGCCTCCACCATCCCATTATCGCTGCTCTTTGCTTTCATTCTGATGAAGATCTTTGGCGTTTGGGCTAATTTGATGAGCCTGGGAGCTATTGATTTCGGGATCATTGTGGATGGGGCGGTGATCATAGTAGAAAGTACTGTTTTCATTCTTTATGAAAGACTGAAGAGCAAACCAGCCATCAATCAGACTGAAATGAATGAGATCGCGGCCACATCTTCAAAAAAAATGATGAATTCCGCGTTTTTTGGCCAGCTCATCATCCTCATAGTCTTTTTGCCAATTTTAGCACTACAGGGCGTGGAAGGCAAAATGTTCCGGCCAATGGCATTAACCTTTATTTTTGCCATGCTGGGCGCTATGGTATTATGCCTCACCTATGTTCCCATGATTTCCTCTCTATTCCTGAAACCGAAGGCGAAAATGGGAAAAAACTGGGGAGATCGTTTTGTAGACTGGATCAAACGGAAATACGAACCTCTGCTTGAAAAAGCCCTGAATAAGGCAAAGATTATCATGGTGGTGACCATTGCCTTGCTGGCAACTGCCGTGTTCCTTTTCAGCAGGATGGGCGGCGAATTCATTCCGCAGCTGGACGAGGGTGATATTGCCTTCCACGTGATTTTGCAACCTGGCAGTTCTTTGAAGGAAGGCGTACAAACCTCCACCAAAATCGAAAAAATGCTGCTGAAGGAATTTCCGGAGATTCAACAGGTAATTACCCGTTTTGGAGTATCTGAGGTTCCCACGGATCCCATGCCCATGGACATCGGTGATAGTTTTATCATTTTGAAAGATGCTTCTGAATGGACTTCCGCAGATACTAAGGATGAGCTGATTGAAAAGATCAAAGAAAAGCTTAGTGCGGTTCCCGGCGTGAGCTATGAATTCACTCAACCTGTGGAGATGCGTTTCAACGAACTGTTAACCGGTGTTCGGGAAGATATTGCGATCAAGGTCTATGGAGAAGACCTCGAGATTCTGGCTGAAAAGGCGCAAAATATCAGCAATCTCATTAAAGATATCGATGGCGTGGCTGATATGAAAGTGGAGGCTACCACTGGTCTTCCGCAAATTACGGTACAATATGATCGCTCGAAACTTGCGCAATATGGTCTGCAGATCAACGATTTGAACCAGCAACTGGAATCGGCTTTTGCCGGCGGTAAAGCCGGGGTGATCTTTGAAGGCGAAAAACGTTTTGACCTGGTTGTTCGCCTTCAGGAAAAAAATAGAACCGACATTGCAAATATCAAAAACCTTTTCTTAAGCCTTCCATCTGGGCAACAGGTTCCGTTCCAGGAAGTGGCAAACATCAGTTACCAGCCGGGTCCCATGCAGATTAGCCGGGATAATACCAACCGGCGCACTTACGTGGGAGTGAACATCCGGAATCGGGATGTCAAATCTGTTGTGCAGGATATCGAGGCAAAACTGGATGCTGAGCTTCAGCTTCCGGCAGGATATTATATTCGGTATGGCGGTGCATTTGAAAATTTCGAAAGAGCGCGTAAACGCCTTCAAATGGTTGTTCCGGTGGCACTGCTGCTCATTTTTATTTTGATCTATTTCGCCCTCAAATCCTTTAGGCAAACCACGATGATCTATATCGCCATCCCGCTGGCGGCCATTGGCGGCGTTATTTCCCTGTGGCTTCGGGATATGCCATTCAGTATCTCGGCCGGCGTGGGCTTCATTGTATTGTTTGGAGTGGCTGTTTTGAACGGGTTGGTGCTCATCAGTAGTTTTAATGAACTAAAAGAAGAAGGAATGACTGATCTTCGGAAACGCATTTCGCTTGGGACCAGTAGACGCATCAGGCCTATCCTGCTTACCGCGCTGACAGATGTGCTGGGCTTCCTGCCTATGGCCGTATCATCTTCAGCCGGTGCGGAAGTTCAGCGACCATTGGCAACCGTCGTTATTGGAGGGCTTATCACCTCCACCCTGCTCACCCTGTTCATTTTGCCCATTTTGTACAGATGGACCGAAAACCGAAGGAATCTCAGGATTCAGAAACCCATTCTCAGCATTTTCGTGATCGCCTTCGGATTGATTGGTTTGAAGACAAATGCCCAAGAGGGAAATACTTCCGAAGTTATCTCAAAAGAACAGGCCGTGGAAATAGCCCTGAACAATTACCCAAAACTGAAAAATGCCCAACGCCGCATCAGTCAGCAAAAAGCGATGCAGGGCGCTGCCTGGGATCTTGGCAAAACCACTGTTTTTACCAGCGGAGAGGAAATCAGCGAAGCCGGAGGCACCTATACCACTTATGGAATCCAACAGCAGGGAATGGACCTTCTGGGCATTCCAGCGAAAAAACGCTTTTATCAGGATCAGGTTAAACTGACAGAAAAGCAATTGGAAGTTTCCGAACTGGAAGTGGCTACGGAAGTAAAAAAAGCCTGGAGTATGGCACAGATTGCCAAAAAACGACTGGAACTTTTTCAACGCCTGGATTCTCTATACGGCCAATTAGAACGTGCCGTAAATCTACGTTATGAAACTGAAGCGATTTCCAGGCTGGAAATGCTGGCCGCAAAAAATCGTATTCAGGAAATCGAGATCCAGAAAAAACAAGCCCGGAACGATTATTTACAATTTCGACAAAAATTGCAGGTCTGGCTGGGAAGCGATTTTAAGGTGCCCTCCCAAACTGAAATTTCCGAAGAGTTGCTTGGGCAAAATTTCCCAGAGCTTGCAAACGATCACCCTAATTTGCTGGTTTCGGAAGAAAGACTGGAAGTGGCTTCTTCAAGGATTGCAAAAGAACGTTCCCGCTTTCTTCCCGATTTGAACCTGCAATACGGTAAGCAGCAGATTAATGGCAACGACCGGTTCTTCAGTTTTCAGGCGGGGCTTTCCATCCCCCTATTCTCAGGAGAAGCCCATGCGCAGGTTAAAACTGCCAGGATTGAACAGGAAATTGCAAAAGAGAATATGCATTTTCAACAGCTGCAATTGAAAAGCTCCTACCTGGCGGCCATTCAGAATTACGAAAAATGGAAATCTTCCTGGAGTTTTTATCAGGATGAAGTGCTGCCACTCTTAACTGAACAACGAAAAGGCAGTTTACTGGCATTTAATGAAGGAGCCATTGGATACACCGAGCTGATTCAGAACCTGGATAATGCACTGCAATCGGAACTCCGGGCACTCGATGCACTAAAAAATTATCAGTTGGCAATTGCTGACATTGAATTCTTTTTAAACAAAAAATAAACATGAAAATTATAATATTTCTCCTCCTTTCTACAAGCCTATTTATAAGTTGTGGAAATCAGAAAGAGGAAACAAAAACTTCCCAGGAAACCAAGAATGCAGAAAAACATTCTGAAGCGGTAGTCATGAGCAAACAACAGTTTGCTGATATGGAAATGAAGATCGACGCACCTACAGAGCGTAGCATGCAAACTTTCATCAGCGCGAACGGCCACCTGGAAGTTCCGCCACAAAGTGAAGCCACAGTGACGCCGGTAATTGGCGGAAATATCCAGGCCATCCAGGTCATTGAAGGTGATGAAGTCAAAAAAGGAAGCGTTCTCGCATACCTGACGCATCCAGACATTATTGAGGTGCAAACCAGTTACCTCAACACAGCTAACCGCCTGAATTTCCTTCGGAAAGACTTTGACAGGCAAAAAAAGCTCTATGAGGAAGGCGTGGGATCTGGAGAACTTTTTCAGAGAGCGGAAGCTGAACTGGAAAGCGCAAAAGCCCATCTTCAGGGATTGAAAGCACAGCTCCTACAGTTACACATCGATCCAAAACGATTGAGCGAGGGTTCTATACAGAGCCGCATCCCGGTTCTGAGCCCCATTTCGGGAGCCATACAATCTGTCAATATCAAAACCGGCCAATATGTACAGCCTACCGCCGGAATGTTCGAAATCATTAATACGGAAGACGTGCATGTAGACCTGATGGTGTTTGAAAAAGATGTTCCGAAGGTACGGGAAGGTCAGAAAGTGACTTTTACGACCTCTGCCAAACCGGGGAAAGAGATGACCGCAAAAATCCTGTCCATCAGTAAAAATTTTGAACGGGAACCAAAAGCCCTGCATGTTCATGCTGAAATCGAAAACCGGGAAAAAGGCCTGGTTCCGGGAATGTATGTAAAAGCCAGGATTGCTGTGGAAAAGTCAAAAAATCTTGCCCTTCCCGAAGATGCAATCACCAAAAACAATGAAAAAAAATATGTTTTTTCCGTGGAAGAAAGCGCTGGATCCTATCATTTTCAGCCTGTTGAAATTACTGCCAATACTACAGAAGATGGCTGGACGGCCATTACTTTACCGGACAGTTTGGATCATAAAAATCGGTTTGCTGTGAACAATGCTTACTACCTGATGGCGGAACTCAACAAGGAAGCCAACGGGGAACACGGTCATTAATTTGTTCTAACACAAAATTCAAAAGCCCTCTTCCAGAGGGCTTCATATTTAAAACCGGGTGGTTAGTTTTAAAAGCTCCGCCTGACTTTTTAGGGATTTCACGATGATCCCTATTTCCTTCATCCTTGCAGAGATAAAAGAATTTTCCCGGTTATTGACCAAAAACAGGGAACTGTCCCCCAATTCGAACTTGCGCTGTTCTGCACTGGTGAGCGTAGCATAATCGGTTACCAGCGAAGCAATGTTTTGCCGCTGTTGGCGGTAAGATACAATCTCATTTTGCAAGGATTTCAGCTTATTATTGATCTCCTGTTTGGCATTCACGAGTTCGTATCTGGAGTTTTCCAGTTCTAATTTTGCCAATTGCAGATCTCCGCGTTCCTTCCGAAGAAATAACGGTACACTTAATTTCAAACCGAGCTTATAATCATCGGTATTCAGTTGCTGCCATTCTTCCGGCTGATTCGTGAGAAAATTGTACGCCAGTTCGAGATCTGGTAACAATTTGTTGGCCCGAAGCCTCTTCTCTACCTGCAGGCGGTCCACATCATACGAAAGGTACTGGATCTTGGGGTTCACAGCTTCAGCTGCGGTAGTTTCCAATTCCTTCGGAAGCCAAAGCGCATTCACCTCTTCAAAGAGTTCCTGGTTTGGAACCACCATTTCGGTAATTTCCAGCGGCACATCATTTTCAGCCCATAGAAAATTGGATAATTTCAGGCTCGCCTTTAAATACTCCAATTCTGCCTGCTGAAGCTGGATCTGCCTGTTTTGGATCGCCACACTGGCTTCCAGAGTATCAACAGCTGGTTTATCACCTGCCCGGAATTCGGTTTTTACAGACCGGAACCGAAACTCGGCATTTTCCATAAAATCCCGGTAAAGCAATAGCTCCTGAAAAGCCGCAAACCATTCAAAATACGTTACGGAAGCTTCATATAATACCTCAGCAGCCTGAATATCCCGTTTAACCGCCGATTGTTCCCGGTAGATTTTGGCTTGTCTCAGGGTCGCCATGCGCTCGCTCAGGAACAAACCGTTCGTGACATCCAGTGAAATTCCCGCAGCATACAGGCCTTCATCTGGAACCGTGTTTTGAGGATTCAGGTATTTACCGGAATTTTCTTCATATTTCGCGCTCAATTCCAAACCATAATAGGTGGGGATTTTGAACGCGGCATTGAAAAGATTATAATATTCAGTAGACTTATAATTCTTTTCTGATAGTTCTCCCTGGATTTTCGGGTCGAAAGCACCACGGGCTTTCAGAAGTTTGAAAGCACCTTCATCCACCACCAGATCAGCCTGTTTTACCAACGGATGGTATTTTTTGACCATCGCCAGGTATTCCTCAAAATTCAGTTGGAGCGTATCTTTTTCCTGCGCCCCGGCAGAGGTAAGGAATAACAGGATAAAAATAATTGTTAGCTTCTTCATTTTTTCGCAGTTTTACCTGTTCCGGCGTCTTCCGGCGAATAATAGTTTGGTGGGAAACCGTTCAACTGTCTCCAGATTTCATACCAGATTGGTACATCCTGTAGCAGGGCCAGTGTGGTAGCTCCTGAACCGATCTTAATCTCACCTGGCCATTCATGTTCTTCCTCATAAGGCGCCAGCAAGACGCGATATTTACCGTTGGAGCTTATAAAATTCTCAATCGCTACAATTTTTGCCGCGTAGGTTCCGTAAGAACTGTTCGGCCAACCGCTGAAAACAATCGCTGGCCAGCCGTCAAACTGCACCCGAACGTCTTCTCCCAGATGCAACAAAGGCATGTCTATAGGATCCACATAGGTTTCAACAGCTAGTTCGTAATTGGAAGGCATGATGCCTACCAATGGTTCACCTTCCTTAAAGCTCTCACCAATCCCGGCCTTAATGGCCTTGTTGATATAACCTGCCTGCGGTGCCACAATAAAATATAAACCTCTTCGCTTGTCATAATTCGCATACGCGGTTTGAAGTTTGCTGATGTCGGCATCTGTCTGGTACAGGGAACTCTCTGCGGAAGAGCGATCGCTCTGCGCTTTTGATATCTTTTCGTTATATTCAGCCTGGATGCGATTGAGTTCAATTTCTGAGTTGATGATCTCATTTTGAGAAGCCAGTAATTTATTTTCCTGAGCGATCTTCTTGGCTTTGGCTTCCTGAAGTTTGAGTCTATAATTCTCCAGATCAGTCGTAGATTTCAGTCCCTCACTATTCAGGGTTTCATAGCGTTCGAACTGGCGGGATGCAATTTCCAGCTTGGTTTCAGCCGCTTCCAGATCAATGCTGTCACTTCGGAATTTCAATTTACTCTGTTGCAGCTTATTTTTGGCCTGTTCCAATTTCAGCGATCGCTCCTGCTGAAGTGCCCCAATTTGTCCCGAAAGCGACTGGATCTTGGTTTCATAGGAATTCCTGGAACTTTCCTTCGCCCGGATCTGGTCACCAGTACGATCAACCAGTTTGGGATCAAAATAATCGTTTTTGATCTCAGAAATGTGTAAAATCGTATCCCCCTTTTCCACATGATCTCCCTCATTTATATACCATTTTTCAATCCTTCCCGGAATGGGAGACTGAATGGTTTGCGGTCTTTGATCTGGCGTAAGTGTGGTCACGTAGCCTTTCCCGGCGACCGTTTGCGTCCAGGGCAGAAACAGGATCACGATAATGATGATCCCAAAGGCGATCAGGAAGCGATTGAAATACTTCTGATTTCTTTCGCTGAACACCTTCCTTCCCGAGCTGTATTGCATCAGGTCTACTTTCTCGTGCAGTTTATTATGAGTGATATTAAGCATTTTTAGGTGTTGTTTTTAATTCGACCTTTTTCCAATTGAATGATCCTGGAGCAGTATTTTTCCCATTTTGGATCTTTGCTGGCCACCAGTATCGACCAGGAATTTTCTTCACTAAAAAGGAATTCCAGAATTCGGTTTTCCTCTTCTTCATCTAACTGGTCTAACGGATCGTTCAGGATCAGCAGAGCTGGTTTACGAACGATACTTCGGGCGAGAATCAGTTTTTTGGATACCGAATATGGCATCTGGATACCTTCCGGGTAAATAATGGTATTGACTCCTTTTGGCTGTCGCTTCACGAATGATAGCAATCCGGTCTTTTCCATGGCCCAGTGTACATCCTGTTTGGAAACTGAGGTATCGCCCAGCGTGATATTCTCAAGAATGGTTCCTTCAAAAGGTGATTCTTCCGTGATCGATTGCCCTAGCAATGCCCGATAATGATTCAGCCTGATACTTTTCAGAGAAATGTCATTCACATAAATTTCACCGGCAGTAGGATGTACCAGACCCGCTACCAGCCTTAGCAAAGTAGATTTTCCGGCGCCATTCAAACCTTTGATCAAAATTCGTTCACCCGGATCAATCTTCAGACTAAGATTTTTTAGGATCTTCTTGTCGTTAAAACCTTTAAAGTCCACCGAATCCAGTTCGATCGTAAGCGGTTGTCCCATCGCAAACGGCTCCTCACCTTCCTGGTCTTCCAACTCCTTATCAACTACCTGCCCCATTTTTTCGAGAGACGTAAGAATATCATAGAACGATTCCAGCCCCAGAATGATCTTTTCAATGGATCCAATTATGAGGAGGATGATGATTTCCGCGGCAACAAATTGCCCGATATTCATCTGCTGATTAAGCACCAAAATTCCGCCAATGGCCAGCAAACCGGCAGTAACCAGCACCTTGAAGACAATTAGCTGGATGAACTGGATCTTAAGCACCTGGAAATGACTTTCCCGGGCGTCCAGGTAATCATTTAAGATCTCATCATTTCGCGTGATCGCCAGATTGGTACGTCCTGAAATTTTGAAACTCACCAGGGTCCTGGCTACTTCCTGAATCCAGTGCGCAATACGATATTTATATTTTGACTCGGCTATACTGGCGTCAAGACCGCGTTTCCCGGTGATCTTAAAACCGATGTAGATCAGCAGTACCAGTAGGATTCCGTAAATGATAAAAAACGGGTGATAGAGTGATAGCAATACCAGACCGAAAATAACCTGTACCATTGCAGCCGGAAAATCAATGATCACTTTGGATAAACCCTTCTGAATCGTCAACACATCAAAAAACCTATTTGCCAGTTCGGGCGGATAGAAATTTCTCAACTGGTCCATTTTGATCTTCGGAAAGCGATAAATGAATTCAAAAGAAGAACGGGTAAAAATTTTCTGCTGGACATTTTCGAGGATCCTGATCTGCATCAACTGAAGCACTCCCACGAACGCTACTCCCATGGTCACCAAAATCACCAGCACGAACCAGGAGGTAGAAATCCTGGCACCCTGCATGAGATTCACAATAGCCTGAATTCCCAGTGGAACGGAAAGACTAACCAAACCGGCAAAAATGGCATAGTAAAAGATCTGCAGGAAATCTTTTCGTTCCAGTTTCAGCAAACCGACAAAACGTCTAAAAGGGGTTAATTTATTCTTTTCCATAGTTCATATTTAGCAAAGTGGAAATCATATTTTTGAAGAATTCCGAAGGAGTTATCTGGTCATTGCAATCAGTGATACTTTTAAAATGTTTGCTAACAAAATGCTGGTGGAGCGCTCCATCGATAAGTGTCGTAGCTAAACTGTAGGGATAGGCGTAGCTTTCATCGACCTCGATAATCATATCCCGGATTCGTTTCACGAGTCTTTTGTACAACATGAAATGCCCGTGCTGGTTCTCTTCGTCTACCTTTTTGGTGAGATAAGACTTCGAAGATTCGTTGATAATAATATTGTTCAGCGCCACCTCATTGATATGTCGAAAACGGATATCTTCTTCCACGGGATGAGCCATCACCTCTACTGCCTTCAGCAGTTTTTCCGAAGCTCCATCGATCCCATAGGTGGCGAAGGTCAACTGGTATTCTTTCCAACCCCAGAACCAGGAAGTGATGTACAGCAAAAATTTGTGCTTGTTCTCGAAATATCGGTAGATCGAACTTTCGTTCGACTGGATTTCGACTCCCAGTTTTTTAAAGGTGAACTTTTCAAAACCGATACGATCGATCAGTAAAATTCCGCTACCGATAATCTTTCTTCCCAATTCACTGGATTCAGGATCTTTCAGGTAAAGAGAATCACTTACCGAAATCTTGAGATTTTTTAACAACTCATCCATTCTAAAAGTATTTCCCTCAAAAATAATAGTGTTACTATTAAAATTAAAAGTTTTACTTTTATTTAACCTTTGTTAAAAGCTATTAAACTGAAAATCAATTAAAACCTTTAAGCAAATGCCTGGCTTATTCCAAGGTTTGAAGTAAAACAACTGTGGTAGTGAAAATGATATGTGCTACGATGAGCTGAAGGTAGAAATTACGAAGATGGATCTTCGGCGGATCAGGGTTTAGGAAAAACATCAATTGCCAGCCTATGATCCCTAAAATACCTGCTAGAAAACCAATTAAAATAGTATTAAGCACATTTAAGGAAAAATTGAACAGATTTTCTGAAAAAAGCATCAGGCCAGCGAAAAAAATTCCGAAGAGAAAATGCACTAACCATCCCAACCATTGCCTATTGGAAGGTGCCAGTTTTAATGCTGAAGTGCGAATGAGGTGGTTGAGTAATTGCGGTTCTCGAAACTGATGTCCCGTAATTCGTCCACACACATAGCTGAACAAGGTCATGGCTAAAGTTGCCGGTATGGAATGAAGTATAAACATACAACATATAAAAAAGCCGGGAAGATCCCGGCTTATTGATTTATACAGGGATTTGGTCTACCTGCTTTCGTCTGTCCCAGTTACGATGCGCCGCGATCTGCTTCACAAAATCAGCTGGTGACTGATCTATTAAAACTGCTTTGTCATCTTTAAAGTCCTTCAGAAAAGTATGAGAATAGAATTCTTCTGCGCTACTGTTTGCCGATACCACCTTGCAGTGTTTCAGTGCCTCGTTTACGAATTTCACGGTTTTTGGCGCATTGCTCAGTGCCTTGGCACTCTTCTCCCCGCCAGCTATATAAACCGCATCATACAACACACTTTCTGTCGTCATAATAGCCGCATCCACATCATGCTCCTTATCGTGATCACATTTAACCTTTCCACCGTGTGGCGCTACTAAATGTACCATCGCGTGTTCCTTTTCCAGGGCGTCCTTCATTTTCATGGTTGCTTCACCATCAAAACCATCTCCCACCAAAAAGGCAATTTTTCGGGTAGCGATACTGTCCGTTTTGAGGTGGGTAAGACTTAAAGCTTCAGATTTTTCCAGGTAATTCTTCTTTTTTCCGGGTTGATGTTTTTCCACATCATCGTCAGCTCCTAAGGCCTGGTTTACCGGACCATCTATTTTCTTCGGAATATCCATTCCTAAACCTTCAGCTACCTTTGAAGCGAGTTCATCATCAATTTGGTTGATGATATACAGCATGCGTTTTTTGATGTGCTCGTAGGTGCATTTTCCCAATTCAAAGGTATAGGCATCTGCTACGTGCTCCTTCTCCCAATCGGTCAGACTTCGGTAGAACAAAGCGGGCTGGGAATAGTGATCGCTGAAACTCTCACTGCGAGCTCTTACTTTTTTCGCATCGATTCGCTCTTCGTAAGAAGTAAAGCCACCTTCGGCCATTTTTGCCAAATGCGGACAGCCACCTCCAATAGAATTCGGGAAATAGGCGGTCTTACCTTTATTGATCGTCATACGCATATGAGCGTCACGCTGGTTATTATGGGTTTCATTTACCGGGCGATTGATAGGAATCTCGTGGAAATTTGGACTTCCGAGTCGGGATAATTGCGTATCGGTATACGAGAATAATCGGCCCTGCAATAACGGATCGTTGGTAAAATCAATTCCAGGGACGACATGGCCTGGGTGAAAGGCTACCTGTTCTGTTTCTGCAAAGAAATTATCAGGGTTACGATTCAGCGTCATTTTCCCTACGATCTTCACCGGCACCATTTCTTCCGGAATCAGTTTTGTGGGATCCAACAGGTCAAAATCAAATTTATGTTCGTCTTCTTCCGGAACGATCTGCATACCCAATTCCCATTCCGGAAATTGTCCTGAGTCAATAGCATCCCAAAGGTCTCGACGGTGGAAATCTGCATCAGCTCCATGAATTTTAACCGCTTCGTCCCAGGTGATCGAATGTGTGCCCTGTAACGGTTTCCAATGGAATTTGACAAAATGTGATTTTCCTTCCGCATTAACCAGTCTGAAAGTATGAATTCCGAAACCTTCCATCATCCGTAAACTTCTGGGAATTGCACGATCGCTCATGACCCAGATGTGGTTATGCAGTGTTTCTGTGGTGTGAGATACAAAATCATAAAATGTATCGTGGGCTGATGCCGCCTGCGGAATTTCCCTGTCTGGTTCCGGCTTTACGGAATGGATAAGATCCGGGAATTTCATCGCATCCTGTATAAAGAAGATCGGCATATTGTTTCCCACCAAATCAAAAATTCCTTCCTCGGTATAGAATTTAACTGCAAAACCTCGCACATCCCTTGCCAGGTCTGCCGAACCTTTGGAGCCGGCAACCGTGGAAAATCTAACGAAGACCGGAGTTTTCCTGGAAGTATCAGTAAAAATCCCGGCACGGGTATATTCTTCAAGTCCTTCGTATAGTTCAAAATATCCGTGAGCACCACTTCCCCGAGCATGCACAATTCTTTCCGGAATACGTTCGTGGTCAAAATGGGTGATCTTCTCCCTTAAAATAAAATCTTCCAGTAAAGAAGCCCCCCGTTCACCTGCTTTCAGGGAATTATTGGTGTCATTCACCTTTACGCCCTGATTAGTCGTCATGGTCTTTCCTTCGGCGTTTTTGGTATTCGCCTTTAGATCCTGACTTTTAGCATTTTCTTTTTTTTCATCACTCATTGTTGATCTTTTTAGGTTTTGAATTAGGTCTTTCCAAATTAGCTATTAAACCTGAGCCCGATGAACTCAAAAGCTACAGCAATGTGCGTCTTGGGAGAGATTTAACGCTTTGAGATGGACTATAACATAAGATTAAGAGAATACCTTGAAAAGCAAACAACCCGGAAGTGGCCTTCCAGGTTGTTTTGTAAATTTTAAATAGCGATCAGGATTTCCCGGTAGGTTTCAGCATGAGTTCATTCACATTGACAGAATTGGGTTGCGAGAGCGCATAGTATACGGCATCAGCAATATCTTCAGTAGACATTTTTGCTTCATCGCCGCCGTAATCTTTATCTTCCAGCAATTCCTCATCGGTTATATCTTCCCGAAGATCAGTATCTACCGTTCCAGGCTCAATAGACGTCACCCTGATATTGAATTCCGGAGAAAGTTCCATCCGCATGGCCCTGGATAATTCAATTACTGCAGCTTTAGAAGCACCATATACGGCACCGCCCTGTAAGATTTCCTGTCCGTCAACAGAGGCAATATTTACTATATGCCCGGCTTTCTGATCTTTCATAGACGGCAATACTTCGTGAACACAACGCAAAGTTCCTTTTACATTCACTTCGATCGTCTCCAGCCACTCGTCCAGATGCCTGTTTTTCAAATAAGTAAGTGGCATCACCCCGGCGGCATTGACCAGAATATCAATTTTACCAAATTCTTTTAAAGTTTTTTCAAAGCCTGCAGCCACATTATTAGACTGGCTAACATCCATCTCCACGATAATCGAATCATTAAGTAAGGATTGCTGCACTTCTTCCAGCCTTTCCAGGTTGCGCCCGGCAAGTGCTACTGTACAGTTTGCTGCGGAAAGTTTTTGAGCGATCGCACTTCCAATTCCTCCACTGGCACCTGTTACCAGTGCCGTTTTTCCATTCAAATTCATCTTTTTATTTTTCAATTTCGTTTCAATTGAAGGAAAGGCCAAAAAAATTAAAGCTTCTTAACCCTGAATTTGAATCCTATCTTAAAATTTCCGATCAATTACCCGTCAGTTTAAAAAAGTTTAAGAATTGGGTTTACTGAAAATGTGATGCTGGGTGGCCGTAAAGTAATCCCGAAATACCTGGTTGATGGGTTGATCATAACTGGCCGCCCGAATGCCCAATTTCGGAAATATCGCGATCAGTTCTTCGGAAAGTTCCCGAACAGCACTTGCAGCGGTTTCATGGATTGGAGAAATTTCAGCGGTAAGTGGTTTCCCAGAATTCAGGCTCGCGGTAACCTCTTCCGCCATACTGAGAAGCTGAGCAAACTGTTCTGCTGATTTTACTTTCAAAACCTGTATGCCTGGATTTTCCGAAAACCTTTCAGCTTCTTCACAAAAATGACAGGCCATACCAATATAATTCACCCATAGCGTCAAATCGGCAAAAATCGAAAAAGGAATTTGATATAGGCTTCCTGACTGTTTTACCTCGTCATACTTAAAACTGAAGTTCCCGTGCAGCTTCACCGCGTCCACTTCGAACGAATTCGTCACCGTAGCTTTAAGACCCATAGTTTTCCAGTCCTGAACGATCCTGACCTGATCTTTAGGCAGGATGAATGACCGAAACTGCTTTTCGCCATTTTCATCATAGACAAAATCGCCATTTTTGACAAGATGAGCGTTCAAGGTGAAATGAGAAAGGTAACATGAACCGGTGGCGTATTTCCATTTACCAGAGATGATATAATTATCGCCCAATTGTTCAGCAGTTCCGGTTACCGACCCGCTGCCACCAAGGCACACTCGGGAATCGCTTCGGAAGATCTGCCCAGCGGCAATATCATCCAGATTTCCGACGAAAAAATTGGCGCCGCTGCAAAGAGTAACCGTCCATCCCAGGCTGCCATCGGTCTCTGATAATTTTTTCAGTAATTTTAAACCTTCCGAAAAAGATAATTCGCTACAGCCAAATTTCTTCGGAACCCAAATATTCCACCAGTTTTCCTTATCGATTTGCTCAAGAAGGGAAAGGTGAAATTCTTCCAACTGAAAACAATCTGCTCTAAGCTTTTGCCAATTCATGCTCATTTTCTATAATTTTCTTCCATTTTAAATAACCTGAAACACCCATTATAAAGAGAAAAACACTGAGTAACGCATACACCTGCAAACCTTTATAGAATAGCAGCGGAATCGCGATACTATTACTGATATTCAGGAATATCCAGTTTTCCATTTTCCGGTGCGCCATGAGCCACATTCCTGCCCAGGCAAAGGCGCTTACCGCAGCATCCCACAGCGGCACATCAGAATTGGTGTGATTAGACAGCCAGTAAAGCATCAGTAAAAAACAGCCTGCCACAATACCAAATGCGATAAGCCACTCTTCCCGGGAACTGTAAGTAATTGGTACCGGTGTACTTTCCCGGCCGTATTTCCAGTAAAGCCAGCCATACACACTCATCCCCAGGTAATAAAGGTGCAGGAGAATATCTGCATACAGCCGTGCCTCGTATAAAACCCACATCCCGATCACGATAGAAACAATCCCGAAAAGATAGTTGTGAATATTGTTTCTCCTGGAAAGTATAACCTGCACAATACCGAATGCGGTTGCCAGGCTTTGTAAACCAATCAATTTACCGAAGATATCTTCCATCTTAAAAATTTCAGTGAGGTGAAGATCCCGCGGCAACTATCATCTGTTTGTTGCTGGTTATTTCCCTACGCCGGCATTATCCGGATCAGGTGTGGAGCGAACTCCCGGGTATCATCTCAGCCTGCATAGCAAGCACCCCTTTTGTCAAAAGTAGGAAGTTTCCATTAAAACTTAAGCTTAATTCTGATTTTCCTGCTGATTGAAAATCTTGCTCAACAGGTTATACAGTTCAGGATGCTTTCTTCGGAAAAGTTTCGGGCGCTTGAAAAAATATTCACTGGCTACACTGAAAAATTCAATCTTGCTCGTGCCACCATACGGATTGATATCTGAATCTTTTGCCCTGATCTTATCGATTTCTTCATGCATTAAATTCAACCAGGGAAGCACATATTGTTGTTCCATGATACTTTCCGGAATGCCGTCTACCGCACCATCGGCTTTATCGATCAAATGGATGAACTCGTGAATTCCCACATTGGTCTTGGAAGAAGTATTTTCGAAACCGGCGATCAAGGCGGGACGGGAAAGGATCATTTGACGGTTTAACGTACCAGAACCCACTTTTCCCAAAATTCGACGGTCCTCTCCTTCGGTTTGATGATCTTCATTAAAGCTATCTTTATACAGAAGTACCTCGCTAATATTCCTGTAACGCAATTCCGGAAATCCAAAAAGCGGGATCACTGCGCTACTCGCAACCAGGATCCTGTCCAGATCGTTCACTTCCAACCCTACTCCGGTCACTCGAACATCACTGAGGAAATACTGTATTTCTTTTTCGAATCTTCGTTTATCAGCAGTTTTGAGGTGGGAATAGAACGCTACCTTTTCTTTCAGGATTTTACGCCATGGCAGGGGAAAATCAGAAAACTTCCTTTTTCTTTTCAGCCAGATACCGCCAATTATCAAAATGGCGAGAATCAACACCGGGATTACAAATTTCATCTGGCAATAATAGCAAAATTGCTTATTCTACGGTTTCGATCCTGAAGGCAAAATTGAGTTCCTGGTTTTCCGGGATCATATATTTATCCAGAGGAAGCGGCCCACAACTGGCGTTTCCAAGGCCTTGCTGAATTCTATCCAGATTTAAATAAGTTTTCGTGATCTTTTTTTCTCTCAATTCAAAATCATGATCAGTCTCCCATAATTCTTGATCTGTAAAAGGTATTGCGCTAAAAGAAAGAACATTCAGGGATGAAATTTTGAACGCCTTGCCGGAACCACTGCTCATCTCGATCCAACGTATATTTTCACGATTCCCCTGGCTTTGACTGTTAATGTATTCTTCACTTGCCATTTCTGAAACAGTTTTTTGGTAGCGTCCCACAAAAGCCGCCGTTTTCCTGTCAGTATAATTTTCTATTGGCCCTCTACCATACCATTCTATTTTATTGAATTCAGGATCAAGCTCCAATTGCAGACCCAACCGCCTAATTAGTGGCTCATTTTCGGGTTTTTTAAAAGTGGAATGAACTTCAATAGTTCCATTGGCAAAAACTTCGTAAGAAATATCATACTTCAGGCTTACTGCTGCTCCCGGCCTATCAATCAGAACTTCTTTTTCAGCTGTAAGAATGTAGGATTTTCCATCTTCGGCCTTACTGAAACTTTTTTTAATGGTGCTTTCTGAGGTCGGGTAATAGCGAAGATCTGTGTACTTATCATTAGAAATACTTCGGTACCAATTCAACTTAAAGCCTTCTGAATTGCGGAGTATTTCCTGATCGTCATAAATTAAGTTCTTTAAATTGAAATTTTCCGTATCAAAATCAACTTTAAATTGCTCTCCTGAAAGTTTAATACTATTCCCGGATTTCTCTACATGGATTCTCGGCAGCTCTTTCCTTGGGATTTTTGCAACTTGCAACCAATTGCCTATTCTGAATTGGTCCGAAGCCAAAACATGACCTTGTGGCGCCCATGCCGTTGCATGTTTTAGACTGAAATAAAAGTTGATGAAATATTCGTGATCGGCTGAAAGTTCGCTGGTTACCGGAACATGAATGATGGCACTGGCATCTGCGTTTAAATCAACAGTCGGTATTTCTCCACTTTCGATTGCAATACCGTCTTCGAGTAGTTTCCATGAAATTTGAAATTTGTTAAGATTCCAAAAATCGTAATCATTGGTAATTTTAAAATCAAAATCCCGATCTGTGATTCTTTCCATTTTCACATACTGGTACACTTTCTTCACTTCAGCCAGTTTTGCCGTAGGTTGCCTATTTGAAGTAACGATTCCGTTGGCGCAGAAATCATGATCATTGGGGCGATCTCCAAAATCTCCACCATAGAAAAAATGTTTGGAAGGTTCATTTGGTTTATTGATTCCCTGGTCTACCCAGTCCCAGATACATCCACCAATCATTCGGTTGGAGTTTTCTATATAATCCCAGTATTCCTGTAAATTGCCCATGGCATTTCCCATGGCATGATCATATTCACAAAGAAAATATGGTTTATCAGTAGCCTTTTTGTCAAAATTTTCCATGTCAGTGAGAGAAGGATA
Source organism: Christiangramia flava JLT2011 (assembly GCF_001951155.1). NCBI lineage: Bacteria > Pseudomonadati > Bacteroidota > Flavobacteriia > Flavobacteriales > Flavobacteriaceae > Christiangramia > Christiangramia flava. Next base: position 3,716,357 of record NZ_CP016359.1, read on the forward strand.
CATATGAGAATCGATATCGGCTGCTTCATTTTTTCCCTGATAATGAACAGGCCTGGAGCCGTCAAGTTTTTTTGCCAGTTCATACATCGCAAAAAAGTTATCGCCTGAACCACCTTCATTTCCCAGTGACCAAAAGATCACAGACGGATGATTGATATCTCTTTTAATCATTCTTGACAGCCGGTCGTTAAAAGCTGGAATCCAGCTAGGGTTGTTGCTAATCCCCAAATTTCCATGATTTTCCAGGTCTGCCTCATCCATGATGTACAAGCCGAAATAATCATACATCGCATACATTTTCGGGCTATTGGGATAATGACTTGTACGAACAGTATTGATATTATTCTGTTTCATCATTTTAATATCCTGAAGCATCGAGGAAACGGGAATGGCCTTTCCGAATTGCGGGTGCGTATCGTGCCTGTTCACACCTTTAAAAAATACCAGTTTATTGTTGATATAGACCCGTTTATTTCTAATTTCGATTTTACGAAAGCCAAACTTGTTGGAGGCAGCCATTATTTCTTTGCCATTATCATCTTTCAGAATAAAAATTACAGAATAGAGTTTTGGATTTTCCGCTGACCATAATTCCGGGGTTTGGACTTTCCCTTTTAAATCAATCGAAACCTCAGAATATTTATCAATTTTATCGATCATTTGGTTCAGTTCTAAAACCTGTTTTCCTGATGAATCTAATACCGCTACTTCCAAGCTTAAATCTTTCAATTTTTTTCCCGAAAAATTCCTCAAAAGACTTGAAGTAGAAAATGTAGCTTCCGATAGATCTTGGTTAAAACGGGAGGACATTTCAAAATTCCTAATAGCAATTTTCGGATTGGCGACGAGATATACATCACGATGGATGCCGCTTAACCGGAACATATCCTGATCTTCCAGGTAACTACCGTCTGTCCAGCGATATACTTCTACCGCCAGCGTGTTCTTTCCCAGTTTTAAATACTCCGTAATATCGAATTCCGCATCATTGTTCGCTCCCTGGCTATAACCCACCTTGTGACCGTTGATCCAAACATACATCCCGCTGTAAACACCATCAAAATGCAAGAAAACTTGCTTATCCCTCCAGTTTTCAGGCAAATTGAAATCTCTTCGATAAGAGCCAACTGGGTTGACTTCTGTTTCATTGGTATAAGACTTCTGAGGTTGGATCAACGGCGGATTATTTAGAAAAGGATAGGTGAAATTGGTATAAATTGGGGTACCATAGCCATGCATTTCCCAGTTGGATGGCACAGGAATGGTATCCCACGAAGACACATCAAACTCCTCCTGAAAAAAATCTTTTGGGCGCTCAGCAGGGTTTGCAACCCAATTAAAAGACCAGTTTCCGTTGAGGCTTTTGTAAAATTCGGAATTTGGCTGAAGCCAGGGCTTAGAAAAAACACTATCTTTTTTTAAAGCTGCTATGCTAGGATAAGGATAGAACGTATTGTGACCGTCTTCCTTATTAATCGCAAAAATCTTTTCGTTTTCCCAATCTTTATCGCTCTTCTTTTTATCGTAAACAGATTTGGCGGTTATTTGGGTTGGTATAATCTGCCAAACGGTAGAGGCACCGGGAAACTGAAAAATCTTCTCGCCGGCATCATCAGTAGTTTCATAAGAAAGTACCATCCCGTTACCGGCATGCGAAATAACATAACCCCCTGTTCCCGTTTGCCGCAATTGCCATTCCTGGTTAAGGTTGTCAAGGTTTATATCCCATTGAATCAACGCATTTCCACTGCCATTTTGCACATTTGCATTATCGATACTTTTGTTTGCCCTTGGATTTTTTATATTGAAATTCCCGTTTTTCAATTCCACTATTTGCCATAATTGGCCATCATCATTTTTATCTGGATTGACCAGAAATAATGGAGACTGATTATTCATAGAACCTTCATTTGAAATCACCAAATGGTTCTGAGATTCGATGCGATATAGGATATCTTGGTCGAATTGCTGGCTCAATGCCTGAAAAAATGACAAAAGAATTAGTGAATATTGAAAACCTTTCATAAATAGTGATGTAAATTTGCGGTTTCAATATAACTAAATCGATTTATTAAAAAAATAAAATATTAGTTTCTTGATTAGTTATTTCAGATTTTTTCCTTTGGTTAAATTCAGAATTCTCTGTAAATCAATCGATTGAAATTTTTAGCAAACTTTAACGTAAGTATTTTCTGAAATATATCTTAAACATCTAGGATGTTCATCGATGATTTTTTACTTTTAAACCAGATTTTTCGTTTGATGCCCCAAATTATAAACGGAGAATGTTTAGATTTTCTTACTGTTTGATTCAGCAGTTGGAAAAATGGATTAAAGGAATCCTGTTTACAGGGTTCCTTTTTTCATTTAGAGAGGCCTTCGAATAAACTGGACTACGCATGATAATTGTTACTTCCTGTTATCATGATCCTTAAGAATAAAGCCTTTGCCATGAACGTTTTCAATTGAGAGATTACCGTCATGCTGCAAGTATTTCCGAAGCCTTGAAATAAATACATTTAAACTTTTACGGTTAAAATAATCGTTCTCTCCCCAAAGTTTTACGAGGATTTCTTTATGTGAAGCCAGCTGATTCTTGTGTTCGATAAGGTGGGCAAGCAAATCAGCCTCTCGCGAAGTTAACGAGTAATTTTCCTGGTTGTGCCGTAATTGCTGCGTGTTGGTATCGAGTTCGTAATCCCCTATTTTCAGAAATTCCTGCTCCGGCAATTTTGCTGGCTGTAAGCGGGAAAGAATTGCCTGTATCCGTGCAACCAGCTCCTCTTCATCGATTGGTTTTTTAATATAATCCACAGCTCCCAGTGAAAATCCTTTCAAAACATCTATTTTCAAGGAACGGGCCGTCAGGAACAAAAACGGGATTTCGGGAGCAGTTTCTTTCATCTTGCCTGCGATCTCAAAACCATCGATATCCGGGAGCATCAGATCCAGAATGACCAGCGAAAAGTTCTCCTTTTCCAGCTTATCCAGCGCTAGTTTTCCTCGATTTACCCATTCAATCTCAAAACCTTTGATCTTCAGGTACTCGCTAAGCAGATATCCCAGAGATTCGTCATCTTCAACAAGCATTATTTTCGAATCGCTATTCATATCGCAAAGGTAAAGTTAAACAAATTGTGGTGCCCTGGTTTTCAAAACTATCCATTTCAATACGGCCTTTGTGCCTTTTCATAATTTCTGAAACATAGCTCAAACCAAGACCATAACCTTTGACACGATGTAAATTTCCGTTGGGCACACGGTAGAATTTTTTAAAAATATGCTGCTGTTGCTTGGCTGAAATTCCCATGCCGTTGTCTTTAATACAAATTTGAAGGTGCTTTCCAATCTTTTCGGCTCGGAGTGCAATCTCGGGTGCTTCGGAATATTTTTTAGCATTATCCAGAATATTGCTAATGGCATTTTCCAAATGAAACTTTTCAGCTTTCACGATATATTCGGCTCCTTTCAATTCATAGGTGAACTGAAAGTTTTCCACACGAGCCATCGTTTCAAAATCTTCACAGGATTTCTTCAGAAGCGGATAAACATCCTGCTCCTCTAATTCGAAAAGCTTTTTCCGGCTTTCCAGGTTTCCGAGTTCCAGGACCTTGTCGATATGTTTTTTCATCCGCTCTACCTGCTCACGCATCATCTTCAGCACTGTATGCTGCTCTGGTGTTGCACGCTCTTCCAGCAGTTTGGTAGCAAGACCTATTGAAAAAACCGGGGTTTTCAGTTCATGGGTGAAATTATTGATGAAATCGTTGGTAGTTGTAATCACATTCCGTTGCCAGTAAAAAGAACGGAGAATCCAGATGATGACCAGGATGATGGCGATAATGAATATGAGGCTTGGTAAGGTAAGTCCGTTTAATTGCGATAAGAAATAAGTATTCAGATCATGGAATTGCAACTCAAGAATTATGGGTTTTTCAACCAGCTCGGGTAAAAATCCTTCCAACAGCATGGGGTATCGAACCAATTGGTCATTGTTTTCATCCAGCATATTCGGTGCTTCGAGACTGATGACAGAATCCCTCGTGTAAAGCCTGTATGAAAAGTCTGTTTCAATACCATTGCTTACCAGGTCATTTTTAATATAATCATAGAGAAAATGACTGGAAGCATCAATAAGACTGTCATTGCTCAGGCGGAAATAATCATCGTGCGTGAAGCTTTGGGCCATCAAAAAGGTTAGCTGATTTTCCACATACAGATCAGCCCGAATATCTTCTATGGCATAGGCAATCTTGCGATCAAACTGCACTTTTGCAAGGTTTAACCCAATGCGGAGATACTGGTATTGCACAATGAAAAGCCCCAATACCGAGATCACAAGAACACCAATATATAACTGCCTTTTATTCAAAACTGGAACTATATTAATTAAAATTCGCTTTCCGACTTCAAAATTTGAATTTCATTAATATCATTAATCTTTCATTAATCTTTTTTGACTTCCCCTTAACCGTTTTATAGGCTTTGATGACATAGCTTTGTACTAGTTGTTCGCCTATGGAATGACTTTTGTTTAGAATTCATAAGAGGCTCCAAAGGGATAGTATTAAAGCTCACAACACAAACAAGATACTCCTTTTTGAAGTCCCAATAAAAAAGCCCGCTTCGTGCGGGCTTCTTTTTTCAATAATAGATCTTCCACTTACCGGCTTCATCCATTTGCTTCGATTCCAATAAAGTTTGTAGCTCCCCGGGTAATGTTGTTCGTCCTTTCAGTATAAAAACATTATCCTCTTCCTCCAACATCCTTTTGAACCTGTTCCAATCATTTTCTTCGTTGATATCAAGGTAATAGTTCTGGTAGCGCTCGTTTTGCTCAAACTGTACTTCGCGATTCGTATTATACCGGTCATAGTGAACGGTTACGGTAGGCCTGTCCAGGTAATATGCCGTTGAACTTAGCCGCTGATCATAAATAACAATATTTTTGGCATCGTCAAGCCCATCAGCTTTTAGTTTTTCTACCAGTGCTTTGGTTGTATTGATCAGGTAAGGATTTTGATTGCCTACCATCGCGAACGATATCAGGACCATCGTTGTAAAAACGTAGGTAAGTCCCATTAAGAGTCGGTTGCCGCTGGATCTTCTCCAGAGCACCACGGTAAACCCTCCAATTAATGCGATCACGAGAAGTCTTGATATCCAGCTTAACTGAAGGACTCCAAAGAAAGGAAGCACTGCAAGGGCGAGTAACACCAAGGCGATCAGGATATAGTACGTCCGTATAAATGCTTTTTGAAAACCTTCGGAAATTTGATGAAGGTAAAAACCGCCGATCATCGCAACCATTGGAAAAACCGGCAAAATGTATAAAATAAGTTTCGATGAAAAAGCTGAAAACATTAGGAATAGCAAACCTCCAGACCACATTAGCGCCTGGATTTCCTTGTTGAATCCTGTCGTTTGTTTTTTGTAATTTTTAAACAGCAAAATCAAAGAATATATAAACCACGGTAGTCCAACTGCGGGAGCCAGAGCAAAGAAGTACCAGAATGGCTGGTCCCGGTGAAATTTTTCTGCGGAAATCGCGCGATCTACCGTATGCTTCTGAAAGAAATAATTCCACAGTTCCGGCATCTCCCTGATGATCACGATAAACCATGAGGCGGAAACCAGCGCAAATAATGCAAAACCTAAAACATGATGGATCGTCAAACGCCATTTCTCCTTAAAGATGATCTTCCATGGAATAGTAAAAACCAGCACTGGTAAGATAATAACCGGTCCTTTATTCAAAAAGCCGAGTCCCATAAAGAAATAGCAAGCATAGAGCGCCAGCAGTTTTTCCTTCTTCTTATACACCAGCCAGGAATAGATACTGGCCAATATTAGGGCAACAAGGTAAGCATCTGTGGTAAGATTGCGGGTAGCGATCAATACCAGCGGAAAACTTAAATAGATGACTGCGGAATAGAATGCAACTTTTTCATTTTTGAAAAGTAATTCGGCAATTTTATATATCAGAATTAACTGTAATAGTAAACATACCTGAAGGAAGAATCTTGCACCAAATTCATTGATACCGAAAATTTGATACCCCAGGGAGGTGATATAATACGTTAGTGGCGGTTTATGGAAATGCTGAATTTCCAGTAATCTGGGATGTACATAATCTCCAGAAAGTACCATTTCTCTACTGATTTCAGCGTATCGAGCTTCACTGCTTTCCGTAAGGCCCCAACTTCCCAGGCCCAGATTGATGATGATAAAGGTAATTCCCAGGAATAAATAAAATTTCAATTTCACGATAAACCGATATTTGGTTGATTAACGGGCACGAAAGTAATCAATTTTAAAAAGTTTAACAGGTAAAAATTGAGTAGTCTGACAATCAGAATGTTAAACCTTAGCATACAAATGTTAATCCTTAAAATTAACTTAAAAATATACAATAGCTTTTTTAAATTAGCGTTGAAAACAAAACCAAACAAAAGACCTCTACCCCAATGAAGACATTCAAAATGTGTATCGTGCTGATATCTTTTGGCCTGTTACTTTCATGTGATACAGACCAGGATGATATTTCCCTTTCTACTGCTGAAGCGGCTCAGCTTAACATCATGGTAAAATCAGGCAACTGGCAAATTTCCAAATTTGAACTGGATAATGATGATAAGACCGCGAACTACGCAAGCTATGAATTTTCTTTTGAAGAAAACAATAACCTCAAAGCTTCCCGAACCGGAGACCAACAGGTAGGAACCTGGAGGGTTTCCAATGATTCTGGAGATGAGTACGATAGCTACAACGACGTAGATTTCAACATTTTCTTCAGTACAGGCTCCAAACTGGGAGAACTCACGAATAATTATGACGTGATCTCGGCAACTGAAACTGAAATAAGACTCGATCTTCAGGAAAATCCAAGCGGGCGCACCGCCTTACTGGTCTTCAGCAAAAACTGAGATTAGGCAGCCAGATTTCTTGTTTTCTTCAGGAATGCTTTGCAAATTGCAGGAACTAAACTATAGCAATGAGCACGTACCTTCCAAAAGAAAACCGTTACGATAATATGGAATACCGCCGTTGTGGCAAAAGCGGCATTCGTTTACCATTATTGTCCCTCGGCCTGTGGCACAACTTTGGTGACCATGACGACCTGGAAAATTCCAGGCAAATTTTACGAACCGCATTTGACCACGGCATCACTCATTTTGATCTTGCCAATAACTACGGCCCGCCCTACGGTAGCGCGGAAAAGAATTTCGGAAGAATATTTTCAGAAGATTTCAAGCCTTACCGCGATGAATTGATCATTTCCACCAAAGCCGGCTGGGATATGTGGCCCGGGCCATATGGGAACTTTGGTTCGCGTAAATACCTTATTGCCAGCCTGGATCAATCCCTAAAAAGAATGGGACTGGAATATGTGGATATTTTTTACCACCATCGCCCAGATCCTGATACACCACTGGAAGAGACCATGCTCGCCCTGGATCAGATTGTTCGACAGGGTAAAGCTCTATATGTTGGGATCTCGCAGTATAATGCTGAAGACACCACGAAGGCTGCCCGTATTCTGAAAGAACTGAATACGCCATTTCTCATTCACCAGCCTCGATACAATATGATGGATCGCTGGGTGGAGGATAAACTATTGCATACTTTGGACGAATTTGGCCTGGGCAGCATTGTTTTCTCTCCTTTGGAACAGGGAATCCTGACTTCCAAATACCTTGACGGTATTCCAGCTGATTCGAGAGCAGCTACGGAAGGAAGCTACCTGGATAAAAATACGATCACTGAAGATCTTGTTTCCAAAATAAAGAAACTGAACGACCTCGCTTCCAAACGTGGCCAGAGTCTCGCTCAAATGGCCGTGGCCTGGTTACTGAAAGATACCCGCGTCACTTCAGTACTTGTTGGAGTAAGCAGGGTTTCGCAACTCGAAGATAACCTGGAAGCGATCAAAAACATCCAGTTTAACAGGGAGGAATTACAGCAAATCGATGAGATTCTTGGGTATTAAGCGATAAAAACTTCTAAAAGTTCTGCTCCGCTTCCTGTGATCTTGATATCATTTAAAATTGCAGGAAGCAGCAAACTTTCACCCTTCTGAAGGATTTCAGAATGTTTGCCCGCATCAATCTTCACTTCTCCATCCACACACATATAAATAACAAAAGAATCAAGTTCTGAATAATCTTTCTGGACTTCCCCGTTTACCGGAAGGTAATTGGTCGTGAAATATTCACAGGAAGCCACTTCTGAGGATTGATTTTCCTTTTTTTCATAGCTGAGCTGGTAATCATCCTTCTTCTCAAAATCGATGGCATCAATCGCAAGCGCTGTATGCAGTTCCCGGCTGTTTCCTTCATCATCCACGCGATCCCAATCATAAATTCGGTAGGTAATATCTGAAGTTTGCTGAATTTCAGCCAGCAAAACGCCCGCGCCAATGGCATGTACTTTCCCGGTATTGATAAAAACCGAATCTCCTTTGCTCACTTCCTCAAAATTCAAAAGATCGGTGATCTTTCCATTCTCAAGATGTTCCAGATATTCCCTTTTTTCTACGCTTTTATTGAAACCAATATTCAGCTTGGCACCTTCATCGGCCTGCATGACGAACCACATTTCAGTTTTTCCGAAGGAATTATGGCGTTGTTTAGCCAATTCGTCGTTAGGATGCAATTGTACCGAAAGATCTGTTTTCGCATCGATGAATTTGATGAGTAGCGGAAAATCATTTCCAAATTGCTTATAGATCTTTTCCCCAACCAGTTTTGCCCCATATTCTTCGAGCAATTCCTGAAGGTTCTTGCCAGCTTCACTGCCATTATCTACTACTGAAATATGCCCTTTTACTCCTGAAATTTCCCAGCTTTCCCCTACTCTGTCACGAGTTGTTGGTTTGTTTAAAACATCACGAAGCTTACTTCCTCCCCAGATCTTGTCCTGGAGAATTGGTCTGAATTTTATGGGGTAATCAATCATTTGGTTGGTTTTTGGATTAGGTAAATGTTACGAAACAGGCGGTCCTTATGTTTATTCCCCACCGGATTCATATCGATATAATCTAATTTTTCAATTCGGTAAGACGAAAATACCGATTTCATTTCACTTGTCTCTTCCTCGGTCGCCAATAATAAAAATTTATTCCCGTCAGGTAACTGAAAATCCTTTCCATCCCATAGCCTGGGAACCGGTTTTCCGTATTCCCAGATCAGCTCGGGCGTAAAGTTTTTAAACTCATAGGCCTTTAACCCAAGATCAGCTTCGTATAAACTAAGGGTCTCACTGCTTCGAAAGTCCGGGTTCACTTCAATTTTTTGGGCCATTGGCAAACCAAACGTGAGCACGCTGATTATGAACCAGATACTCAGGTAAAAAACCTGTCTTATTTCCTTTTTCCGGAGAAAATAGATCATCAATACGGCAATAGTTACCAGGCACAGGGACAGCAGGAGAAACCAGGGCCAGATATTGGCCATTTTTGCACCGAAATAGATCGTTCCGGCAATCGGGAAAGCGATACCAACCAAAGCGATCAATGAATAATTGAAAAATAGGACCCAGCTCTCTTTGATGTGCATTTTTTTGAAATTGGCAAAGACGTATTCCAGGTAAAGGCCCGTTGTGATGGCTAGCGGAAACAAAACGGGTAAAAGATAGCGCGGTTTTTTCTCAGGGATGAGTGATAATAAGATCACAGCTACTATGGTCCAAAGCCAGGAAAATCTGTAAACTTCAGTATTTTGGACTCTATTTTTCAGGTAAGGGTAAATCAGGCTAACCAGCGCCAGCACCGTCCATAAACCCGACTGGATAAAGAAATTCCAGTAATAGTAAAAAGGTCGCACGTTATAATCGAGCCATCTGCCGGCCTCGCGATTGGTTATTTCAGTAACATCTGAATAATCAAAAAAGTACACATAGAGGCTCCAGGAAGCAGCTATGACGGTCGCGATCAGCAACATCGAAATAAAGGGAAAAAGACTTGCTTTGGAAAATTTACTTCGATAGACAATCCAATAAGCGATAAGAAATGGCAGTAAAAGCGCGTAAAAAGAGACGGGGCCCTTGCTGAGGAACGAGCAGCCGATCAATAACCCTGCTATCAGCGCGTTTCTCCAGACTTTTTCCTTTCGGAAAAAACCTATTAAACAGTAAACTGCCCAAAGCATAAAAGAATGTGTAAAAATATCCCACTGGCCATCCCTCCCTGAAAGTAAAATGTAGAACGATGTGGCAGCTACCAATCCCGTGGTAAATGAGAGACTCGAATTGGCAGTAAGTTTTTCAGTTATTTTAAACACCGCGAAAACACTCAGAATTCCCATGATCGCTGCGGGCAGCCTTAGGGCAAACAGGCTTTTCATTCCCAGTATAAACATGGAAATGGCCGTCATCCAGGTTGGCAATGGCGGTTTCTCGTAGCGCGCCTCGTTATTCATGGTCGTAAAGATCCAGTGATCGAAATTTATCATTTCCCTGGCGGTGATAAAGTTCCGCGCTTCCATGATATTAACGAAAATGGCGTCCAGGTTGATCAGGAAAATAGCCGAACAAACCAGCAAAAGCAACAAAACATAATTATCCCTTACTTTCATTTTTCTGAATTACGATATTTCGAAGGTACATCACGATCCCAATTCCGTGCCCTGCCAAAAGAACGGGGTCTTTTCGAAAAATCCCGTATACTAATATCAGGCTGGAACCGGCAAGGCTTAAAAACCAGAAACCCATGGGTAACGACGAGATCTTTTTTCTTTCAGAATACACCCACTGGTACACGAATCTCAGGGTGAAAATGAGTTGTGCCACCGAGCCCAGCATGAGTAACCAGAAAGGAATATCTTCGTTGCGGAAGAGTCGCTTGGCGTTGTAAATATCATTATTAAAACCATAGAGCACCAGTAGTAACGGAAAGATCCACAGGAATATCTGAAGGAGCTTCGGCAATCGTTTCCACTCTCCCTGTAACTGTAAATTCCGAATGTATATAAAGTACGTAATGGTCTGGCCGAACATAATGGCAAAATCATCGCGCAGGTATCCGTACACGAATAGTAAAAAGGCGGCCAGGATACTGAGCCACCAGAAAATCACGGGGGTAATGATCTTTTTACTTTTCTCGGAAAGGAACCATTGCAGTACCATTCTTCCCGAAAACAGGAGTTGCGCCAAAAAGCCCAGCCCGAAGATGAGCAATTTACTCATCTGCTGATCTTACTTTATAATTGATATAAGATTTTTTCATCCATACATAAGCGAAACAATCCAGCAAAGGCCCCATGAAACGATTCTTAAAACTGTATTTTGATACCCCTGCCAGTCTTGGGTAATGCGGAATTTCAACCTCTGTGATAATGCCATTCTGCAGAAGGATCATGGCAGGTAAAAAACGCTGCAGCCCTTTAAACATCGGAATCTTCTTGGCATAAGAGGTTTTCATTACTTTCAATGGGCAGCCCGTATCATGCATCTGGTCGTTGGTGAACATGATCCTGATCCCATTTCCCACCTTGGAAGAAATCTTTTTTACCACAGAATCTTTACGTTCTTTCCTCCAACCGGTAACCAGGTCGTATTCTCCAAGAAGTGGCAGCAATCTTTCAAAATCTTCAGGATAAGTTTGAAGATCGGCATCGAGATACCCCAGGTATTCGGTGTCACAATGATCGAAAGCGGCTTTTAAAGCGGCGCCTTTTCCAAAGTTTTGCTCAAATATCAGGCACCCAAAATGCTCGTTTTCCAGACAGAATTGCTGAATAAGTTCACTGCTCCCATCTGAAGAGCCATCGTCTACCAGTAAAATTTTAGTAGATAATGAAGCCTTCGGCAGATATTCCTTTAATTGTATAAAAAGTTCCGGAAGGCAATCTTTTTCGTTGAAAACCGGCACTATGATCGTAAACTGGTAGCTCATGCTTTTGCTATAGATTCTGGATCAACATCCATGATCCATTCCCCCGAACTCAACACAATCTGTAAATAATATTGTGTTTTATTGTAGGCTAACAAGATGTCTGCGGCCTGCTGCTCACGCACTGGCGAGGCAGAAATTTTCAATAAGAATTCGGGCATAAATAAGATTAAGAAAATTTGCCGCTAAATTAAGACATTTTTAATAACTCACAGAATGTCATTTTACCGATTATTTGATGCTATTCATAGAATTTTTAATGTTTGCTCGCCGACGGTTTAAACAAATAACTATATTTAACTGCCCAATTCTATTATGCTCCTGCTTGGCAAGACTAAAAAAACTTTGGTTATGCTACAGCAACAGGATTTTATCGTCACTACAGAAGAAGAATTTCAGCAGATAGAAAGCGTGAAATCGCATATCGAAGAAATGCACCACAGAGGCAGTTTCTTTCATCTTTCTTTAAAAGCTCTAGAACTGATCAGGAGATTCAACAATTTATATGTGGAAGTTTTTGAACGCCACAATGAATCATCCAGTATGGTCAACCAACTACTCGTAACGGCGAAAATTCTTGAAGCAGAGTTTGTTCAGGAAATTTAAAATTCAATAAATAACTTATATTCAAAGACTTTCCATAACGGGGAGTCTTTCTTTTTTTACCCCATTATTTTTTTAAAAAAAATTCATTGTTTTATTTATAAAGAGGTTTATATTTGCAACCGCTTAAATGGTCGCGTAGCTCAGCTGGATAGAGCATCTGCCTTCTAAGCAGGCGAATTTGACATACAGAATTGCACCACCGGTCGCGTAGCTCAGTTGGATAGAGCATTTGCCTTCTAAGCAAACGGTCGCAGGTTCGAATCCTGCCGCGATCACTGTAAATAGGGACTTCCGAAAGGTTTGTCCCTTTTTTTATGGTTTAAAAATATGGTAGCATTCGGCGCTAACAGTTTCTTTAAATATGCGTTGTTCTCTTAGTCATTTCATAAATACGCACAGTTTACGCACACTTTTAGGAATTTTAACATATACCTATAAAATTTAACACAATTTGATTGATTTTTGATTAACCCAAGTAATTTTTTCGATAGAGAAATTTATCTTTCCATCAAAACCTTTAGAAATTAAACTCGAAAAATTCTGGGTCAAGAGTCTATAGAATGAAGAATGTTCTTCTATCTCTCATATTTATATTAATTAAAGAAAATTAATTCTCATTTTTTCAAATCAGTTTCCGGTTTCTAACAATTTGATTCCTATCCCGGAGGACAAGAGTTCAAAACTCGTACACTAAAAATAAGGCTTTCGAGAAATCGGGAGCCTTTTGTTTTTTAACCTAGTACGGAATAAATACTGAATAGCTATATTTTCTTTTCCAAATTGTACAATAATACCATTTAATATTATTTGAGATTAAATATTAAATCTAGCTAGAATGTTGTTCTCATAGTTATAATTCTCAATTGTAAGTCAGTACCTCCTACTCTTATTGTAATATATATCCAAGCACTTATATTTTTAAGTATTTGCTTAAATAAGTATACTTATATATATTTGTTCAATAATTAAATACTATGAAACTGGAAATCACCTGTACCAGAGCACAAGCTGATCATAAGCAGCTTCTTAATTGCAAAGCGACCTTAGATAAGATGGACGATAATTTTAAAGAAATTACCAAACTCCTTTCTATTGCCGGAAATGAGGTTCGTTTAAAAATTCTGTTCCTGTTAAATATGGAGAATGAATTATGTCCCTGTGACATAGCTGATATTTTAGAAATGAGTGTTCCTGCTATCTCCCAGCATATTCGTAAGATTAAAGATGCGGGGTTTATAAAGTCTCGAAGGGAGGGACAAACACTATACTATTCATTAGTTGGAGAGAAAACCACATTACTGAACAATATTTTTACTTCCTTAAGGACTTCAAAAAAATAGCTTAAATGAAATCTTCCAGTAAATCAACCAATTCTGCATTCGCAAGTCTATTAACAGCAATTACCGCATCTTTATGTTGCATAACGCCACTTATTGCTATTCTGGCAGGAAGCGGCGGAATTGCTACCATGTTTTCCTGGTTAGAACCTTTCCGACCTTATTTGATTGGGCTTACCATAGGAATTCTTGTATTCGCCTGGTACCTTAAATTGAAGCCTAGAACACAAAAGGAAATAGAATGCGCATGTGACGAAGATGAAAAAACCTCTTTCTGGCGATCAAAGAGTTTTCTGTTTGTTATTACTGTTTTTACGGCCTTGATGCTCACCTTTCCCTACTATTCAAGGTTATTCTATAATGCTTCTGAAAAAGAAATTCTTGTAGTAGCTGAAAATAATATTGAGAAAAAAATTATTGAAATAGAAGGAATGACTTGTGCAGGATGTGAAGCCCATGTAGAAAATGAAGTAAATAAGCTTCCGGGGATTATCTCTGTAAAAGCAAGTTATGAAAATTCAAATGCTATAGTGGAATTTGATAAATCGAAAGTAACGGCAACTGAAATCTTTATGGCTATTAATAAGACTGGATATAAAGCTATTACTGCGGAGAAAAAGATTAGATGAAATGAAAAAATATGATGTATTTGTAATTGGTTCCGGGATGTCCGGAATGACTGCGGCGAACAAATGTGCCTCCAAAGGACTTAAAGTTGGGATTACTGATGAATTGCCATACGGGGGTACTTGTGCCCTGCGGGGGTGTGATCCTAAAAAGGTGATTATAGGAGCTACTGAGGTTCGCGATTTTGCCCAAAGGCTTAAAGGAAATGGAATAGATACCATACCCAAAGTCAATTGGGAAGATATCATGGCATTTAAACAGTCCTTTGTAGATGCCATGCCCCCCAAAATTGAAAAAGCATATAAAAATAAAGATATTGACACCTATCACACTGCCGCTAAATTTTTATCTGATAATACCTTGCAGGTAGGCGATGAAGTTATTGAAGCAGATAAAATAGTTATTGCTACAGGGGCAAAACCAAGAATACTGGATTTTGAAGGTGGGGAATATGCGCTATCAAGTACTGATTTTCTTAACCTGAAAGAACTACCTCAGTCCCTACTATTTATAGGAGGAGGTTATATTGCTTTCGAATTTGCTCACATTGCTGCTCGTGCAGGAGCAGAAGTCACTATAGTTCATCGCAGTAAAAAGCCATTGGAAAACTTTGAACAGGATATTGTAGAGCATCTTGTTAATGCTACTGAGGAATTAGGAATTAAATTGATTCTGGAAACTGAAGTCTCCGGTATAGAAAAAACCGAAGAAGGTTACAATGTGAAAGGAAATAAAAATGGCAAAGACGTATCTTTCACGGTCGAAGCAGTTTTTAATTCAGCTGGCAGGCCCCCGGCCATTTTTGATCTTGATCTGGAAAAAGCAAACATTTCGTATTCAAAAAAGGGGATTGCGGTAAATGAATATTTACAAAGTACTTCTAATCCCAGAATTTATGCAGCCGGGGATGCAGCAGATACACGGGGACTACCTTTGACTCCTGTAGCGGTTCTGGAAGGACATACACTGGCTTCCAACATTATTAAAGGGAATAAAAAAGAAGTTAGTTATCCGCCAATGCCCACAGTTGTTTTTACCCATCCCACAATGGCTTCAGTGGGATTGACAGAAAAACAGGCAAACGAGAAAGGAATTCAATATAAAGTAAACTATAAATCTGCCGATGATTGGTTTAATGCAAAACGTCTGAACGTTAAGGAATACGCATTTAAAACAATAGAGGATCAAGAAGAACAGATTCTATTAGGTGCTCATTTAATTGGACCCAATTCAGAGGAAGTCATTAATATTTTCGCCATGGCCATTAAAACAAAAATGAAATTACAGGAGTTAAGAACCATGATTTTCGCCTATCCTACTATGGCGTCGGATATACCCCATATGCTGTAGAAAAAATTAAATTTATTATGGAATTGAAATTAAAATCGGAGCTCACCTGCCCGAATTGTGGATATAAAAAGGAAGAGCTAATGCCCACAACTGCCTGTCAGTTTTTTTATGAATGTGAAAACTGTAAACAGGTTCTTAAGCCTAAAGAAGGGGACTGTTGTGTCTTTTGCTCTTACGGTTCGGTTGCCTGTCCGCCAATACAGGGGGGTTCTGCCTGTTGTTGAAGAATAAAACGAGTATTGGAAAAACCAAATAAACTAAATTTTAAAAAAGTTGATTCTAATAATTGAAAGCAACAATAGCACTCTTTCGCTCATGTTCAGAAGGAATGCTGAAACCTGGGAAAATTAAGAAGCTATCTCAAAACCGTAAAGTATCCGTCATTCTGAATTTATTTCAGAATCTTTTCAATTTTAAATTAAATAATTATTAGACCCTGAATCGTCCCGATAGCTATCGGGACAGGGTGACGAAAAAGAGGTTTTGAGACGGCTTCTTTTTATATTAATAAATTCTATTCAATTATATTTTGATTACCTGCATTGTTATGGGTTACTAGTTCATACACACAAGGTATAACCACCAGATTCAGAATGGTTGCAGAAAGTAAACCACCCAAAATAACAACCGCCATAGGGCTTTGGATCTCACTACCCGGTTCACCTCCTTTTAAGGCTAGCGGAATAAGCGCCAAACCAGTTGTAAAAGCGGTCATCAGGATTGGATTCAGTCTATCTAACGCCCCGGTTTTTATAAGTTCATAACCTTTCCAACCTTCTTTTCTTAGATCTTCATATCTCGAAACGAGTAAGATTCCATTTCGGGTTGCTATTCCAAAGAGACTTATAAATCCAATAGTAGAAGCTATACTTACAATTCCGGAAGTAAAGTAAACGATCAGGATTCCGCCAATAAGTGCCAATGGCAAATTGATAAGTACAACAAATGCCAGCTTTACATTATTGAATTCAAAATAAAGCAATAAAAAGATCACAAAAATGGCTATCACGGCCGTGATTAAAAGCATTTGCGAAGCTCTTGACTCACTTTCGAACTGCCCGCCATACTGTACCCTATAACCTTCCGGAATAGTCACCGAAGAATTTACAGTTTCCCGGATCTCTTCTACCGCACTTCTCAAGTCACGGCCCTGCACATTAGCGGCAACGACAATTTTACGCTGCACATCTTCCCTGCTTATGGTATTAGGGCTGCTAACCGAAGAAACTTGTGCCAGCTGCTCTAGTGGCACCTGTGATCCATTCGGCAGACCAATCAAAGCGGTTTTGATTTTCTCAATGCTATTTCTGAAACCTTCTTCATAACGTACCACCAGATCAAAATACTTCTGTCCTTCATAGATCTCCCCTACTTCGTGTCCTGCAAAAGCCACATCCACCTGCACCATCAGCTGGCCAACTGTCATTCCGTAAGCGGAAAGGATCTGACGTTTTGGAGTGATCTTGATTTGCGGTACTTCGATCTGCTGATCTACAGCTACATCGGCAAGTCCATCGATAGGTTTTATATTCTCCTCCACGCTTTTACCTATTTCATACAACTGTTGCAGATCAGGGCCAAAAATTTTGATCGCGATATTGGCCCTGGTTCCTGAGAGCATATGATCTATACGGTGGGCAATAGGCTGTCCAAGGGTGATATTAACACCAGGAACGATGCTGAGTTTATTTCTAACATCTTCAAAAAATTCCTCCTTGGACTTATCTTCCAGGGTAAACGGGACATCGATCTCGGCGGCATTCACCCCCTGGGCATGCTCGTCCAATTCGGCTCTTCCTGTTCTTCTGGTAACCACAGCAACTTCCGGCATCTCAAGCAACAATTGCTCTACCTGTTTCCCGGTCTTATTGCTTTCTTCCAGCGACATTCCCGGAGGACCAACCACACTAATTACCATAGAACCCTCATTAAATTCCGGAAGAAAACTTCTTCCTAATTGAGTAAAGAGGGCAATACTCAGTAAAAAAGCGATCACTGTGACCGTTATCACTGTTTTGGGAATCCTTAATGCTCTATTTAGAATATCAGCATAAGACTTCTGTAACCATCTTTCAACTTTAGTCCCTTCAGCCTGTTTCTTCAGCATCTTTTCCTTTTTCAGAAGATAGGTGCACAATACAGGAGTGACGGTTACCGCCACCACCAAAGAAGTCAGGACTGAAGTTATAAATGCTATTCCGAGAGGCTTCAGCAATCGCCCTTCCATTCCGCCAAGAAAAAATAGCGGTACAAAAGAAACAATAATGATAAGTGTCGCAATGATGATCGAACTTCTAATTTCAACCGAAGCTTCCCTTACCACTGTAATAACCCCCTGCCTTTCAGCTTTTGGTTTTCGAATGTTCTCCCGAAGGCGTTTGTAAACGTTCTCAACATCAATGATGGCATCATCTACCAAAGCTCCAATTGCAATAGCCATACCTCCTAAACTCATTGTATTGATGGTATACCCAAGCATTTTCAAAACAATTATTGACACCAGTAATGAAATTGGAATTGCCAGCAGCGAAATGAGGGTTGTACGCCAGTTCATTAAGAAAATAAAGAGTACAATCACTACAAAAAATGCTCCTTCCAGCAGCGTCATATTAAGATTACTTATGGAAGCATCAATAAAATCGGCTTGTCGGAAGATCTGGCTTTTGATCTCTACGCTTTCAGGAAGACTGGTCTCCAGTTCGGCGATGGCTTCATCAAGCCTTTCTGTAAGCTCCAGTGTATTCACATCGGGTTGCTTGGATATAGTGAGGATAACCGCCGGTTCTGCATTCAGGGAACCATCACCAATTTTATCGGCAGATCCAATTTGCACTTCAGCTATATCTTTGATCTTGATGCTCTGGCCATTTACCTGCTTGACCACAGCTTCTTCCAAATCTTCTAAAGCATAGGCTCTTCCATTTCCTTTAATGATATACTGATTTCCATATTCATTCAGGAAACCACCCGGGGCGTTAGTATTCGCTTCCCGGACTTTCTCAGTAAGCTCTTCAAGGCTTACGTCGTAATATTTCATTTTTCCGGGATTAGCAAAAACCTGGTATTGCTTATAATCACCTCCAATCACCACTACGTTGGCAATCCCTCCGATAGCTTTAATACGCGGACGGATCTGCCAGTCTGATAATGTTCTTAACTCCATAGGGCTAAGACTGTCTGAAGTGACTCCCAGCAACATTACTTCTCCCATAATGGAAGAAATAGGTGCCATTGTGGGAGCACCGATCCCACTGGGCAGGTTTTCACGAACCATTGGAATACGCTCACTTACGATCTGTCTGGCTTTATAAATATCGGTGCCCCAGTCGAATTCAACCCAAACGATAGAAATTCCTGCCGCAGAAGAAGAACGAATCCTTCTCACATTTGGCGAGCCATTCATCGCGGTCTCAAGCTGGTAGGTCACTAGTTTCTCTACTTCTTCCGACTCCATACCGTGGGCTTCCGTAAGTATGGTCACAGTAGGTGCAGTAAGATCAGGGAATACATCTACGTTCATATTACGTGCGAGGTAAAACCCGGTAATACTCAGTACAACCGCTGCCAGAAGAACCAAAAGCCTGTTCTGAAGCGAAATTGATAATATTTTATTTAACATCTAGTTTCTTTTTCAGGATTAATGATCATGGCCGTGTGCAGGAGTTGTACCGGACATAGAAGCCATTTTGACCTGGTAGAAACCTGTGGTTACCACAACTTCTCCAGCTTCAAGTCCGCTAAGAACCTGCGCGTGCTTACCATTTCGCTTCCCGATCTTTACAGGTCTTCTTTCGTAACTCTCGCCACCAGTTTGTACGATAACAGAATAATTTCCATAATCTTCCAGTAAAGCCGCTTCAGGAACTACAATTCCATTTTCAGCTTCACCCAGAGCAATCTGGACTTCAGTAAAACTACCTTCAGGCATTTCAACCACATCATTTACCTTGATAAATACCGGGATCATCGGTTTTCGGTCTTCCACTTCCTTGCCTACCGAAATTATCGAGCTATCTGAACCTTCCACTTCCTTCCATTCTCCATTTTCACTCTTGTACCACACGTTGGCAATTGATTCTTTACTTGGATTGTGAGAGGCACTTAACTGTGTTTTCAATATTCGTGATTTATCGGTCCCGACGGTGACAAGTTGTGCTCCCTGTTCCACATAATTTCCGTTAGAGGTACTGATGGATTTAATAAACCCGGCAAAGGGAGCTCTAATTTGCTTCCCGCCTGCGCCGTAATTAGAAGCAAGCGCCCGGTAATTCGCTTCGGCTACGCGAAAATCGCTTTCCACCTTTTCGAATTCCGCCTTGGGAACAATCTTATCCTCGTAGAGTTCTTTCTTCCGTTCATATTCCGCTTTGACCTGATCATATCTGGCTTTAGCCTGGGCAATCTCTGCCTGTACATTATTGGAAGAAAGTCCTTCACTGCTCAGGTTCATCAATAATTGCCCTCTTTTCACCTCGGTGCCTTCTGTAAGGTTTTCTGAAACAAAATTCACCATTCCATTAGCTCCTGCCGCCAGGGTCTTATAAGTTCCCGGGGCAGCCTGCCAAATTCCGGAAGTATGAACAACATCATACACTTCTCCCTGTGTGACAGGTTCCGTCTGAAAATCGATTTTCCAGGCCTGCTCCTTTAAAAAGCTGATGCCGCCTTCTTCTGCTTCCGCTACATTCTTTGAAGCTTCTTCTGCAGAAGCATAAACCTGTACATCTTCGATCACGATTCTATCTGAATACTCAGGAGTTTTCAGATCAAAGACCAGATCATAGGTTCCAGGCGTTTTCGGCTGTAAAGCGGGTGAAAAAATTCCTGGGGATGAAGGGGCATCCACCTTATGGCGAATCCCGGTTTCTCCCTTAATAAGGCTCACCGTTACTGAACCTTTACGAACAGGTTGATGTTTGTCCAACACCGTAAAATGAGCTGCAAATTTGCTGGTTCTGCCTTCCACCAAAGCCGGAAATTCCACGAAAAGTTCTGTCTGGTTTGTCCAAATGGTTTTACTAATCGCAGGAACTTCGGAGCCTACATGGTTTCCTTCTGCATCATGCGCGTGTTCTGCTTCCTCGTTATTTCCGCAGGAAAAAAGAAAAAGTGCGATGCATGTTATATAAATATATTTCATGTTAAATTTCTATTTTTTAATGATCTTCATGCTCGGTTCCGTCATCATGCGTATGATGATCAGATTCTTCATGCATTTCCAATGAATCCTCACCTACTTTAAATTCTTCCTGCTCCATATGATCTCCTTCCATATGACTTCCATCTTCATTATGGGGATGTCCATGCGCATCTTCCTCATGAGTTTCGGTGCCTTCCTCATGCTCATGACCGTGATCCTCTTTGGCAGTATCTCTACATGCTGAAAATCCAAATACTAATATTGCTGCGAAAAATAAATTCCTGAAATTCATATTTTTAAATTTTAATTATAATTGATGTTTTAATAGGGTTGCTTTTAGCTGAAGGAGTTCTTTCTCCATTTCCAGCTTCTTATTGTAAGCCTGCCTGTAGAATTCAACTTCCCGGTAATAATCCAGAAAGGAAAGTTCACCAAGCTCGTAGGCTTTGAATAAAAGTTCTTCGGAATTCAGATCCTTGAAAGTCTCTTCGTATTCCTCAAATTTTCTTTTTAATAATTGATATTGCTGATAGTTCTCCTGAAACCGGGTATAAAGTTCAGCGGTTTCGGCACCCGTATTGGCCTGGGTAAACTCGAGATTTGCTTTAGCTGCCTTCACTTTATTATTGCTATTCCATAGGGGAATTGAAAGGCCGCCTAAGAACCCGGAATAATTATTGGAATTCACTCCCTGATAATTATAGCCTATGCTTAGGTTGGGAAGGATCTTATTCTTTTCCAGTTTTACCTGCTGCTCAGCCAAAGCTTCACGGGCAGTTAATTGCTGAACCTCTGCGTCTGCGGAAAGTTTTTCTTCCCATAGCCTCTGCATAGTTGCTAATTCAGAATCTTCCATCAACTGGATCTGATCTGTATTAACAGCATTTCCGCCATTTAATTTCTGAAGATTTAAAAGCGTATTCCTGATCTGGATATTAATCTGGTCTATTTCAAACTGTTCCTGCAACCAGGCTATTTTAGATTTATTGAGTTCCAAAATACCGATCTGTTCGGCTTCAAATAAACGCCGGATCTGATCATAAACCTCTTTGGCCTGCTCAACTCTTTCCTGCTCCAGCTTCTTTCGCTTCTGCAGAATTTGTAGCTCCAAAAGCTGTTTTTTAGCATTTAAAAGTACTTCCTGCCGCACGGCATTATACTCAAACTCAAGTAGTTCTTTCTGCCTTTCTATCCTTTTGCTTCGGGCACTGTAAACGCTGGGGAATTCAAACCTCTGTGAGATTTGGTATTCTGAATAATTACCAGTCTCATGTTCTCCAAATGGAAGATAAAAGGCTGAAACCTCAGGATCCTGAAGGTTGTTATCTGTCTTGTTGCTAAGGGTCTGACTGGCCATGTATGACTGGTAAGCCTTAAGCTGTCTGTTATTCCGGCTTATTTCATCCAGAACACCTTTTACTCCGGGACTTTGAGCAAAAGAGCCAATAGAGATAAGGATTCCGCAAATAGCGGAAACTATATATCTGTACATAAATTTTGATTTTAGTTTAATCTATAAAACAAGGGTCTGCCTGCTGTTAAAAAACAACGGCACGACTTAGTGATTAAACTAATTGGGGCGGTCCCCGAAGCGAGAGTAAGGATAAATAGGGATTGAAATAATGGTTGGGAGATTGATAAATTTTTAACTTCAGTGATTCCTGATCGATTAACACCCAATCTACATTATAAAATTCCTGATCGGTTTTCTTTTTAATTTCTGTCTTTTGAAATCTGAAATTTTCCGAATGTTCTTTTAGAACGAGAATTTCACTGGAAGTAGAGGTATGAGAATGAATCGCTAATAAATAGGATAGAAAATCTCCTGAATTATTCTCTTCGTTCTTATCCTGGTGATGATGATCTTCACCTGAATGATGATGCGCAATCTCCTCTTTCTTCTCCTTATGTTCGTGATGTGCATGAGGTATGACCTGATGAAAGGACATCAGCATAAAAATGCTGAGAAGAAATAAGGCTTTTATTTGATTTTTGATTTGCACAGAGTACAAAAATAGCAATTTATAGCAGAGAATTGATAAATAATAAAATAAACCATAAGAACCTTAGCCCTTATGGTTTATACTTCAATTAAATAAACATCTAACTATTTAGAGTTCTATACTCAAATAGCCTTTCTTTTGAAGTTGAAAATCATGCAAGATGCCATTGTCTACGACTTCAAGTTCCTCAGGAATATCTTCTTTACTGACTTTGAATTTTTTCAGAGAAAACCCACACACCACAATTTTAACGTGGGCTTTTTGAGCTTTTTCAATAAATTTTTTCATCATTTCCTTATCAGTGAGATCTTCAACAGTCTTTCCGCAGATGATCGCCTGAAAATCGCCAAAGCTCTTCCCATCTTCTTCCGCCAGGGCTTCAGCCGTCAAAATTATTGGCTGGAGTTGGGGGATCTTTTTAGTGAGCACCACATAATTATGTGAGTGGTGATCCTGTTTGGAGGTTTGCGCGTTTAATACATTTGTGAACGTTAGTGTAAGGATAAATAATCCTAAAATTAGCTTTTTCATAATTTTTCTTTTTTAAAAGTTTGAATATCGTTTAATATAAAAAACAGGAGTCCCCCTAAGATTGCTATATTTTTAAAAAGAGGTCCTAAAGTGTGAATTTGTCCAACCTGGACGGTTAATGTAATTGGTATAATAACAGCAGCAAGAGCTATCGCTGCCCAGCGTGTCTTAAAGCCAATCAGGAGAAAAAAGCCTGCAATCATCATTACTATTCCAGATATGATCACCAGGTACTCCGGATTCCCAAAAAAGTAGGCTATACCTTTAAACCTTGCCTGATCAATTCGGTTTAATGTCTTTTCAAGATTTAAAATATGATTAAAACTTGCTACTAAAAATATTCCGCTAAGTAATATGCGAAATAGCTGTACCGATCTATAGGATACAGAAATTTTTGCTTTCATTAATTTCAATAGTTTAGGTGTATAAATTAGTTTAGCATAACGTATATCTAAACCAGTTCTAGTCAAATCACCATTGAATATTTAGGAGGTGGGTATAATTTTTTAGAGTGGTCATTACTTTTTTGAAGTTTTCGATATTTGAATTGCTTATCTACAGAGTATGAAACTTCAGGAATATCTTTTCCTACAGGCTGTTGATAATTATTAGAACAGATCCTGGCTAGTTTCAATACATGCACCCGGGAAGAAGCTTTAAATTGGTAGCCCAATTTCTTCATATCGTCACTTTTCTTCTCACAAATAGGGTTTAATAGCACAATTTCATTAGTCTTAAGTAACAAACTAAATAATTCAGAATCTATGGTGATAAGTTTTCCGGAAAAAATCACCAGCATAATTATCGCTATATATTGTTTTATTAGCATATGAATTTCAAATATATAAGAAATGATATCTACGCCATGTAACCTTTGTTACATAAAAAAGATGTCTTCAGTTTATGTAACAATCGTTACTGAATATCTCTTTATATAGTCTTATATTGAAACTTAATTAAAAAATAAAAGCTATGAAATATTATTTTGATAAGACCATTACCGGCGAATTTGAGGCAGTAATTAAAAAAGTAACCGATGAACTGGAAAAAAAAGGTTTTGGAGTTTTAACAGAAATAAATGTTACGGAAACCCTTAAGAAAAAACTAGACATCGATTTTAAAAACTATCGTATCCTGGGAGCCTGTAATGCCCCTTATGCTCACAAAGCTTTGCAGGCAGAAGATAAAATCGGTACTATGTTACCATGTAATGTAATAGTTCAGGAACTGGAAAAGGGAAAAATTGAAGTTGCCGCCGTAAATCCAATGGCATCGATGCAGGCTGTTGAAAACGAAGAATTAGAGCACATCGCCGATGAAATTGCCGACAAATTGAAAAAGGTACTAACCCAACTATAGAACTCCTTATTTACGCAGGTTAAAATATATTCTAAAAATTATAATTCAAAATTAGATCCACGTGAAATAAATCTGTCTTATTTAGATAAAAATTTGGGTTATCAGGAAAATCCCCATTTGCGAATTTAGTTACAAATAATAGTTCCGGTTTTAGGTTTTTCAATTTCTTAAAAGAGAAAAATAAATCAAGATTTATATGGGTATAATCAGGTACCGCATATTTATTTAATTCAGGATCTAAAACTGAAGGTTTCCATTGGTGGCCTATACTAAGAACCGATTTTATTTTTGACTGAGGATCGCCTAAAGTAAAAGTATCATCATAATAAATAATTAATGCATGGTTGTCTGCGGAACCTTCGCTTCGCTCCCTTTTTTGAAAACTAAATAGGAATTCCCGTCCCCATTCTCGTGGAAAAATGAACTGACCGTGAGGAAGAATTCTGTCATAGCCTAATGATAAAGAAGTATTATCGCTCCAGTTATATTTCACTTTCAAGCCCAGAATATCCGATGAATTCGCTTGAAAATAACGCAATGAATCTATCGAGTTTCCACCATCACCAATCCTGTTTTGATGCAACCATTCCATTTCGAGATCAACATTTTCGTTAATATCAAGTTTGGGTTTCAAATAAAATGAATTGGATACGTTCTCTATAAAATAGTTCCAGGTTTCAAAACTCAGGCTCTCTGTAATTTTAATATCTGCATTGGCAATAAAAAGAAAATCCGAATCTGTATTATTGGCATATTGGGCGGGATTACCAGACCAGTCCCTACCCGTAGCATATGTACCAATACTTTCACCAATGCCATAAAATTCCCCAGTAGATCTGGGTGCCACTGCATTAAAAATCCCTGCTTGAAAATGTATGGTTTTGGTGGGGGTATATTGATAACGAAACCCCTGAAAAAGACTTGGAATCATCCTTCCATCTTCCGGGTTGACGAAAGGGGATTTAATTTTCATACGACCCAGGCTAAATTCGTGTTGTTGAATTTTATAATTAGCATAGAGTTCTCCAATTAAAAATATAGCTTTATTTTCTAAATTTAAACGGTCAAAAAGGCCTTCCTCATACCTGCTCAATTTTCCTGTTTGCATATCTGGAATTGTCAAATTTTGTAATCCCAAATTGGTAGAATTATAAACCGCAATCCCAAAATTTAAGTTTTCGTTCGGGATGAATTGATATTTTAACTTCCCTCCTATTGCCAGGGCCTTGAAATCTTTTAAGGATCCTTTATTAAAAGTATTCATATAGTAAGAACGCAATTGCCCGGAAAGGATACTGCGTTTTTTATCTTCTTCAAGTTCCTGTGAAATCAACGCAGTGGGGCTAAAGAATGCTAAAATTATTAAAGCGGAAAAATATCTAATCATTTATTTTTTGTTAAGCCGTATTCCTGTTGGTAATATTCCATAATAGGTGGAAATGGGCCATATTTATGTTGAGTTGAAGAAAAAGTATCCGCCCATGGTCCATATGGGGTTGAAACTGGCTTTAATTTTAGATCTGGATAATCTTTTTCTAAATTACTTTTCTGAGGACGCTCAAAGCTATTGATATAACCGGCCAGATGGTAAGCCTCTTCATCACTTAATTTAGGATTATCCCAGGTAGCCTGGCCAAAAGGCATGTTGCCCTTGATAAATTGGGCAGCGGTTATTACCCGGTGCATTCCCGCACCATTATTATAACTGTCTGGGCCCCAAAGAGGAGGGTATTGATATCCTTTAGTGGAATCTGCCAATCGCTGACCTTGTCCATCCTCCCCATGGCAAACCGCACATTCTTTAATAAATAGTGCTTTACCTTTTTCCAGGTTAACCGCAATATCAGGAATGTTGATTTTAGGGAAACCTTTAAATTCTTTTTCCCTTTCTTCTGGTAAATCTTCTCCCAACCATTTCATATAAGCCACGATAGATTTCATTTCCCGGGATTCTGTAGGAAGTTTTTCCCCGTCCATACTTCGTTGCATACAGCCATTAATTCTGTCTTCAATAGTT
The DNA here is from genome assembly GCF_001951155.1 of Christiangramia flava JLT2011. Lineage (NCBI taxonomy): Bacteria > Pseudomonadati > Bacteroidota > Flavobacteriia > Flavobacteriales > Flavobacteriaceae > Christiangramia > Christiangramia flava. Next base: position 3,743,217 of record NZ_CP016359.1, read on the forward strand.
CCTTCACTATTGGATCTTCCACGAAATTGAGGAAAACGCTCAGTAACACCTACCCATGAGGCTGACCCAGGTTGGGTACCTGCCTTTAAGTGGCAATTGATACAAGCAAGGTTGTTGCCAGCATAACGCATCCCAGGATCTTGTGCCTGAGGTCCCATATATTTCGAAGATTCGGCTATAAGCTGATACCCATATTTTACATCCGAAGGCATAAAACCTGAGGCTAACTCTGCATCAACATCTTTAGGTTGCCAGGCTTCCGAAGAAATCTCACTTTTAATAAATAAGGAAGGATTGGAATCGAATAAAAAGATACCAATGAACAATACTACAATGAGTGCAATTAAGGAGCTAAAAAAATATGTAATGGACCTTATCAAAGATCTAAAATCTTTCATAACAATAAACTAAAAACATTCAAAATCAACAGGTTTAACCAGATAAATGCATAATTTTCAAACATAAAACTTACTTATAAAAAGCTATGTAACAAATGTTACAGGGGGATAGCAATGAAGATCCTATTTTCGAAAATTTGAATGAAAATTAAACATGAATAATATGTCAGGACTTAAATTATCAGTTTTGTTAGTGATTTCTTGTATCCTTTTGGCGGGATGTAAATCTGCTAAGAATATTGTGGGAACAAATTCAAATAATATAGATAAGGTTAAAAAAGTTTCGGTTTTACATACCAATGATATGCATGGTTCCTATATGCCTTTCACCACCACTTTAGATAATGCCACCGCTCAAACCGGCGATTCTATTGATAATCTAATGAGATTTGAAAAAGAGGGAAAAATAGGTGGAATGGCCTGGATGGCAACGGCTATAAAATCAATTAGAAAAGAGAAAGGGAATGACCATATAATTCTGCTTGATGGCGGAGATACTTTTAGTGATGACCAGTTAGGGAATTTAACGAAAGGTGAAGCGATGATTCTGATGATGAATAAACTAAATTATGATTTGATGGTGCTGGGAAATCATGATTTTGATTATAGCCTGGAGAGGACTCGTGAACTGGAGACAATGGCTAATTTTCCGATGCGTGCAGCCAACATAATAGATCAGGAAACCGGAAGCCCAATCTTTCAAGATCCTTATATCATATTGGAAAGAGGTGATTTAAAAATTGGTTTGCTGCCAATTGGGTATAGGAATACTCCTCTAACAGGAAATTCTAAAAATATCAAAGGCTTAAAATTTATTAAGGGGATAGAAGCAGTTGACAAATATCTTCCTGAATTGAAAACCAAAGCCGATATTATTGTTTTGCTTTCCCACGAAGGTATGGCGGTAGATAAAATAATAGCTGAAAAAATAAATGGGATTGATCTAATTATTGGCGCCCATAGCCATGATGTTATAGAACCACCAATTAAAATCAACCAGACCTACGTAGTGCAGGCTTTGTCTGATGCTGCAGTATTAGGTGAAACTGAAATGATAATTACAAATAAAAAATTGTCTGGCATCAAAACGCGATATCACTATTTATGGCATGATACCTATACAGCAGATGAGGAACAGCAGAAATTAGTGAAAGAGCTTCGTAAGCCATTTGTGTCCCAACTAGAAGAAAAAATTACACAAACCGATACAATTATTGGAAGACAATATAAATCTGAAAGCCCTTTTGATAAAGTAGTGACCACGTTGATGAAGGACAATTTCAAAACTGATGCCGCATTTCTTCCCGGTGTGGGATATGGGATTTCCTTAAAGGGAACTATTACCAGTGAGGATATATACAAGTTACTCCCTCATCCTGCAAAAATTGTGACCCTGGAAATGACGGGAGATCAGATAAGAAAAACATTAGAGCAAACGGCTACAAATTTAAAGCCTGAAAATAAATTGGATATTGTGGGAGGTCTTATTCAGTCATCGGGCATTCATTATCATGTAGATCTTTCCAGGCCTATTGGAAAACGGATATCAGATATAAAAATTAACAATGAGTCTTTAGTAGATAGCAAGCTATATAAAATTGCCACACATTCAGGTATGCTAAACGGGATTCATAATTATGCAGAATTTTCAAAAGGCACTAATATTGAAAAGACAGATATAATTCTAACTGAATTTATATTAGAGAAATTAAGAAAAGTAGCTGAGCTTGATTTTCCTGAAAATATGGGAGAGATTACCGTTACCAAATAATCTTTACTTTGATTAAAAAAAGATTTTTATGAAAACAACATTAAAGATTTTAATAATTCTTACAATCAGTTTTCAAATGAAAGCACAGGAATGGCAGACTCCTGAAATAGAAGGTTATGGGAAGATCAAGTATTTTGAAGATGCAGCTGAATTACCTGACACTTCCCTAACCTATAAAATGATTTTTAATATTGATAGCGAAAAGGAAAAAGAAGGTGTTAACGTGGGGTTATGGAGAATTGCCCGGACCTTGAATATACTAAAAGCCGGAAATATATCTAATGAAAAGATTGATATTGTGGCTGTTTTACATGGAGAGGCCACTTATGCGATTTTAACTGACAAAGAATATAAAAAGCGTTTTCAAACCCAAAATCCCAATATGGGGTTATTAAGGCTTTTAAAAGAAAACGGAGTGACAGTTTTGGTTTGTGGGCAGGCTATGGCTTCAAGAAATATAGAAAAAGAACACCTCAATTTGTATGTTGAAATGGCTCTTTCAGCTTTAACTGTCTTACCGAACTATCAGTTAAAAGGCTATGCATTGATTCCTTAATTTCAGGAAACTTTGCGGAGTATTAATTTATTTTTTCTAAAATAAGCTCATTCAAACCAGCCTAAAACTTCCAACTTTGCTGGGTGTAAAAACTGGATTTTTCTTCAAATACTCCTTCATAGCTGCTACGGCCGTTTGTTCGTGTCTTTTTCTATTTTTACCATATTTACGAGCAACCCCTTGCGTGGTAACAAACCCCACTTTATATATTTTATCAAAATTGATATGGTCACTTTTAAAATATATTTCCTGGATGCGATGACCTTTAGGATTCTCAATGCGAAAATTTACTTGTAATCCTAAACAACGTTTCACATAGCCTCCCATTTGACCAATGGGATCACAACAAAAGGTACGCTCCAGGTTTTCTTCCAACATCTCCTTAATTTCTGCACCTGTAAGTTCTACTGTGGAAACAGGAGGATTCATTGGGGCAATATTATATAAATCGTTCTCTGTAATATTTCCTTTGGGAATGGGTGCACCGTAACGCCATCCGTTCGAAAAGACAATCTCTGTTGCGGTACTATTGGCAATCGATCGAAGCAATAATTCGTCCAAAGTAGAATTTATGGTATTATAGCGATGTAATGTCTCGGTAGTACTACCAATAGCCAGTTCTCTTATCTCTTGATAGGGTTTTAGCAGATTTTGAACCATGGTGTCTACTTTGGTATTTTTTGGTAAGGAAGCATCCACTTTAACAAGTTCGTAATCATAGGCTTTAATCTTTTTATCCTCTATTTCAAGAATAAAATTCCCTATGAAGGCGCCGTGGCATCCGCATTGTACTATACGTGTACCATTAATTTCAATAGGTTTATAAATTCTATTATGGGTATGGGCACTCAGACAAATATCTATACCTTCCACTTTTTTCAGAAGTTCAACATCCTGCGGAAACCCATTATGGGAAAGCAAGATTATTATATCAGATCCCCTGGCTTTTAAATTTTTTACATATTCTGATACTTCATCCAAACCGGAGGTAAACTTTAGACCTTTGCTCATCTTTTCGGGCATCACTTTATCCACGATCATAGCGCTAATACCTATTACGCCAATTTTAAGACCTGCCTTTTCATACATGGCAGTGGGTTGTAAAAAATTTGACCCATCTTCTGAATATATGTTACACCCCAATACCGGAAATTCCAGTTGAGTATTTAACTCTTTCAATCGATCAGGTCCATAGGCAAAATCCCAATGCCCTACAAGTGCATCAAGCTTTAACGCATTTAAAATAGGTACAAGAGCTTTGCCCTCAGAATCTACAACAGGTTTTGTTCCGTGCAGGGTATCTCCCCCATCAAAGAATAATGTATTAGGGTTTCTTTTACGAATTTGTTCCGCGAATCCTGCAATATGAGCATAACCTCCGGCAGTTTCTACCACTTCCCCGGTTTCATTATAAAATAGCTCGGGATGTGGGGCGATATAACCATGTACATCGTTTATAAATAAAACATTTAATTTCATAGTATCTGTTTTTTAAGAGAATAGCGTGTGTTCCAAAATTTTTAAGTAAATCAGTATACTCCCTACACTGTATTTAATCCTCCTTATTCTGAATTATCCCTGTCGAAGCAATATTCTTTTCTTGTCTTGCATCGAATTCCTTTAAACCATTGTCTAAAAATTCAATGAAATTTTCAACATTTAGATCATAGCCTTTTGGAGCACTCAATAAAGAGCCACTAGTATCAACCAGCGTATAATATGGTTGCGCATTGGCGTTTAGCTTTTGGATCATGAAATCCAGATTCTGTTTGCCAATGGTTTTTTTAACTTTTTGATCATGGGCTGAAACATACCATTCAGATTCTGGTAATTCTGTTTTTTCATCTACATATAGCGCTACTACCACATAATCGTTTTTCAGCCGTTTCAAAACCCTTGGATCACTCCAGACTGTAGCTTCCATTTCACGGCAATTAACGCAGCCATGACCTGTAAAGTCAATAAAAATGGGTTTATTTTGCTTTTGCGCACATTCCAATGCCTGATCATAATCAAAATATCCCTGGATATTGTGAGGTAATTCCAGAAGGTCATTATATTTCGGAGTTCCGCAATTTGTAATATTACTATCAACTTCGTTTTCACTTACCAGAGTTGAAGTATTCATGTTAAAATTTTGGCTGCTCATAGGTGGTAAATATCCTGCTAATGGTTTTAATGGTGCACCAAATAATCCCGGAATCAAATAGACCACAAAGCTAAATATTAATATAGCCGATATGACTCTGTATACTGAAGCACTTTCCGTTTTCTTTTCATGTGGAAATTGAATTTTACCCAACAGGTAAAATCCAAGAAATGCAAAAATCACAATCCAAAGAGCTAAATAAATATCGCGGTCAAGAAATTCCCAGTGATAAACCTGGTCCACTATACTCAAAAATTTCAGGGCTAATGCCAATTCCACAAACCCCAGAACAACCTTAACCGTATTGAGCCAGCCTCCACTTTTGGGTAATGATTTTAACCAATGGGGAAATATTGCAAACAGCGTAAAAGGCAGTGCAAATGCCAGCGAAAACCCTAGCATCCCAATTAGGGGTTTTATAGTTTCCCCATTAGCCGCTTGCAATAAAATTGTTCCTGCAATTGGCCCGGTACAACTAAAACCAACCAGCACTAAAGTAAAAGCCATAAAAAAAATACCTAACAAACCACCTTTGTTAGATTGTGCATCTATTTTATTCACAAATGAATTTGGCAGACGGATCTCAAATAATCCAAAAAAGGATAGTGCAAATAGTAGAAAAACTGCAAAGAAAAAAAGATTGGGTAGCCAATGTGTACTAAGAAAATTAGCGAAATCGGCACCAAACAATAAAGAAAACACTGTTCCTATTAACGTATAAATCAGAATAATCGAAAAACCATATAATAATGCCTGACTTATTCCATTTGCCCGACTGATGTTAGATTTTGTGAAATAGGTTACTGTCATGGGAATCATAGGAAAAACACAAGGTGTTAACAAAGCTGCCAGACCGGCCCCAAAGGATAGTAGAAAAAAGGTAAGAAGGAAAGCTCCGCCTTCCTCCTTTTCTTCTATTTTAAACTCATTCTTAAAAGATTTCAATTCTTTTGAGGATATAAGATCATTTCCATCTTTTATGCTGGCACTCTGATTTTGTAAAAAATCCTCTTTCTTGCTGTTCCATACCAAATCCGTTTCAAAGGGGATACACTGTCCTGTAACATCAGAACATATTTGATAAATGGCTACAGCTTCTATTTTGGGTACACTGCTTCTAATCTTAATACGCTGTTGAAATTCAGCTATACCCGTAAAATAAGTGTACTTACCTCCCCATAATTCGTCATATTTTTCTTTTGGGTCAACAGGGATGAGATCACCAATAACTTCATAAGATTGATTTTCACCAAAATTAATCTCGGTAAGCATCGGTCCCAGTTCGGGATCAAAGTCGCTTGAATATAAATACCAGTCGGCAGGAACCTCTGCCTGAAAACTGATTACGATCGTATCTCCCGGTTCTAGTTTTTCTTTATCTACAGACACCTCCCAATTCGGTGGATCCATCACCTGGCCATAACTTGATAAGGAGCTGATGAAAATACTCAGCAAGAACATTAAGAATTTAATATATCTCATAAAGACTTATTTTTTAGATTTAAATTGACCTTAAGCCTATTTGAGACCGTCTAGAAATTCTTTGAATTCCTGAGTGTCGTAATCTCCCATACCCTGATGAGTTAAGGCCAGATTTCCATCTGCATCTATAATATAAGTAGTGGGGATTGCCTGGGAAGCGTACATTTGAGGCAAGTTTCCGGCCAATTTATATACTTCAAAATCATAACCTTTCCTCTTATTAAAATCTATAGCTTTTTGAAATTCATTATCTAAAGAAAGCATTATAAAGGCAACTTCTTCACCTTTTACATCATTGTACATATTATTTATTCCCGGCATTTCTGCCACACAGGGAGGACACCAGGTTGCCCACATATTAAAGAAAATGACTTTACCTCGAAATTCTTCCATTTCAACGCGTTCACCCTTAGAATTGATAAGGCTCATGTTGAAATCGGCTTTAGGTTTTTTGGCTTGTTCTTTCGGATTTGATTTTGCTTCTACATCTGGATTCATTAATCCCGTCTTTAAAACTCCTCGTTGTACAAAACCAAAAACTTCGGTATGTAATCCGGTTAAAAATAAGGTGAGTATAATCGTTCCTGTAATACCATATTCGAGAAGATTTTTCTTTACTTTTTTATTCATCACTAAATTTTTTAATGCAATAACCCGATATGCTTACAATATTTTAAAACATCCAAGAAGGTTTATTGCCTGATTATATAATTAGATTAGAAGCTGATTATTCCAGCTTCATAAATAAGAATTTGTAGTTCAGTTAAATGAACCTTTTAAAAAATCAGGATAATTTAGGAGGAGGAACAAATTTGTAAGTAAATGCCCTTGTTTCGGCATAAATGTGTTTGAAATTCCTTTTGAAATTGAGCTGAATAACAACTTCATCTTCCAGTTGTTTTTCTATCTGAAATACGGAATTACAAAACGAATGAAAAGTAATTTGAATTCCATCAGATGACTGGTTAAAGTTACCATCTAAAGACTTCTTACCAGCATTCAAATCACAATGTTTCTTTACATAACTAATTTTGTCTGAATTTACGATCTCCCCCAGAATATTTGAATCCAGGGCAATTAACTTACCAAACATAATAAGGGCAAGAATTATTGCTATGTATGATCGTAGGTTCATAAAGTCAAAAGTAATGAACAGTATGAGTAGATCAAGTAACATTTGTTACATAACCAAGGGAAATTATAAATCAATTATTACAATACTATTTCTGCGTAATGAAATTTTACCTTCCATCTCTAAGGTTTTTAGCAATCTGGAAATAACAACACGGGAAGTATGAAGATCGTAAGCGATGTCCTGATGTGTTATTTGCAGGATTTCATTTTGATTTACCTTTGCCTTATCCTGCAAATATTGAAACAATCTTTTATCCATCTTAAGAAATGCTACTGAATCTATTGCATCCAGCATTTCCTTAAGTCGTAAGCTGTAACTTTGAAAAACAAAGGTTCGCCAGGATTTATATTTTACAATCCATTCCTCCATTTTTCCTACAGGAACCATAATTAAACTGGTATCCTTCTCGGTAACTGCTTTTATATCACTTTTACTTCTATCTAAACAACAAGTGAGTGTAACTGCGCACGTATCTCCTCTTTCAAGGAAATAGAGTAATAACTCGTCACCATCATCATCTACCCGGGAAATTTTTATAGCTCCATCCAGTAATAAAGGTATAGAGGTAACGTACTCTTCTGCACTTAAAATTACTTCTCCAGCAGGAATTTCCTTAAAGGTCCCAATTTCAGATATTTCATTTAGCAATTCCTCTTCGAACACAAAGGAATAGGCTTCATATAAATCAGTTTTCATAGCAGAAGCTTTTTTAATGAGGAAGTTTATTTCGCAACAGGCCATATACAAAGGTTCCGAATAAAGCAGCCGCGATCACCACCAGTATCGAAATATAACCAGCTCCTGCAAGCACATACATAGGACCCGGGCAGGCACCGGCAAGGGCCCAACCCAATCCAAAAATGATCCCACCAATTAAGTAACGGGCAATGCTTTTATCTTTTGGCTTTAACTGCATCTCCTGCCCGCCCATCGCTTTTATATTATTTCTCTTTATATATTGAACACCCAGCACACCGATAATTAATGCCGAACCAATTATTCCATACATATGGAACGCTCCAAATTCAAACATTTCATAAATTCTGAACCAGGAAGCTGCTTCAGATTTATACATTATAATACCAAAAAAGAATCCGATTAAAACGTAGGTAATATATCTCATCATTTAAAATATTAATGGGTAAAATAAATGTATCATTATAAGACCACCAATAAAAAAGCCAATTACGGCAATTAAGGAAGGTAGTTGCAGGTTGCTTAATCCTGATATTGCATGCCCTGAAGTACAACCACCCGCGTACCTGGCCCCGAAGCCAACCAAAAAACCACCGGCGATCAATACAAATAAAACAAGCGGATCACCCAGATTCTGCATAGCAAAAATTTCGGTAGGCATATAAGCTTCTCCCGCACTATGGATACCATATTCATTGCTTAATTTATCTGCCAGTCTTTCATTTATTTCTACCGTATTATTGGATAGATATGTAGAAGCAAAAAAACCACCCAGTACAGCACCTAAAACCACCATAAGGTTCCATCTCTCTTTCTTCCAGTCAAACCTAAAGAAATCGGCCGCTTTACCGGCCCCTGTCGCAGAACACATGGTACGTAGGTTAGAAGACATTCCAAATTGTTTTCCCGTATAGAGCAACACGAACATCGTTGCCGCAATTAAAGGCCCGGAAATATACCAGGGCCAGGGTTCGTAGATCAATTCCATTATATATTATTTTTAGGCGAATATATTGAATAGGCAGTGCATACTCGGTAACCTTTGTTACATACTGCAATAGAACTCTAAAATCAAAAATTTAAAATTTTCACGTCGTATCGATTTAGAATACATAGCCTGCCTACGGTTCTGAATTTATTTTTTCAGGCATTCTTAATTTAATTATTCCTGCCGAACATATGGTTATTATACCAATTGAAATAATTGCAAAAGGAACGCCAAGTAGGTCAGCAATAATTCCTGATAGGATCGCTCCAATGGCATAACCCGAATCACGCCAAAATCTAAAAGCACCAATACTTTCAGCACGTTGGGTAGGATTGGTTGCCGTGGCGATTGCGGATAAGAAGGTTGGATACACCAATGCCGTACCTAATCCTAAAATAAAAGCGATAGCCACCATAAATATAAAATCTTCTGTAAATGGCAGAATGAGGATTGCGATCCCCTGTAATAACATTCCCCAGAAAAGTAATCCCTTTTTTGAGTAAATATCAGACATCCTACCGGTAAATAATTGACCTATCCCCCATACGGTAGGGTAAACTGCCGTAATGATACCAATGGATTTCGAATCATAATCTGCCTGCAAAAGAATAATGGGTAACAATCCCCAAATCATTCCGTCGTTCAAATTATTAACCAGTCCTGCCTGGGTAACAGAGCTTAAAGTCCTGTTTCGGAAAGTAGTATCTAAAAAAACATTTTTTAAAGAAGAAGTACTATTACTATCCTTTTCTATTGCTACAAATGTCCTGGTATCTTTTATAAAAAGATAGCTCATTATTAAACCCACCACAGAGATCCCTATTCCAATATAAAAAGGATAAGGTGTGATCCCATACTTATTTGCAACATAGCCAGATAAAAACGCAATTATTCCTACGGCAAGGTAACCCGAGAACTCGTTTAGCCCCATCGCCAATCCACGGTTCTTCTCGCCTACCAGATCAATTTTCATGACTACCGTACTACTCCAGGTTAAACCCTGGTTAATCCCTAAAAGAATATTGGCAAAAATCACCCAATTCCAGGATGTTGCATACATTAAAATAAAAGGGATAGGAATGGCAAACAGCCAGCCGAAAACCAACAAAGGTTTTCTGCCAAACCTGTTGGCAAATCTTCCGGTCATTAAATTAGTAACGGCCTTGGTAATACCAAAGGCCGTTATAAAAGATAGAATCGCAGTATTAGATTCTATACCAAAAATCTCCTGGGCGTATTGGGGGAAGATACTTCTCTCCAGTCCCACCATTCCTCCAACAAAAGCATTTATTAAAACCAGTAAGGAAAACTGTTTCCAGTTTTCCTTTAAGCCAAGTTTTTGGTTCATTAGGATTTATATTTTTTTACATCCTCGCTTAAGTCATAAACCGCAACTTCCTCAATTTCACTTTCTATAATACTGCTACCGGCAGCACTACGATATCCTCCGGCACAATGCACTACCAGGGGCTTATTTTTAGGTAAATCACCAATCTTATTACGTAGTTCATTTAAAGGGATATGATAAGAATTTTCAAAGATTTTAGCCTCAGAAACTTCAGCATCATTACGAATATCTACAATCGTATAGTTTTCTTTATTTTCATCGAAAGTTGCCACATCAAATTTTTCCGAAGAATTTGTAATCTTATCAGATAAAGTAAAAATTCCTTTTAATTGTTTTTCGTAACCAATTTTTGCAAGCCTTTCAAGGATTTCATCCAGTTTATCAATTGTTTCCAGTACTAAATAGAATTGTTCTTCAGGTTCAATAATAGCTCCAAGCCAGGTTTCAAATTTATCGTTTTCACTCCGCGCCATGATATTGATACTATAGGGAAGATGACTCTTTTTATAAATCTGCTCATCCCTGGTATCTACTACAAGAAATTCATCTTCAATATTTTCAACATTTAAATGTATTGGTACTCTATATTTAGCAGCCTGGACATTTTCTGCACCATCCCGATTAAGATCTACGTTGAAACCAAAATAAGAGGGTATAAATGGTTGATCCTTTAAAATTTCAGAAACAAATTCTTCTTCGGTTTGCTTTTTAAAAGCCCAGTTACCCATACGTTCATTGCCTAAAGTACTGCTATTGGCATCACTCATATTCTTACCACATAACGAACCTGCACCGTGAGCAGGATAAACTATAGCCTCATCTGGTAAATCATCGAATTTATTTTGAATAGACTGATACATCATTTGAGCAAGCTCTTTACGCTTTGATTTCGTATTTCCGGCTTTTTCCCTTAAATCCGGACGCCCCACATCCCCAATAAATAAGGTGTCCCCGGTAAATAGAACATGCTCATCCTTATCAAATGCATGAAAGGTCAAACTATCCGGAGAATGCCCAGGTGTGAATATTGGCTTGATGGTAACATCTCCTATGGTAATACTATCCCCTTCATCAAAGCTTTGATGGGGATAGTTTACCCCAACTTTTTCACTGATATAAATAGTGGCTCCCGTTTCTTTATGAATCTGAAGATGGCCGCTTACAAAATCGGCATGCGGGTGTGTTTCCAGGACAGCTACAATCTTAGCATTTTCTTCTTCAGCATATTTATAATACTGGATTGGATTTCTGGCGGGATCAATTAAAGCCATTTCTCCATTACTTACCAGAGCATAAGAAAAATGTGATAATGGATCATCTTTAAACTGTTTTATCTTCATAACTTATATTTTAAATTTCTACTGTAAAATTGCCAAATACAATTGAAACCTACAGTAACAATTGTTACGTGCCTGAATCGCTATGTCAGATTCTTTTTGCAACCATACGAATAACGCTGCTTTTGCCCTGATGATATTCTCCTTCCTTCTGGTTTATTCCTAGCTCTTCAAGATATTGGATTGTTAAACCTGAAAATTCACTTTTCATCTCTTCAATGGAAAATAGCATCTTTAAATCTTTAGGTCCGCCGGAATTGTAACTTAATTGTTTTTTTGAGAATGCTTCAAAAATCAAAACTCCACCGGGCTTTAAAAGATTAATTAAGTGCTGGTGGCTTTTAATCCTTATATCGGCGTCAAAATGAGCATAAATAAGGGCTATCACATCAAATTTTCTATCACTTTGGAAATTTAATACAGAAGAAACCTTGAAATTTATATCCACTTCATTCTTTTGTGCAAGGCGTAAGGCTTTAATTTTTGCCATAGTACTGAGATCAAAGGCAGTCACATCCCAGCCCTGTTTGGAAGCAAAAACAGCATTTCGTCCTTCTCCCTCAGCAGGTAGAAAAATAGATGCTGGTTCTAACTTCTTTAGCTCGTTTTGAAGGAAAACATTTGGTTGTTCCCCATAGGCGTACTCCCGTTCACTATATCTATCTTCCCAGAATTCCTTAGTTTTATCGGTCATCCTATTAAAATAAATCTAGAATACCGGTTTAGAGAGCTCCTTATTCCATTGCATAATACCACCACTAAGATTATACGTTTTAAAACCTTTGGATTCCATAATTTTACAAGCCTGCCCACTTCTGTTTCCACTACGACAGTATATATAATAATTTCTATCTTTATTCAAACCTGTTATCTCCCTTTGAAAAGTGACGGGCTCAAATAGATTAATTAATCTCGCATTAGGTATTATACCATCTTTCCATTCTTTGGGGGTTCGCACATCTATGATCACAGCATTTTTATCCTGTTTGATTTTATGAGCAAAATCATCTGTATTTAAATTTTCCATTTATTTTTAATTTGAATTGTTATCTAATTTTTAACGAAGAATTCCATGTAGAAAATGAATCCGGCCATAAGGAATATAAAGTAACCGAAACCTTTTTTTAAACGGGCTCCATTAATATAATTGCTTAAATAGGAGCCTATAAAAATCCCCGTAAAAGAAAGGGCCGTAATTATACCTAGGAATACCCAGTCTATTTCCATGGTTATGGCATCTCCCAAAAAGAAGCCCAGTAGAGATTTAAAAGCAATTATAATGAGCGAAGTTCCCACCGCGGTCTTCATTTCAATGTTTGCCAAAATGACTAAAGCGGGAATAATAAGAAAGCCTCCCCCGGCACCAATCATTCCTGTAATAGCTCCTACAATTAAACCTTCAACCAGAATTAGCGGATAATTATATTTTACCTCTTTATTTTTTTCCTGGTCTGTATCAGGAGACTTTTTTCGCAACATGGAAAAAGCAGCGGGTATCATAAGCACGGCAAATAACCCGAACATGGCCATCCTTCTGGTAAATTCAAATTCCTGAATAAAAAACAATGTTTCAGGTAAAGCCGGAACCACATAATGCCTAACAATTGTGACACCTATAACAGCAGGAATACCGAAAATCACTGCCGTTTTCCAGTCTACATAACCTTTATAATGTTGTTGAATCCCACCTACCAGGGCACTGGCCCCAACTATAAATAAAGAATAGGCGGTAGCCACCCTCTCCCCCATGGAGAAAAGATATGCCAGCACTGGTACTGCGAGAATAGAACCACCGCCACCTATTAAACCAAGTGAGATCCCTATAATAAGAGAACTTACATAACCAAAAATTTCAAGTAATTCCATTTATCAATTTTTTAATTGACAACAAAATTAACTTTATGCTTTAGTAGCTACAGTAACATTTGTAACAAAGGGTAATTTAGAGAACTACTCAGAAAGTAGAGCAAATAAAAAATAGCAGTAATTTGATGGATGCTTATAGTGAAAGGAAACTAGTTTTATCATTTACAAAAATTAGTTTGTTACAATTCAATTGCTTAAAATTTAATTACTTTCTTTCTAACGCTGCCTTTCAATGGTAATGAACCGTTACCGGGTGTTGCATTTTTCAAATTTTTTGTTTGATATATAAAATGTATCTAATTTTCTAAAATTCTAATGTATGAATCATTAAATCTCTTCTAGAATCCAATCACTGATTTTTTCAAGAACCTTCGGACTCATAGTTTCTTCGATCTCTGGATATTCAGAAATTTGTCCTGTTTTACTTTCCTGGAATAAATGATTTAATCCCTGCATCAAAACAACTTCGTAATTTCCAGATTTACTTTTTTGTAAAGCCTCTTTTACTGGCTTCATATTATATTTTGGAGGTACCTGAGTATCCTTACTTCCATATAAGGCCAAAGCAGGAATGCCAATTTTTGCAATTTCTTCCGCTGGATTATAGTTGTAAAAATATCGGATCCATGGATTTGTTCTGCTTTTTACCAGGTTCTCAATAAATTCATCTTTATTTATGTTTTGAGGTAAAATAGAATTTAATACTTCAGAATCCTGATAAAAAGATTTCAATTCATTTTTTACTATTGTCACATCCTTATCAGAAGCCGCAATCGCAATCGCTTTTACTATATAATCTCTGTATTTTTCTTCATCCTGTACAGGAAAATTTCTGTAATCCAGTGCTTGTTGCAGAGAGACCTTCTTGCCTAAAATTCCTGTGCCCGCCAGCATAACAATGGATGACACATCTTGTGAGCTATTTGCAACTTTTGGTGCGATTATCGCTCCTTCGCTATGGCCTATTAAACCAATGTTACGAGTATCAATATCGGTTCTGTCCTTCAAAAATTCAATGATTTTCAATACATCATTAGAAAAGTCGGCTGTAGTTGCTGTTTCAAAATTTCCAGTGGATTCTCCGACTCCTCTATCATCATACCTTAAAACCGCTATTCCTTTTCGTGTTAGATAATCGGCAAGAACCAGAAAGGGTTTATGTCCCATATAAGATTCATCCCTATCTTGTGGACCACTACCAGAAATCAATATTACCACGGGCGTATATTGATTTGATGAGTTGGGTAAGGTAAGTGTTCCTGCAAGGCTAATATGATCTTCAGAATTATATATTTTCACCTCTTCAACCAGGTACGGATATGGTTTTGAAGGTTCCTGAGGCCTTTTTGGAGTTTCTACCTGTTCTGCCTTTATTTTTTTGATTAGAATTAAAGGAACGATATTCAAGCCTTCCTGAAAGCTGCCTTTTATTTCGCCTGATTCTTCATTAAACATTCCATCGAATTTAAAACCCAGGTTAGAGGCGTTAATGATTAAGTTATTATCGAGAAACGTGGTGGAAGCTGGTTGGAGATTCATTAAACCCTGGCTGGGAATATCTAATTTGGTAAAATGACTTTTATTAGATTCAGAAATTTTGAATATAA
This sequence comes from Christiangramia flava JLT2011, assembly GCF_001951155.1. NCBI lineage: Bacteria > Pseudomonadati > Bacteroidota > Flavobacteriia > Flavobacteriales > Flavobacteriaceae > Christiangramia > Christiangramia flava. The sequence goes on from NZ_CP016359.1 coordinate 3,758,550, forward strand.
ATAGCATGGTTTTTCCAGGCTGAACTTCAAGGTTTCCCTGCCAGATTCCTTCAATGTTCTGTGCTAATAGATTATTTCCAAATATTGATAAAATAATGACTAGAGTGATCATAAGTGTTTTCATAATAATGTTCAGTTTAAGGCATAGCTATCCTTCTGCTGAAATTTCAGCTGATAGAAATACGTGTATTGATTTAGGTTTTTAGTTGTTAATTTCAGAGAGTAATTTCTCCGTGGCTTCTAAAGATTTATTGTAGGATCTCAATACCCAAAATGCAAATCCTAAGAAAGCGATTATTGAAATTGGAAATGTAAGTGTCCAGAAATGTTCGGTTTCACTGAGATCAACACCTTTTATTGCTGAAAGTACAGGAATGGCGACTAAAATTAAAAATAGTCCTAGTGAAACATTCAATTTTTGAAACTTTTGAAACCTGATCTTACGTCTCCCAAAATCATTTAAAGTGTCTAGATAGGTTTTTGAAGATATTTTTACTTTCTGCATTCCGTTCAAACTGCTTAAAGAGATTATCGGTAATGTTAGGAGTAAACCAATGGCAATAACCGCAAAGATTTTTTCTGCTAATGGATCTATTTTCATAAAATTCATAATTAAATAGATAGCTCCCAGATAACAGATAATTGTTCCTATAATTTCAGAGTATCTGATCTTATTCAGTTTCGAATAATATTTCTGTTCAGTCACTTTTTCAATAAGATTTTTAGTGAGCAGCTCTTGTTTTTCAACTTGTGCACTCATTCCTTTCCATAAATTTTTCATTTCTTCCAGTTCCATAATATTTTATTTACTGTTTAGCTGTGACTTTAATTTTTTCTTGATCCTTGAAATCTTAGTTCCAACGTTGCTCTTAGTTATTCCAATTATTACTGAAATTTCATCATGACTTTTTCCTTCCAGATATAGTAGAATAATACCTTTCTCCAAAAGGTTTAATTTTTGAATTTGATCATTAAGCAGTTTTAGTTTTTCTTCTTCTGAATTATCCCTGTGGTCGGCAATTCTTTCCACGATAGGATCGATTGTAGTTGTCCCTATTTTTCTATTATTTTTTTTCAAATTATAGATTGCCGTATTCATTGCCACACGGTACATCCAGGTACTTAATTTTGAAAATTCTTTAAAGCTGTCGTAAGATTTCCAAAGTTGAAAAACAATCTCTTGATATAGATCTTCTCTGTCCTGAAGATTTTCTGTATAAAGCAGGGTCACTTTATAAATTAGGCCTTCATTTTCTTCAATTGCTCTTGTAAAATGCTCTTTTTTCTTCATTTAAAAATTAAACTTCTCCTTATTAGTGTATCAAGTTTTGAAAAAATCACACTTTAAAGGATTTTTTTTAATCTAAAGACATTTTTGTAATTGCTGGCAATGGTTTCGGTTAGCGCCAGTTGGCGGAGTAAGGAACGTGGATTTGTCGGCTTAGTTAATTATTTTCTTTCTTACGGTGCCGACTATAAGCGATTAACCCTTGTTGGCTACTGGCATGATTAGTTCTTATCTAAACTGTAAAGAATACTTCTAACCATTTCGGTCCATTCGTCTAAACTTTTGTCTAAAACTTTTCCAAGATCTTCGTATGTATAAGCGAAATATTTATAATTAAAATCTTCTTTCGTTTTATACAAATCCAAATCGTTCTTGATTTTTTTCGTTATCCACTCGGTTATTGTTTCTCTTTTTATTTTTTTTCGCGCGAACAATTCTTTTGAATAATGTTTTTGAGCGAAACCTTCGTTTCTTACTGAGGAATAATAAAAGTCAATATATATCTTATGAATTTCTTTTTTTATAGCTAAAGGAAATTGTTGTTCATATTCCTCAATAATCATTGTTATGTTATTCTCTTCTTCAAAATCGACGCTTCTCAAAAGAGAACCTATCCCATCAAAAAATACTTTTTTCGCTTCAGAGTTAATATTATCAAATTGATCTAAGTAGGTTTCAATGAATCTATTCAAATAAATTTTTGGATCTTCAAATATATATTTTGAAAAATAATCGCTAGGAAGATTTTTTAAAATAGGATTAGAAAAATCTGGGTTGTATAAACGGAAAAATTTAGAACTATTAAAATATGATGGTCTCGATAGAAAGTTTAATTTCAATAGTTTTGAAGCAGTTTCGAATAACTTTTTATATGCTGTAGCTTGTTCATTGATATTTAAATTCTCAAAATTACTTTCGATAATTTCCGCGTCTAAAGATTCATTTGTTACTATTGAATTTCTAAAAAATTTATTGATTTTTTCATTATTTATTTCTAAATCTTCGTCTTTAACTTCCTTTATACTCTCTTTGTAGTCTTTTACGGAAACATATGGTAGGTTATCAAATGATAATTTTTCAATGACAAATTTTAGAAATTTTTGTAGTTCTATTTTTTCTCTAAGTAAAAGAATCACAGAGCAGCTAAGGCTCTTAAGAACAACTGCAAACAGAATTCGCAGATCTACGAGGGTGCCGGTAATCCCACCGGTAGAAACTTCAAAAATACCCTTCACTCTATTGGCATTATTTAAGAGCATAACTTTAAAACATTCCTGCAGTCCTATTTGGTCTTTATTCCACGTGTCAAATAATAATTCTGCCGCACTTACGGAAGAAGTTATTTTAGGTGCCTGTGAGATCTTAAAATTTCCCTGATATTTTATCGATATTTCATTAACTTGTGCTTTCATTTTAATTTGATTTGAAGGGTTGAAATGAAAAAGAGGGCGTTACCGTGAGCAAGTTCCAGCCCTCTTTTATTTAACTGCTAATGAGTATCATTATTAGCATTCCCACCTCCCAGCAAAAGAATTTCACTGGCTACTACTTCGGTTACGTATCTTTTTTCTCCCTCCTTATTTTCATAGGAGCGATTGGTTAGTTTACCTTCAATGGCAATTTCTTTGCCTTTGGCCACATAACTTTCTACGATTTCAGCGGTTTTACCCCAGGCTACGATGTTATGCCATTGAGTATCCTGTATTTTTTCGCCCTTTGAATTTTTATAAAATTCATTGGTAGCAATGGAGAAACTGGCTACTTTTTTACCACTTTCAAGATTCTTGATTTCCGGGGTCTGCCCCACATTTCCGATTAACTGAACTTTGTTTCTAAGCGTTTTCATAATTAAAAGATTTAAAGATTAATAATTGATTTACTTATTATATCCGGAGCTTTTCTTTTTTGATTTTTTTGTTCTATTTCCGGATAATTTTGTTTTTATTGATTTCATCACGTTCTTATTTTGATTTACTTCCTACAGAGCCGTATGCTGTTTCCTTTTTGATGCTGATACATTTTCAGCATATAGAATTAGAGAGGACTTATAAAAGGGCAGACGAAGTCAACCGGCTTATGCAGTCCGGCTAACTTCTATATGCTGGTATTTCGCATTTATAAAAAGGAAAAAACAGTAACGGTTGAGAAGTAAATGGAGAACGGGAAAATGAAAAACAAAACGGAAGAAGAAGAAATTGAAGATATCCTAACCCATAATTACATGTTGTAAATCCGGAAATAGCAAATTTCTGGAATTTTTATCGAAACGAGAAGACATAGAGTCCTTAGGTGTTGATATAAAAACACTTATAGAGATTCATATTTTTGATATTATAATACAAGCAGTCTAATTCATCCAAACCGACTAAATTATCTATATATTTTCGCCCGTTAAAAAAATCTTCAAATAAGATCTAATTTTATTTCCAGTTCATATTCTGCAAACGGATTGCATTGAGGATAGCTAACATTGCAACTCCAACATCTGCAAATACCGCCTCCCACATTGTTGCCATTCCGAAAGCACCTAAGACCATAACGGCTATTTTAACACCAAATGCCAAAGCAATATTCTGCCACACAATTTTTCTAGTGGATCGGCCTATTTTAATGGCCTGTGCGATTTTAGAAGGCTGGTCTGTTTGAATGATGACATCTGCAGTTTCAATAGCTACATCGCTTCCCAAACCACCCATTGCTATGCTAACATCACTTGTTGCAAGGACGGGTGCATCGTTAATACCGTCACCTACAAAAGCAACTTTAACTCCTACCTGTTTTTTTAAAGATTCTACTTCATCGAGTTTATCTTCCGGTAACAATCCACCTATGGCCTGATCTAATCCTATTTCTCTACCAAGCTCTCTGGTAATACAATCCTTGTCGCCAGAGAGCATTATAATTTTCGATATTCCGGTTTTACGAATTTCTTTGATCGCTTGATGTGCATCTTCTTTCAGCTCATCAGCTATAGTGACGTAACCAGCAAAATCACCATCAATAGCCACCAATATTACAGATTCTACAATTTTATTTATTTCAGTTGGAGATATGATATCGTGGGAATCCAATAGTTCTTTATTACCAATCAAAACAGATTTATCTGTAACTATTCCTTTTAATCCCTTTCCTGCAACCTCACTTACCTGGGATGCTTTATAAGCTGAATTATCTTTTTTATAATCCATGATAGCCTTAGCTATAGGATGAGTTGACTGTTCCTCTATCGCCCAGAGGTATTTCATTAATTCTTCTTCCGTAACTTCAGGGCTACTTACAATTTCCTTTATTTTAAACACTCCTTTGGTAAGGGTCCCAGTTTTATCCAACACAACCGTATTTATCTTGGTCATGGTATCCAGAAAAGATGCGCCTTTAAAGAGGATTCCGTTACGAGACGCTGCACCCAAACCTCCGAAATAACCTAATGGGATAGAAATTACGAGAGCACACGGACATGAAATTACCAGAAAAATTAATGCCTTATAAAACCAATCCTGGAATATATAATTATCAACAAAGAAGTAGGGTAGAAAGGTTAGGCCAATCGCAAGGAATACAACTATTGGCGTATAAACCCTGGCGAATTTTCGGATGAATAATTCTGTTTTTGACTTACGGGCTGTGGCATTCTGAACCATATCCAGGATCTGGGCAATTGAACTGTCCTTAAATTCCTTTGTGGTTTCAATTTGAATAACATCATTAAGATTAATGCTTCCGGCAAATACGGTTGAGCCTTTTGCGATAGTATCTGGTTTGCTTTCCCCTGTAAGGGCCGCCGTATTTAAGGAGGCTTTATGAGATAACAGTTTTCCATCCAATGGAACTTTCTCCCCTACCCGAACTTGAATTTTCGAACCAATTTTCACAGATTCAGGTGGCACCGAAACATAATTATTATTTTGATACAGTAAGGCTTCATTAGGTCTTACATCCAACAAGGCCTTGATATTTCCCTTAGCTTTTTTTACAGCAGAAGCCTGGAAAAGTTCCCCTACCGCATAGAATAACATTACTGCTACCCCTTCGGGGTATTGACCTATAATAAAAGCACCAATAGTGGCAATGGACATTAAAAGGAACTCTGTAAAGAAATCCCCATTTTTAATACTTTTCCAACCTTCCTTCATTACAGGTAAACCTACGGGTATATAGGCCACAGCATACCAGAGGATTCTAATCCAGCTGGAAAAACGGGAAAATGTTCCCAGGTAATCTAATAGAATTCCTATAATTAAAAACAGGAAGCTAAAAATAGCTGGAATGTAAACATTAAAACTCGGTTTGTTTGCAACTAATTCTTCCTCATTACCAGCCATACTTCCGCAACAATCTTCTGATTCCTGAATGGAACAGGAAGTTTCTTCTGAAATAACTGAATTCTTTTCTTTCATAACTTCTAATTAGTATCTAATTCCTGATAAGGGTGGTATTCTTTATCTCCAAATTCTTTTTCTATCTGAATGGTAGTATGGGTTATTTTAAATTTATTGCGTAGCTGATTACGGATATCATATAGAAATTGATCTTCATATCCGTTGGGAACTACTAAATGGGTAGAGAGGGCAGTTTCAGTTGTACTCATAGCCCATATATGTAAATCGTGAACGTCCTCTACCCCATCAATATCCATTAAAAATTCCTCAACTTCGTCGATATCAATATTTTTTGGAACCGCGTCTATGGCTATTTTAACCGAATCACGAAGTAGTCCCCAGGAACTATATAAAATAACCAGTACAATTATTAAACTTAGCGCAGGATCTATCCAGTTTAATCCGGTGTATTTGATGACGAGATCACCAAGCAGGCTGACAAAGACTGCGATGGCGATTTATGTAATGTTCTTATTTATAAATTATCATTTTTATTCTGTAACCCTTCTATTTACCCATTCCATTTCTGTGCCTTCCTTACACTGTGCATCTATACTGTCACTGCCAAATTTCTTGATTAACGGGTTTTAAAGATCCGCCATTTCACATTTTAGATGGCTGTAAAATGTAACCGTATCATTGCCTTCATCTGATCTATACTGTAAGCATTTAATTGGTTTAACTTTAAACCTTGCAAGAACCGGATGGGAAAATTGGTTTTATTTGTAGAAGCAGTTGAAAACGAAAACAGCCAATAACCTGTAACCTTTATTTAAAGGCAGCATGCCTATATCAAATGCAGTCATTTGTTAATTTTCAATATTCTTGGTTTCCTCATCTAACTTGCCTTCAAATTTTGGCACAGGTCTATTTCGCCTTTCACTTTCGGTTTCAACAATTCCGTTCTTACGTATATCCTTAATCAACCACTGCATTTCCATAATTTCCCTACGCTGTGCCTTTATGATTTCATCGGCAAGTTTCCTAACCCTGACATCTTTTATTTGAGACCGTTCGCTAGTTAAAATGGCTATAGAGTGATGGGGTATCATTCCTTCCATGTAGTCAACACCTGTAACAGTTACTTGGCTTCGGACTAGCCATATTCCACTTGCAATCAATAAAACACCCAAACCTAAAACCAAAACATTCTTTTTTCGGTCCTTGTACATTTGTAGCATGTACAGCAGCATAATTATGACCATTGACCCGCCCATAATCAGTGTCATAAAAAACCTAGTCTCGCTGTACCAGAAATGATCTATAATCTGATATGAATGCGTGTACATTAAAAAAAACATTGCGACCATTGAGGTTGCAATCATTGCAAAAAATTTACCGTATTTTCCTTTGTTGTTCTGTTTGTTTTCCATTTTGTTTAAATTTAAAATTAAAGATTTAGTTAATGAGTGGTATACACATCGTTAAAAAAAGTAAGCGAGCATCCCTACAAATTTTGTGTATTGATTTTTCTTTTTGTAGTCATTTGAATTTTCCATAGTAGTTAAATTTATAGTTAATTATTTCCGTTTTGTTTTAATTATTTTTCTAATAGTTGGTGAACTGGTGTACCAAAGTAGAAATTCACTTAAAACTGTTATCAAGCCTAAAAGCGAGAAAGCTCTTAGCACTATTGTATTAAAATTATCTAGTCTTTGGTATTCCATCGTATGGGTCATCCAGAGAAAATCGAACCAACGCCAATCGCGATGACGTACTGCTTGAAAAGCTCCATTCTCATTCGCCACGTAGGCTTTTAAATTTTCATCGGTATTATATGAAATCTCATAAGCTGGTAGAGGTCTTCCAAGGTACTCCTGGTGATCGCCTACAGATTCAATCCGTTGTATCTGGTCAAATTCTAAATCGGTCAACATATCGCGTTCTTCCACTTTAATTGCTTCTTGTTCTGTGAACTCTTTTTCCTTGCTTTTGTATGCACATTATAAAGTTCAGGCTCATTAATCCAGTAATCGGATCATCCGCTATTTCAAAAAATTCTAATGATTGAATGGGTTCCTTAATATTTGGTTGAGAACTTCCCAATAAATCTGAAAATGCATTTTGTTCAGGAATCTCTTTTTTTAAAATGATCACCGTGTATTTCATCGATCTCCGTCCAACTGAAATAGATACCGCTTATTGTCCACATCAAAAACTGTATGCGTAGGAAGATGCCCAAATAGCGATGTGCCATTCTAATTTTTAGGACTGTTTTTCTTTTGACCATTTAGCAATCAATTTTTTTGTTCGTAATTGTAGGGCATTCGCAGTTACCGATACCGAACTAAAACTCATTGCCAGTGCAGCTATCATCGTGAGAGTAACAATCCCTTAACTCCTTTTTTGATGAAATGGTGTAAAGACTACTGCTATCATCAGTATTGCTCATTCCTTCAAAACGATGAATCTCATCCACATCGAAATCCTCCGTATGCAACTTTAATTTTAATGCCCTACATTGAATGTGTCCCGTACATAAATTAAAATCATAGGCATAACCATGCTCTTGCAAATAATTAATTATTTGAAAAAGGGTGTCGAATGTTTTCACAGCTACGATTTTTTAAGAAACGTATTCATAAATTCATTTTATTTTACGTTTCTGGAAGACGAATGCATTTTGGTAATCTTCCATTGGCTGTCAATTTTTTTAAGGATTGAGGTTGCCACACCTTTTTTCTTTATTGTTCGACTATTTCCCTTGTCGTCAGGTTTAATGACGATTGTATAAACATATGTTTCGGTAGTGAAGGCGTAGGGTACATCTAACTTGGCATCGATTTCATAATCTGAAAACTCAAATTTTTCGAAATGCCCCAATTCTGGCCCCAAATGATGCTCAATATAATGAGCATAGGTTCCTTCAACACCACCAGATTCAAATACTTCCGATTCTTCTGTAAACAGGTCAAAAGTACCTTCGGTGCTTAAGTTTTGTAGCGCATCCTTGTAGGTTTTCATCACATTTATGACTGCCTCTTTTTCGATATTCGTTTCATTTTGACCATATCCCAATGCTGTTACAATTAGAAATAGTGCTAAGATTGTTTTAAGATTTGATGTTTTCATAAAATTTGATTTTTGGTTATTTATTTACTTTAATCCTATTTACATTGGCAATACCAAACACCAATACAAAAAATCGTACAGTGACCTCTAATATGACCAATGTTTTTGCGATTATGCTTATAGGTACTATGTCACCATAGCCTACCGAGGAAAATGTAATTAAGCTGAAATAAAACATATCAAAAAATGATAGGGTATTAGCTGGATTGCCACCGTATTTAAAATGGGAAGGCTCTATTAGATATAGTGCACCATAGTCAACTGAAAAAGAAATTACGATAAGCGCAATCAAGTATCCAAAAAGGGTCAATACGTGGATTAAGATATGGCTTTGCCCAATGATTTTCATCAGTTGATTGAAAGCTAAAGCAATGATAAACCCGATTTTGGTTATTGTTAGGCATATCAATATTATTTCTGCAATTGCTACTTCAAGTTTGGGCACCAAATAGACTTGCATCGCGCTGGCAATAAGTACAACAGCTATCACATATTTTGAACTGTTGAATAACTGCCCGTAAAAAGCGGTTGTTGTTTCTATGTCTTTTTCCTTGCTCATTTATTGGTTATCTACATATATTTCGTCATAGGTTAATGTTTGGTTCTCCCTTACTTTTTTCAGTATATATTTTTTGTCTATATCCGTTCTGTCTTTTAATCCCATTGACCTTAACAATTCAGCGAATGCTTTTATCGTATTCTTGTGATAATTCGCCACTTTTGTCTTTTTATCATCTACAACGAGAGATGCTACCCGTGTTGGGTTCATTGTGGTAATACCGGTTGGACAGGTATCAAGGTTGCATTTTAGTGATTGAACACAGCCCAATGCGAACATCATACCCCTGGCACTATAACAGGCATCGGCCCCGAGCGCCAGCATTCGATAGATCTCAAAGGCTGATATAACTTTTCCCGCCGCCATTATCTTTATCTCTTCTCGAAGTTTGTGTTTTCTTAATACTTTATCGGCAAAATGTACCGCTTCGACAATTGGGGTTCCTGCCCAGTGCAATGATTCCATATGGGCAGCACCAGAGCCACCTTCGGCACCATCAATAGCGATAAAATCGGGATAATTGCCTATCCTCGAAAATGAGCTAATCATATTCTCAAACTCATCTTTCTGACCGATACATAATTTGATTCCTATAGGCTTTCCAACACTCAATTCCCTTAATTCTTGAATGAACGATAGCATTTCTTCATCGTTGCCAAATGCAGCGTGGTGCGGTGGTGATAGTATTTCGGTACCCTGCTCAACATCTCTATACTTTGCTATATCCGCAGTGTTCTTCTTTGCGGGTAGTATAGCCCCAAAACCGGGTTTGGCACCTTGGGAAATTTTTATCTCAATCATTTTAACCACCTCTTCGGTCGCAATTTCCTTAAATTTTTTGGTATCGAAATTTCCATCTTCGGTACGACACCCGAAATAGCCCGTTCCAAATTGAAAAATAATATCCGCACCATATTTCTTGTGATAGGGGGTAAAACCGCCTTCGCCAGTATTTTGGGCAAAGCCTGCGATTTTTGCACCGCCATTAAAGGCAAGGGTCGCATTTTTGCTTATGGAACCATAGCTCATTCCAGCCAGATTTAGGATGCTTGCAGAATAGGGTCTGGAACATTTTGAACTGCCTATGGTAACCCTGAAATCATCTTTGATTTCCTTTGCAGGATACGTGGAATGGGTAAACCATTCGCGACCAACTTCGTCATACGGAATCTGCGTTCCAAAGGGTTGGTTTTTGGCCGCGTCCTCGGCACGTTTATAAACAATTTCTTTCTGTATCCAATTGAAAGGTTTTCCCTCTGTTCTATTCAATAAAACCGTTTCTTGAACGACGTGACGTTGTTTTTCCAATATATTGGTAATTCTTCCCAGCAGAGGATAGGTGCGTCTTATATTATTGGATTTTTGAAAATAATCTATTAGACCCAAAAATAGAATTGGAAGTAGTATCAAAGCCAACCACCACAAAAATGGGTATAGAATGATTATGGCGGCTAACGCCAAAACCAATATGATGCTCGTAATAACAAATCCATTTCTCATTTTATTTTTAATGTGAGTGGCCACCACTTTCATTATGCCCTTCTTCGGCTTCATTACCCAAATATTTCCCTTGTGGGCCAACCCCTTCAATATACACTAGTTGTGCACCATAATGACCGGCCTGAGAGACGGAAAAGGCCGAAAAAGCCATCACCAACAACACAGCAATCTCAAAGCCCCGTTTTAGTTTTAACCAGAACAGGCTAATAACTTTCAAAACTGCTGCCAATGCACTCGACCAGATCGTCCAGTTGGCGTATTTATCGTGCTGTTCCAATACTTTTTTGGCCATTTCGGTAAGTCCCTCGGTATGTGGATGGACCAACGTACCCGCCGCATAAGCGCCAATGAAGCCTGAACCTATAACCAATAATATGACCCAGTCCAGCGAACGTTTCAACACAAATAGTTGAATCAGTTGCAATATGACAGCGAACAGCAACAGCACAATAGGGAAATGCACGACCATTGGGTGCAGGTTTGGAAATTCATCGAAATTAGCTTTAGTATTGGCTTGTAAGGTGGGAACAGAGTTACTTGCATCCACAGTTACATCGGCTTCCTCATTTTTTATTTCTGTCCTTGTATTAGAACTTCTAGAATTATTTGCGGCAAACACAATCGATAAAATGCCAGCGTACGCAAAAATTATTAAAGTGAAAAATAGTTGTTTGGTTTCATTCCTATAGTTTTTAATTAGTTTCCTGTTAATTGCAGCCATAAAGCCGCCATAATTATAAGGGCTATAATGCCATAAATGATATAGTTGAACGATTTTTTAAAGCCACTTATCTTTTGTTCTTTTTCATTTCTTATTTTGCAACAATCTTTCATAGGCTTACTTTTTTTTGTGCCTGCCAAGGGAAGGGGTTTTTTCAACTAACTTAATTAAGAAGACCCTTCCCTTACAGGACTTTTATACTACCTTCAATTGGAAAAGATTAACCAACTAACCAATCAATGAAAAAAATTCCTTTCCTATTTTCAGGTAGGCATCTATATGGTAAAAGTTTCTTATAAACTTTTTTTAAGTTGGGTCATATATTCTATGATCTCTTTTTTTTCCGATTTTGAAAATTTTGCGTCCCTATGAATAAACGTATAGGAGGCCAGTGGCATTTGATCATCTTCTATCTGACTGATAATCGACCGCAGTTTGCTGGTTTTTCTTCGGTCGGAAAAATCTCCCCATTCATTGAAATTTAATTCCTTTTTTCCTTCTACAATATGGTCTTCTAGAAACCAGGCCACTGGCTGTATTTTGTTGTACCAGGGATAATTGGTATTGTTACTATGACAATCATAGCAGGAAACCCGCAACGATTTTTCGACCGTTGCGGGTACATTGTTCACAAACATAAAATCGGTCGGCGGCACCGTTTCGCCCTGGTTGTAATCCACAGGGAAAAACTGGATAGTCAATAAAGCCACCAAGGCTATCCACGCTATTGTCTTAAAGATTTTCAATTAGTTAATCTCTTTTTGCATTTTTCCACATCCCGGCATTCTGCTGCCCATATATGGGTTTTTGATTTCTTCGGTACTACTTAACCATTGTGCACCTTTATTATCGTTGTACATCGGACAATAATCCTGATATAATTTTATATTGGTACCAGTTATAGCAATCATATCTATCATATCTTTGCTTAAAATATCGAAATGCTCCCTTTGATGAGCTATAGGGCTTTCTGCTATATGTTCTGCGTGTTCCTTTGCATCCTCAATAATATCAGTTAATTCCTGTTGTTCTTCCGAGGAATAACCATTCTTATCGAAATTTTCAAAGTCGGTCACCAACATTCCTCCTGCTTCTGCAGCATCTTCTTGGTTGTCTGCTACAAGTGCATTTTTGATTTTAAGGTAGTTATTTATAATTGCGGATGACGCGTCCTTACCAGAATTCTCACCTCTCATTCTTTCTGATCCATTGTGATCCTGTTCATTTTCCTGATGCATTTCATTGCTCATTGGCTTTGACTTTTCGGGGTCGTTCTTGTTTGCATCCTTACAGGAAACTGTTATCATTATTACGGCAGCGAGTGCCATTGTGTACATTGTGCTTTTAATCATTTCTGTTTTCATTTTATGGTGTTTTTATTTTTTGGGTTATTTATTAATTTTTTCTTTACCAATCCACATTTTAGCATTTTTTCGCCAAAATAATGGTTAAATTTCTTTGACATTGGCATACCAATAGGCAGTTCATTGCTAAAGGCCAACGGGCAGAATTTTTTGTAAATGGCACCTCCAGAAAGGGCGTCTTCAAACATAGGCCCCTACTTTTCCGTAAACTGAAAAACTTTCTGACTTCTTCTATATTTTCAGCTTCGGCCATTTGTTGTACGAGCTTTTTCATTTCCATTCGTTCCTCCCCAAACGATCCTGCCATATCCTTGCTAATAGATTTTGCTTGGCTCTTATCGCTTTCTGTCAATGCCATTTTTTCCAGATAGTTATGCCATGTTCTACCGGTCATCCCATCTATGATAAAATCTTGGTCTGCAAAGTCGGTAGTCATTTTTTTTCTTTCCTCACCTGTTACGGTGTATCGATTTTTACAGTCTGCTTTTCCTTACACCCTCCAAATGCAATTAGCACATGTCATCTTCATCCAGACAGGCATCTGCGCAATAATTGCAATGTATTACGCAGTTGTTCAATGCTTCAATCAATTTTGAACTTTTCATAGGTTCTATATTTAAATTAATAATAAATTACTTTGTTGAAATTAGAAAATGGTTTTAGTTATAGACAAGCTTTGATACTTGCGCTCTTAGTGTTTTCCATCATATATCATTGTTTTACTTTTCTCATATTCTTCCTCTTTTATTTCTCCTTTGGCATATCTTTCATCTAAAATTTTAATAGCCTCCTTACGTTTTTTCTTCTTTCTGCCCGCGTAAATAAAAATAGAAAGAACTATAACCCCAAGTAAAATCAGCCAATCCCATTTGTTGTAAACCATTCCCTTTACTTTTAAAATCTTAGAGAAAGCCCACCACCCGGACCAAAGCGGTTATCATAACTTCCCATTAGCGAAAAATTCTTGGATAAGAAATATTCTATACCGGTACTCCAGGTAATTTCTTTTTTAAAATTATCCCCTTGTGGTAACTCATCAACCCATCCAAAATCGGCTTGGTACTCGTAGGTTCCAAACAGGATGGTCCTTGGGAAGATCGATATGGCACGACTTAAACTTATCTGTGGCCGCAACTTACTGTCCATACGAACATCAAGGGTAAAAAGGTAAGGGGTAAGGTAGCGTATACCTGCAATGGCGGTCGTATTTATCTCCTCCAGGCTGTCCTCCATTCCATTTTCAATATTCACACCACCAAAAACGGTCAAATAATCATATAGATACCTGTCATAAGCCGCTTCTACTTCCAAATTTTTGTTCCATCCGTATTCAGCTCTCAGGGAAAACTGGTTGCGTATGTTTGAACTTACCAAGTTCAATGCGGTCATATGGGAGGCGGCATCCACCATCCCCCAAGAGTAGTACTGATCGGTCTCATCAATAAGTTTGGACACAGGATATTCTTCCATCCTAGGGTCACGTGGGGTACCATAGCTTACTATGCGGGACATTCCGCCAACCAAATGGTATAGAATATGGCAATGGAAAAACCAGTCGCCGTATTCATTGCCATAGAATTCAATGGTTATCTTTTGCATAGGCGGTACATTCACCGTGTGTTTCAGGGGGGAATATTCACCGTTCTCGTTGATGACCCTAAAGAAATGCCCATGCAGGTGCATAGGGTGGTGCATCATGGTCAGGTTATTGAAAGTAATCCGGGTTACCTCGTCCCCCTTTATCTTGATTTTATCCGCTTCGGAAAGGGGCACACCGTTCATACTCCAGACATACCGTTGCATATTTCCTGTAAGATTCAACAGGATTTCGGTTACCGGCACATCGGGGTCATAATTAGTCTTTTCAGGTGATTTTAGGTAATCATAGTTGTATTCTGAAAACATACCCATGCCCTGCATACCGTTCTTTTTATCCATTTTCATACCATCCATTCCAGTCTGTTTCTTCATTTCGGAATCCTTTTCCATATCCATTTTTGCCATTTTGGAATGGTCCATCTGCATGGAATCCATTTCCATACCCATCATATTTGACTTCTCCCTGTTCATGCCCATACCTTCCGATCCGGCATTGGGAGCCATATCGTTCATACCTTCCATCTGCATGGTACCATCCATTTGCATTCCCCAATCCTCGGCCATTTTATAGGGGTCTACCTTACCGGGCCTAAATTTTAATGCCGGGGCGCCCATTCTCATCTTCATCTTTGCCATTTGCTGCATCATCCCTATTTTATCCGGCCTGGGAACGTCCGGGGCAGCCACGATCGGGCCCTGACCCAGATAGGCGGTTGCGGTACCGGAACCATCCTGGGCCATAATCTTGAATTCCAACTTGCCAGTTTCCGGTATGGTCACGATATAATCGTAGGTTTCTGCAACCGCAATAAAAGTTTTGTTCTTTCTTAAGGGAACAACATCCTTGCCATCGGCTGAAACCAATTGTGGGTCTTCCCCACCAAAGGTCATCCAAAACGAGGTGGATGCAGAACCATCGATAATGCGCAGACGGACTTTCTCCCCGGGCTTGTACTCGGGATATTCGATCTTTTCCTTTCCATTGATCAGAAACGCGGGATAGTAAATATCCGCTATATCCGCACTTTCCATGCGTTGCCTCCAGAAATTAAATTGGGCGCCCAGAGCACCTCTTTTGATGACCTGGTTCAACGGTGTGGCCGTTCCCTTCCTGATGTTATACCATTCCGTGCCCCGTTTTAAAAATCGCATTACATCCCTGGGTTTCTCATTGGTCCAATCTGAAAGAAGTAATACCAGTTCCTTGTCATACTCCAAATCTGTTTCTTCCTTTGGCTGGATAACAATAGGGCCATAAACACCACTTTGTTCCTGAAGCATGGTATGGGAATGGTACCAATAAGTACCATTTTGCTTAATTGCAAATTCATATTTCAGGGTTTCTCCGGCTTCAATGGGAGGTGTGGACAGATAAGGCACCCCATCGTAGAAATTGGGCAAAAGAAGTCCGTGCCAGTGTATCGATGATTCTACGCTCATCTCGTTCTTGACATAGATTACTGCGTATTCACCTTCATTAAATTCAAGTGTCGGCCCTGGTATCTGACCATTTATGGTCATTCCCATAACCACTTTGCCCGCCTTGTTTACGGCTTCTTCCCGCAGTGTAAGGGTATATTCCCTTATGGGTAGGTTATCTACATTCCCTTCTACGGAAGGTTCAGTATCTACATTTCCTTCTAACGAAGGTTCAGTTTGGGCTATTCCTAAACTTGTAGTCAGAAACACAACAAGCAAAGTGATTTGTCTAATCATAAAGTGCATTTTTATTGATTTAGTAGTTCATTGTGATTAATCCTCATACATTTAACTGTTTTACATACTTTTTTTATACTGGTATATTGTGTTTTCATTTATTTGAATTTATCACAGAATATTAATTAGAAAATCTTGGACAGCTTTTAAAATAATCCAAACCAAAAAAGGTGTGAATTGATTAGAAGCGAGATTATCTTCTCTATGATATAATTAGATTGTTAAATAAAGAGATTGGTTTAGTGGATTCTATTACGAGAATACAGTAATATAAGCACCTCCCGGAAATCCAGAAGTGCTTAAAAACCCGGATAGTTTTCGGGCTATTTTCTAAAATCAAATTAAATAAGTCTCGTAGAGTATCTGAACGTCCCGTTCAATAAAGGGGGGCGAGTAATCCTTGAAGGGAACGATGTTTTCATCAAGTCCCTCGAAAAGATTTACATAAGTATAGAAGAATGTGGCAACAAAGGTCTGTTGCTCAAAAATAAGGTTGTTGACTGCTAATTTAAGGTCATCGCCTCCTTCCTTCACGATTTTTTGGTCAGAGCAACATGATTTTTTATCAATAGAAGGGTTCTGACAAGGCTTACTAAGCTGGTTACGATAGCTATCGGCCTCCATTCCACAGCTTTCTGCCTTGGAAAAGAAACTAAAATCAATCAAAGAGTTTCCGCAATAATGTATATCCAGCGTAAAGGACATTATAGTTGATACGACTACAAATGCCATCAAAACAGATATTATTTTGTAAAAAACTTTTTTCACAAATGTAAAATTACGAAATTTTAACGGTAACTACTCGGTTTAACAAAATTTTAATGGGACCTCACATCCTTCAGGAAACGAACATTTAGAAAACTCGAATAATACCCGGGTATTGTAAGCTATTTCTTTACTAAGTATGGCTAACTCATTAGAAACAACCTAAAACTAAAAATCATCTTTGATCGAGGTTTACCTAACCATTTTCCCGGGTTATCAAAACTTTAAGAAATTACTCCCCATGTTGTTTGAATCCGATTGCCAGGGTTGAACAAGATCCTGCTACAACAGAAATCTCAAAATCCTACATCTATCTACGAGAAAATTTTTTGCAAAGCATCCATTATCCCTGGCGTAAATTTATAATAAATAGCGCTGACTTATAGGTAGAAAATTTTGCAAGTATCCCAATATCCCGGTTGTCTGTGACAATTTTAGTTTAGGTCTTAAAATTACTAAGATCGCGTTCTACACCATATCCAGAAGATAATTAAACTATATTTAAATTTCTTTGTGGTTTCAATTCTATCATCTCGAAAAGGTTTGTAGTCCCTGCAAACACCTATGAAATTTATGCTTATAGTGTTCCTCTTCAAACTCTTCTGTACTTTGCCTGCAGGACTATTTACATTACAATGCTTAACTATCGAATCTCTTTCAGGCTCAGGCTTTAGTCATTACTTTTTCATTCAAATAGAGCAACAATTTAGCCTCTAAAAACACTTGTACTTACAGGTGTTTTAAAACGGTGCAATCTTACTTCAAAATTAACAGAGGAAGGTTTGAATGAAAAACCAACTCTTTCCTGAATCCTTTATTAAGCAACTTTTCAAAAAATCCGTGGTCGCGATAAATCAGCGTCAAAACATCGATTGAATTTTGCCAATAAAATTTGGAAATCTTTTCTTGAGGATCAGCATCGTTAAAACAATGGAATGCAACGATCTCCGTATTGAGGATTTTCGAGTAATATTCATTAACTTCCTTTTCATTAATTTCCTTTTCATCGTTTTCTGAAAAATGAATCAGGGAAATACTGGCATCCAAAGTTTTTAAAAGTTTGGCAAAGAAATCCGGTTTAAAAGAAATTTCAAAAAAATTGTCCTTATCCAGGGCCAAGCCAATATTCTTAATATTATATGACTCTATCGTTTCAGGAATAACCAATACCGGACAAGGGGCATTACGACTAACTTTTTCACTAAGGGTGCCCATAAAAAATTCTTCAATGGAAGAATCAATACCTTCAGTGCCCATAAGTATCATATCGACATTTTCATCTTTTGCCGTTTGACAGATAAAGTTTTCAATGGCACCTACTCCCATAATCAATTTATAATTTTCAGTTTGGAATTCCGGATAATTTTCAAGGAATTCTTTTATTTTATTACGATAATATTCTTCATACGAGGGAAAATTATCTGGTACCGAATAAGTCATGGTTCCCACCCCCACAAACCCGTTGGAAGGTATGGGAGCAGTGTAGGCATGAGCGATAATCATTTCTACATTAAGCTTGCGTGCTAACATCAACGCATAACTAATAGCTGTTGCAGCAGCCTGCGAAAAATCTATTGGAATTAAAATTTTGGTAAGTTTCATATTTCAAAAGTTTTTGTATGTTAATAATTATAATGAATTTCGCATTCGATTTTTATTGGTTAAAAGGATTGAATTTGTTTTTCATACTTATAAACTGCGCAATTTTCTTATTGTTCAATGATGACATCGATTTATGTGATTTCTATGAGACCTTTTATTTATCCTCCAAGGTCATAGAACCATTCTTCGGCTTTCATAATTCCTTTTTTTATGGCGTCCTCCCTGGTGTAATCCTTTTCCATCACCAGATTTTTAGCAATTTCGAGAGCTTTCTTTTTTACTAAAGGATGGAGACCGTCCAAACGAGCATTAAATTCTTCAAACGTCCATTGCATACATTTTATCCGTTTGGGCTGAATCATATTTTTCTGTTGTGCATTTCAGCCTTCGTTATACCTCGTTCAAGAGCTTCTTCTTTGGAGCAATTTTTATTTGAATAAAAACCTACTGCATATTTTACTGCTGCTACCCTTATATTCTCATCCAATTGATTGAGCCTTTCCTGATAGTCTTTGAACAAATCTTCCATAATTTTTAAAACAATTTTAATACGAAAAAAACCATTACCATTAAATATACAATATATGCTGCATCAAAGGCGAAAATTTGCCAGTGGGTAAATCCGTGCTGTTCTTTGCTCTGATGAATAAATAATGAATATAACAAGGGCATTAAACCCACAAAAGCCAGGTTTACCCAATAAAGTTGAAAATCCTCAATCGGGGTGGTTACTAAAGCAAGCGGAAAAAAGGCCAGTGTCATCGTTACGGCATTATCTGCAATCACACTGGTGGTGCCCGCTGTCACCTCGCCCCCTTTTACCACGCTCCAGGTCTTAAAAATTTCCGGTGCCGTGGTCATTATGCCCGTGATAAAAAGGCCACCCACGATTTCAGAAATACCCAAGACAGAAACGATATTTTCAGTTGCCTTAACAATAAACAAGGCACCGGTCGCAATGGCAATGGCCCCGGCAATCGATAACCAGACCTGCCTTTTGTTCCATTCTACATTTTTGCCCTTTTGCTTGCCTTTTACTATGGCGTGGGCCAGGAATGCAATATATGCACCCAGCATAATCCACCCGTCTATTGGTTGTAGCCCGCGCCAGGGCTTTGGCAAGGTCAAAATGGCAACAAGGGCGATAATGCCCAGATAGGGAAGGGACAATACTGCAACCGAACGTTTGTTTAATGCCAGAATGTTTTTATCACGATGTTCTTGATGTTCCTTGTTGTTCTTGAACTGTTTCCTTGAAGCAAAATAAGCTATGGTCACCATCAAGGGAATGGAAATAATATTGGAACCCAACAAATTGCCCAGGCCAATACCGGAAACGTCCCGTGCCGCACTTGCAATGTTTATGGCCACTTCAGGGCTTGCCGTGACAATGGCAAGGAATGCGGCACCTGCAGAAGCGGTAAGGCCCCATTGCTTGCGGAGCAACTTTAAAGGGGTCAACAATCGGTCCGCACCCCAGTGGGCGGCCCAGGCCGCTAATCCCAATATTACTACCCAAAGCCAGACATTCATCGTATATAGTTGTTTAAAATTTTCTGTTAGAATTCGTATATTCAAATGTTTATTATTTGAGTTTTTTTGTCTTGTGATGTTTTTTATGAAAAACCAGGAGTAAAAGAACTCCCGTACTGATCCAAACATCCGCTGTATTGAATACAGGGTCGAAAAACGTAAAATGTTCCCCGCCCCAAAATGGCAACCATTCCGGAAGCCTGGTGTCTATAATCGGAAAGAGCCACATATCGACCACATTACCGTTTAAAAAACCTGAATAACCACCGCCCGGTGGGAATATTTCCGCAATATTTTGAAGTGCCGGGTCACTTTTTTCAAAAATCATCCCGTAGAAAGCTCCATCAATCAAATTGCCCAGCGCACCAGCGTATATAAATGCTGCACTGATTAAAAAAAACTTGGCATATCCCTTCTTAATCATCTTATTGATATAAAAGGTTCCCCATATGATTGCTGCCAACCGGAATAAAATTAAAACAACTTTGGCCAGATAACCATCGCCAAACTTGAATCCCCAGGCCATCCCGGAGTTTTCCAAAAAATGTAACCGAAACCAATCCTGGCCAAACACATAATATTCCTCTCCATAATAAAAATTAGTCTTCACATATATTTTTATTGTCTGGTCTATGGCCAACAATAGTAAAATCAGCAGGATTATAGTTCTTTTCTTCATCATTGGTTTGTTGCCATTCGATACTTTTTGATGTTGTACATTCAAATTATTTAGACAATTTTAAAATTCTAATGGCCCCCCGCATCACAAAGGCAAACACAATACCGCCAATGACCAAATCGGGCCATTTACTGTCTAAAAAATAAACCAGCACTCCTGCCAGTATTACCCGCCGTTCACAATAATGTCGTTTGAGGTAAAGATGGCACTTGCCTGCATATGCGCCTCCTTACTCTTGGCTTTGTTTATGAGCCATAGGGAAACGAGGTTGCCGATAAGGGCAAAAATGGAAACGATAATCATCCATTGGAACAAAGGGGTTTCACTACTGCTCAAAAACCTTCTCACGACTTCCGAAAATCCCAGCAGGGCCAACGCCATCTGAAAATAGCCGCTGAATTTCGCCACTTTCTTTTTTCTAGAAATAGCGCCGCCTACGGCAAAAAGGCTCAATGCATATACAATGGAATCGGCCAACATATCTAACGAATCGGCAATAAGACCCATCGAGGAAGAAATCCAACCCGTGGTCATTTCGATAACAAAAAAACCAAAATTGATGTACAATACCCACCAGAGTATCTTCTTTTGTTTTGTCTCGTCTTCGGCAATAGGTGTTTCCGCCTTTTCTGTTCCTAAGAGTTTTTCCCCCAGCTTTAATGCACCCAATTCCACGTTTATTTCTTGGGCATTCCCCTGATGATACACATCTAATTTCCTATTCGGAATGTCAAAGTCCAGATATTTGATTTGAGGGTTTGACTCCAGTTTCATCCGTATCATCTGTTCTTCGGAAGGGCAATCCATTTGACTTACCTTAAAAGTGCTTTTGTTCATATTTCCTTATTTACCGTTCCTATGCAGAGTTTTAATATTTTTATTTTTTTGTTGTACCGGCGAGCTTAAAAATAAAATAAGTACGCCTATTAAGGCCGCGATAGAGGAAGCGATCAAAATGCTTATTTTTGAAACCTTTACCAGCTCTGGATTGGTAAAAGCCAGGTTGGTTATAAACAGGGACATGGTAAAACCAATCCCGGCAATCATTCCAACCCCCAGGATATGTTTCCATTTTAAAGAACTATGAATGGAAGAAACACCTATTTTCTGTCCAAGCCAGGTGAAGAGGCTAATACCAGTTACTTTCCCAACGGCAAGCCCGGCGATTACCCCTAAACCCAAGGAGCTGGAAACAACTTCTAAAAAACTTACATCTAACTTTACCCCAGCGTTGGCAATCGCAAATATTGGGATAATAAAAAAAGCATTAAAGTCGATAAGGGAGTTCTCTAATTTCAGTAACGGAGGCCTTGAATTCTCAGTATCTTTTTTGATTGCTTTTAGAATTAGGCGTTGCTTTATATCCTGAAGGGGATTTTTAGTTTCAATATCTGCTTCTTCCAACTGACCCAGATTCCGGGTGGTTCTTTCCTTAAGGTGTTTACTGTCCAGTTTAGGCCTTACGGGAATGGTAATGGCAAATAACACTCCCGCAATGGTGGGGTGGACACCTGAATTCAGAAAAAAGTACCATAGTACAATTCCACCTGTAATATACCATGACAGGTTCTTAACCCTAATTTTATTTAGTACCAAAAGGCCAACAAATATTCCGAGGCCACCAACCAGATAAAACCAGCTTATTTGACTGCTGTAAAAAAGGGCTATAACCAGAATGGCACCCACATCATCTGCTATTGCCAATGCCACCAAAAATATTTTCAACTGAGAAGGTATTTTTTTTCCCAAAAGACCAATAATGCCAAGGGAATAAGCTATATCCGTAGCCATTGGTATTCCCCATCCCCTTATATAAGCTGTTTCTGAATTAAAACTCGCGAATATCAGGGCAGGAACTATCATACCTCCTAATGCTGCCAGAAGTGGAGAAGATGCTTTTTTAAAGGATGATAATTCCCCTACCAGGACTTCCCTTTTCAATTCCAAACCAGCAACCAGAAAGAAAATTGCCATCAGGCCATCATTGATCCATTCTTCAATAGTTAGCCCAAAATTAAAATGTTCTGAGAATTCAATTACAAACTCATCTTTAAGATAATGGTGGTACATCTCCGAAAATTGGGAATTACCCAAAAAAAGGGCTACGATAGTAGCAATAATCAAAAGGATGCCGCCCGCCGTTTCCCTATCGAGAAACTTCTGTGCGGTTTCCCTCACATAAGCCAACGCAGACTGTGCTTTTTGGGGTTCATTCATAGTAACATCTTTTTCCTTATTCTCCATTCCAAAATTTATATATGCAACGCCCGGTCTTCGGTAGCGGCCAAGCAGGCTTCCTTAAAGGTTTCTGAAAATGTGGGGTGTCCGTGGGACATCCGTGCAATATCTTCTGCCGCTGCCCTGAATTCCATCGCTACGACAGCTTCCGTATAACTATCGGCTATGCGCGGACCTATCATATGAACGCCCAAAATCTCATCGGTTTCCTTGTCCGCAATCACTTTTATAAAGCCGTCCGTGTCCATACTTATCTTGGCCCTTGCATTGGCCTTGAAAGGAAATGAGCCCGTTTTTATTGCTCTACCTGCTTCCTTAAGTTCCTCCTCGGTAAGGCCCACGCCGGCCACTTCCGGCTGTGTATAGACAATGTTTGGTATGAGGGAATAATTGATATGCGGCTTTTGTCCCGCAATGCGTTCGGCCACAAAAACACCTTCTTCACTGGCCTTATGGGCGAGCATCGCCCCACGGACTACATCTCCTATGGCATAGACCCCTTTTATTTTGGTTTCCAGGTTGTCATCTACCTTTATTTGTCCTTTGTCGTTGGTTGCCACTTCCAGGTTTTCGAGGCCCAGATTGTCGGTATATGGTTTTCTGCCTATGGCCATCAGGCAATAGTCTCCTTCCAACTGCATTTCCTTGTCGTCTTTCCTGTTCTGTGCCGTAAGGGTTACCTTATCTTCTGCTGCCACAGCCTTTGTGACCTTGTGTTCCAGATAGAACTCGATATCCTGTTTTCTTAGGGACCTGTACAATTGATGCCCTACAGATTTGTCCATTGTATAAATAAGCCCATCAAAATACTCTACGATGGATACTTTTGAACCTAACCTGGCGAAGACAGAACCTATCTCGACCCCAATGACACCACCTCCAACGACCATTAAGTGTTTGGGGATTTCTTTGAGGGCAAGGGCTTCCGTAGAGGAAATAATCCTTTTTTTATCTATTTCAATATTGGGCAGGGATGCGGGTTTCGACCCGGTAGCAATGACCATCTTATCGGTTTCTATGGTTTGTGTTTTGCCTTCGCCCTTAATTTCAATGGTGTTCTTATCCTTGATAGTTCCGTGGCCTTCATAAACGGTAACCTTGTTCTTTTTCATCAGGAAGGCTACCCCGTTGATGATTTCCCCCACGACGTCCTGAACCCTTTGGTTCATTTTTGCAATATCTACATTCGCCTCTTTGACATTGATGCCGAAATCCTCGAATTGGTGTTTGAGCTTGTGGTAATGTTCCGATGCTTCCAGCCAGGCTTTTGAAGGGATACAACCCACGTTAAGGCAAGTGCCGCCAAGGGTACTGTACCTTTCGATTATGGCCACTTTAAAGCCCAGTTGTGCCGCACGTATGGCACATACGTAGCCACCCGGACCGGAACCAATAATTGTTATATCATATTTTTCCATAATTGTATTTTTTTGGTTAAATAAGGTGGAAGAACCTTGAACTTGACTCTTGGGCGCAAGGGTTCAAAGTTCTGGGACTCCCACCTGTTATTTTTCCTTACATTTTACACATATCCCTTTTAATACCAGGTTGACATCGTTTATTTTATAATCATCTGGCAAACTTTCTTCCGGTATTTTATTTGGCAAACAGATTGTTTTCTTACATTCGGTACAATGAAAGTGCAGATGTAAATCTGAACCATACTTACCTTTAACGTTTTCATCAGAAATTGCAAATTTTGCCACTCCGGTTCCATCATTTATCTGATGAATAAGTCCTTTATCCTCGAAAATCTTTAGGTTGCGATAAAAGGTAGTTCTGTTTGCGGTTTTATTCGTTTCGCTCTTTTTAGCAAAGACCTTTTTTAAATCGGAAAAGGACACGGCACTTTGCTTCCTTCTCAGATACCTGTATATCTTGGACCTCATTTGAGTAGGGCGAATACCGTGACTGGATAATATTTTTTCCGTTTTGTTCATTTTTAACGTTGATTCAAAGGTAGCCTCCTTTACTAAGTTTATCTCTTGTATGCTAAAAGCCGAAGCGCATTACCTACCACTACCAATGTAGAACCTTCGTGGATGGCCACCGCGATACCAATACTGGCCCAGCTCATTATCGTGGCCGGTATGAGCAACGCTACCACGCCAAGGCTTACCCACAGGTTCTGCCTAATAACGGACTTGGCTTTTCTGCTGAGCCCTATGGCAAAGGGTAGTGTTTCCAGTTTGTCCGCCATCAGCGCTATATCTGCGGTCTCCAAGGCTACGTCGCTGCCTGCAGCGCCCATGGCGATACCTACCGTACTGTTTGCCATAGCCGGGGCATCGTTTACCCCATCCCCCACCATAGCCAGTTTGTTCTCCTGTTCAGATAATTTTTTGATGGCCTCCACTTTTTCTTCGGGCAGCAGGCTACCACGGGCTTCTGTCAGCCCGATTTCCTCCGCTACTGCATCGGCCACTTTCTGGTTGTCGCCCGTAAGCATGATCATCTTCTTGATACCTATTTCCTTTAGTTGCGAAAGGGTTTCTCTGGCCTTTTCCCGTGGGGTGTCCATAAGGCCCAACATTCCTATAAATTCATCGCCCCTTTTTATTAGCATCGTGGTCTTTCCTTCGCCTTCAAGGTTTCTTACCTTTTCTGAGACTTTATCGGGGACACCATCATCTATATCCTCAAAGAGTTCCAGATTGCCAATAAAGACAGGGCTTCCCTGATAGCTCGCCTTTATACCTTTGCCTTGTACGGCTTCCAGGTCATTGGCATCGGGTATCTTGTTGTCCTTTCCCAGCCGTTCCATACCGTCCCGTACCACGGCTTTGGCCAAGGGATGGTCACTGAGTTCTTCCACCGCGACAGCAATTTCCAAAAACTCCTTTTCCTCAATGTTGCCTATAGTTTTCACATCCGTTAGTTTTGGTTTTCCCTCGGTTAGGGTGCCCGTCTTGTCAAAAGCCAGTGCGGTAAGTACGCCTAAGTCTTCCAAGGGGCGACCGCCTTTTATCAAAACCCCGCCCCTTGCTGCTCTTGCCACACCACTCAATACAGCAGATGGCGTAGAAATGGCCAGCGCGCACGGACTTGCAGCTACCAGTACCGCCAGAGAACGGTAGAGGCTCTCGCTCCAGGTTTCATCAATGACCAAAAAGGCAAAGTTCAAGAGAATGACCAATATGATGACCGCCGGCACATAGTACCGCTCAAATTTATCGGTCAACAACTGGGTAGGCGATTTTTGCTCCTGAGCCTCCTGCACCATCGTGACCAGGCGGTTGAGGGTTGAGTCCTTGGCCTCTTTGATTACCTTTATTTCGAGGGTATTGTTGCCGTTGATGGTCCCTGAGAACACACGGCTTTTATCAGGTATATCGCTCTTTGCGGTATATTCTTTACCGGTATTCTCTATCGGTGTTTTGTCCACAGGAACACTCTCCCCGGTAATGGGCGACTGGTCCACACTACTGTTGCCCTTTATGATGACTCCATCGGCGGAAATCTTGCTGTTGGGCCGTACCACGATAATGTCCCCCACCTGCAGTTCTTCTATGCCCACCTCCACGGTATCGTCATCTTTTTTAAGCAGGGCCGTTTTGGGGGCGAGGTCTGTTAATGCGGCAATAGATTTTTGGGCTTTAGCCATCGCGTAGTGTTCCAGTGCGTGACCCAAGCTAAACAGAAACAGCAGTAAGGCACCTTCTGCCCATTCGCCTAGATAGGCTGCACCCGCAGCTGCTACCAGCATTAGGAAATCGATTTCAAACTCGCCCTTGGCCACTTTGGTAACAGCCTCCTTCAAGGTGAAAAAGCCACCAAAAAAGTAGGCGGCCAGATACAGGCCAAAGGGAATATTGTCCGAAATTCCGGTGAATTTTTCCAACAGGAAACCTGTAATTAGCGTGGCCCCACTCAAAATGGCAAAATAGAGTTCTGTGTTTTTGCCGAGGATACCACCGTGGCTATGCCCGTGGCCGTCCTTTTTGCCTTGTTCGTTGTTTTCTTCCATAATTAAATACTTTTTTGATGAGGGCGTTTAATCCATTCAAGTGCATTTTCTTTATTGGTCTTTTCAAAAAATTTTACTTCCGAACCGGTAAAAAAATCAGTTGCCTTCGCGGCCCATTCCTGCCATTTTTTATTGCCCACAAAGGCCATCTTACCGTAATCTCCCAAGTGTGCCGAATCAATCTTTAGGTCTTCCCAGAACCCTTTAAGGGTATAACCTACAAAATCTTCCATTTCAAAATAAAAATCCACTTTATGGCCTTTTTCTATGATATTATGAATAAGCGGGTGCAGCTTGCGCATATCCTGTTCCGTAAGTTTTCCGCTGATTTTAGCGGCAATAAGATTTTCCTCTTCTAAGTTTATTATCTGTAGCATTTTTATAAATTTTAGTCAATCTAAATAAAATAACCGTGCAAAGGGTGTGCAATTATCCCGGTGCGAACGCCCCCACACACTGGACCACGTTTAATTGTATTGTGTCCCATTACAAGGTTGGCATAAAATACACCCCGTATGGTTTTTACTATTCATTTCATCGTTTTTTCTTTTTAAAAAATGGAAAATGATGGGAAACCAGCAGGAGTATAATCAGAAAGGCACCAGTTATGCCGATTAGGTACATTCCGTATCCTATTGCAATACCTATTCCGGCAGTGGCCCAGATGGTAGCTGCGGTTGTTAACCCCGATATGGAATGCTTGACGCTGTCCCTAAAAATGATACCTGCTCCCAAAAACCCAATCCCCGAAACAATATTTGCGACAATCCTGGTTTGGTCTGCCACTTCAATATGCGTATTGATGATGGTTAATAGTGCCGCTCCCAAACAAACGGAAGCATAGGTTCTTATGCCAGCGTCGTGACCATGAATTTCACGGTCAAGCCCAATCAAGAAACCTAGTAACAAGGCAACCAATAATCTGGGAATCAGCGTTATTTCAGTTTGCAAATCCATATCATAAAACGTAATATGTTTCAGGTTTCTTTTTCTCGGGTATATCCTTATCGCCCGTCATTTCCTTCAAATTAATTTCTATTGTTTGTGCCAGATCGGTCATAGGCGTATCCATTGGATTATTTTCGAAGGGGTCCTGCATTAAAATTGATGTTTTTTCAATAGCTATAAAGATCAAAGGGATAGCGATGGTAAGGCCAATTTCCACAGAGAGGTAGTTGTCTGACAGGCCGAAAGGCAACATTGTTGCAAATACATAAATGATCAGGTGTATCAAAAGGCTATGCGCCTTAGGAAAAACTGTGTTTTTGATCCTTTCACATTTGCCCATTGAATCGCAGAGGCGCGCTATCGTGCTATCAATTTGCACCTGTTGGAATTTATTGATCACCTTATCGTTAAGGGCTCCTGATAAGGCTACAGAATGTTTTAGCAGAATGGCATTCGGCACATTTTGATCATTAATGTCCTGAACTTTTAGATAGCCAGCTACCTTAGGGGAAAAGTCCACTTTCCTTAAGGACTCACCCAGTGCATAGCACCACACAATTTGTCGTAAAACTATTTCTTTGATCCTAAATTCATACTGGTCATCCTTCTTATCATAAAAGGTAATGCTCTGTCGTACCAAAGTACGAGAGTCGTTAACAATGGCTCCCCAGATAATCCTGGCTTCCCACCAGCGTTCATAGGCCTGATTTGTCCGAAACCCTAGTAACAAGGCTACGGCTGTCCCAAAAACCGCAGTTATACCTATAGGAATGGATATCCTGGATAAAAACCCATACTGGTCCAAAATGCCTACTGCAACGGCATAGATCACAATTAAGACAATGTCGAATTTTATATATTTTAAAAAGGAAAATATCGATATTCGTTTATTTAGGAGCATAACTGTTGGTTGAGGCTTGAATGCCAGTTCGATTGAAAATATTTTGATCGTATGTCGGCTTTTAAACCATATTCTATTCCCAGGAAAACTGAAAAATGGAAATACCTATAATCAATGAAGGTCCTTGTTCCCGTATTAGTTGAAATTTTATGGGAAAATAGTTTTTGTAGCATTTCCATGATTGGCATTTTTTTAAAAATTAATTATCCAGTTTGAGGACCATCTGTGCAAATTCAATTTGAAGCCCTCCCTCGATTCCTTTCAGCAAAACGTCCAGGCCGGTGCCCGCTGCGTCAATTTCACCCCTGGCGCTTATCAAACAAGACATTGCCATAGACTGGTCAATATGTGTTATAGTCCCCTTTAAATTGGATTTAAACGACCTATCCCTGTAATTAACCCTGATTGGCCAGTTAAATGAAATGGGATCGTGCCGCCTGGACAAAAAGTCTTCGGAAGGAACAGATCCTGTAAACTCTATCAATAAGGGTTCTTCCTGTCTTTCCAGCGTAGCTTTGATTATGGGGTTGTTGGTAACTAGCGTTTTTAGGTCAAGTACTCCATTCACCACTTTTGAACCATAGTCCAGGTTTAAAGCCAATTTATGGCTTTCGGCCTTATAGGTTTTGCCAGTTACCAGTGCCATCATCTCAATGTGGCCTTCTTTGGTCCTGTAAACGTTTTGGGCGTTCGCTTTTGGCATACCAAACAGCAGAATGAGTAAAACAAAAAATTTCATTTGTAGCTATTCATTAGTTTAATCCTGTCCCGCAGTTTGGGCAAAATTTTGCCCCGATCGGCACGCTCTCCTTACAGTTACTACACGTGGACTTGCCTAAAGGTGAACCGCATTTTTGACAAAAGGCTGCATTTTCATCGTTTTTTTTACCACAGGCAGTGCAACATATCATTACTTTTGAACCTGAATTATCTTCCCTGTTTCCATAACCACGTTTATTGTGATGCCCAAGGGAATGATGGCCTCTATATCCGGAGCCTCGAAACAAATATTTTAATAATCCCATATCAATATATTTTTAGTTTAATCTTTGATTACTCATTCAATGACCTGTCATCAGTCACTTTCAATCCATTTTTCAGCTTCTTTCTTTTGGTTTAAAGTGAAGTATTTAATGTGGGCATTGCTAAAAGGACTCATAAACCAGACAGCCCAACTCTGCCACTTTTTTTCACCAACCAATGCTATTTTTTCATACTCCTTTTCGTGGTCAACATCTTTAGTAAAATCTTCCCATAGGCCTTCTATATGCCAGCCTTGAAAATCGTTCATCTCTAAATACCACCGAATCTTTAATCCTTTTTCAAGAATACTATGGATAAGGGGATGTATTTTTTCAAGATCGTGTTGATTTAATTTACCACTGGCGATCGTGACAACCACATTCTCTCTTTTTATATCTGTAATCTGCAACATATATTAAATGTAATTTGAACAAACGTGCAACGTAAGTGCCACAGTTATTCCCGAAAGCCCCCTATGAAGTTACTTTAAATTATACTGAGCCTTTATACTATGTATAAATCCCAGAGCTGCTAGCAGAGCGAGTTCTCCTAGGGCAAATAGATAAATTTTATTTTTTATCCTTTAGCAGGAACGCCCTGCGTTTTTCGAACTCCTTTTCGTCGATTTCGCCGCGGGCGTACCGCTCCCTCAGGGCTTCAATTGCCCTGTCCTTTCTGTTTTTCTGTCCCGGTGTGGGGTAGGGAATTAAAAATATCCAGAAGATGAGGATTATCCATAAACCCCACCATATCCAGTGCATTCCCCCAAAATACCAATCGTCCATCATAATTTTCTAGATTTAAAGATTCATGTTTCAGTTACGATTACTATTGCTATTGCTTGCTTGTTCGAGCCAGTTGCTGGCCATGTTTCCATCTTCAGGGCCGAAATATTTTATATGGGCTTCGCTAAACGGTAATAATAATTCGGTAAACCGTTCCTGCCATATTTTATCGCCCACCAGGGCAATTTTTTTTAGCCGGTTGCTTTCGGGGAATAAAAAATCAGGACTTCCATCCGTGTTTTTCACCTCTTTTTTGAAATCCCCCATTTCCATATACCATTTGGCCTGCTTGTTCTTTTTCGTATGGTCCCGCAGGGAGTTGACCAGAGTGGCTGCATCTTCTGCATTGAGCCCTGAGTCTGCAATGGTATATATGATTTGGTCTTTTTTATATATTGCTATCATTGACCATATTTTAAAAAGTTATTTATTTCCAGGACTATTTTTAAAACCATTACATTTATGGCACACTCCTTTTACCACCAGATTGATATCTTCCGCCAGGTACCCTTGGGGCAGATTAATTGACGGTATTTTATGATCAGTCAAACAAACAGTTTCATTACAGTGGTTACAATGAAAGTGGATGTGTAAATCCTGCTCTACCTCACAGTGACAATCACTTTCACAAAGCGCATATTTAGGTATCCCTGTCCCGTCATCTATCTGGTGGACAATCTCACCAGCTTCAAAGGTGCGCATGGTTCGGGAAATAGTAGTACGGTTTGCTTTGCCAAAATTGTTTTCAATTTCGGTAAGGGTTATTGCCCGGTTCATCCTCGCCATAAATTTATAGATTAGGATACGCATGGCTGTAGGCCGGATATTTTGAGCTTCTAAAATTATTTCTACATCATTCATTTTCATTATGACTTGGCCCGAAACGCTTCAGGGATTCTCCGTTTTTTATTCGAAAAGCATCTTCAACATCGGAAAGATAAATGATCCCGTCCCCTGGGTCAGGGGTCTTGCCGTTTTCCGTGATGATATCGATTGCGGATTGCGCCTCTTCGTTCTGGCAGACGAGTTCCAGTTTTACCACCGGGCTGTCAGTCACGTGAAAATCAAGAGAGGGTTTGGCCCCCTTGGCCTTGAACGCCCCGGTGCCTTCTGCCTGTGAAATGGTCATACTTTTAAATCCCATTTCACTTAAGGCTTCAATTACCTTCTGAACCCTTTTTGGTTTTATAAATGCTTTGATTTCTTTCATTTTTATATTATTTAGGTTCCGTATTAAGGATGAACCCTTTGTAATTTTAATCAAGACAAACATTTTACAAAGAGTCCATCCATCATATTTTATTTATTAATGTCCATGGGAAGTTTGGCTCTTTTGCATTTCAGAAATCAGGTAATAGGCATTGTTATAAGCAACCAAAGCCCCTTCTGGTAAGGGTTCCAGCAATTTAATTTCAACCCAGCCATCTTCGTTTATCCCAGTTCTTACCTGCACTGGTTTTAGTTCCCACTCGGTTTTACCGTCTTCCTGATGTTTTTCAGCTATAAAGATGTAAGGATTTCCCTCTTCTTCTATTAATGCGTCTTCAGGTAAGGCGGGTACTGCTGCTTCCCCGGTACGGATTTTCCCATTTATATACATTCCCGGAATAAGGTAATCTTCCTTATTATCGATTTCAGCATGTACATGAACGGCTTTTGGATTCTGTTCAAATTGTTTGCCTACTGAATAGATTTTACCGGTAAGGTCGCTATCGGGAACGGATTCCAGGCTAAAAGAAATCTTTTGCCCTTCTTTCACCTTGTAAATATCTTTTTCAAAAACCATTAGATCGGCATGTACGTGCTCATTATCTACTATCATAAACATTCCGGTTTGGGGTTCTACATATTGACCCACCTGAACTTTCACTTTTTCTACATACCCGGCAATAGGGCTGGTTACCGGGACCTTTTCATAAAGGTCCCCATTCCTTACCTGTGTCGGACTTAAGTTTAATTGCCGAATTTGGGACTCATAGCCGGTTACTTCCCCTTTAACCGATTGGTAATCTGACCGGGTTTGCTGAAAAGTCTTACCTGAACCCACTTCAGCTTCATATAACCGTTTTTGCCTGTTAAACTCATCTTCTAAAAATTGCATTCGGTTAAATGCATTAATATAATCTGTTTGAATCCTGGTTAGATCGGGATGGGAGAGGTAAGCCAGTACCTGCCCTTTATTTACCTTATCCCCTTCAATAACTTTTATAGAGGTAACATTACCGCCCAGAATAGCGGTAACGGTAGCTTCGTACTGCGGGGGAACTTCCAGCTGACCATTAGCCTCCACAATTCCCGAAAGCGCTTTTTTGGGTAAGGTATCCACCTTTATCCCTAAACTATTGAATTTCAATTCTGAAAGGTGAACCGAACGCATCCCTCCCTCTTCTTCCGAGTGGCCTTCTTCTCCTTCCTCTTCCTCGTTGTGATCTTCCCCTGTCTCAGTATTTGAAGATGCTGTATCCTGAGAAGTGACTTCGCCTGTATCTGGGTTTTCTTTACATGCATACACCATGCTTAGTATTAGGGCAAGCATTATAAATTTTACTGATCTTGTTTTCATATCGTTTTTCTTAGGTATTTTTTAGTTTGAATTTTTCAGGTAATATTCGAGTTGATAACGGCTATCGAGATAATCGTTAAAAGCACTCCAGGAGTTTACTTCAATACGGATTGCATCCCTTATGTTCTGCAGGAAGGTCACATAATCTATAGCCCCTTCCTTAAAGGCCAGCACAGCTCCATCCTGTTGTTCTTTAGCTAGGGGAAGTGCTTCCTCCTTATAGTAGTTCCACGAGTTTCGCCATTTAATATATTCTTCACGCATATTTTTATATGCCGTTTCCAATTCGAGTTTGTCCTGATAAAAATTTTGTTCTGCAATCCTGCGATTCACTTTTGCTTCCTGAGTGCGGCCCAATTCAGGACCAAAGAAGACGGGAATCTGTATTCCAAACTGATATTGGTAAAAACCAGGCTGCCCATTCACTTCCTGCCTGGAATATTGTCCCTGAAGTTTGGGCAGGAATTCTGATTTTCTTTCCCTGGTAACGGCTTTCGCCACTTCTACCCTTTGTTCCGATACTCTTAGCAAGGGATGGTTTTCCAGGGATTCCAGTAGGAAATTTAAGGGTGTATCCAATGCTTCGGCAGGTAAATTGGGTACATCGTACAAGGTGTCGGACACAAACCATAGATTTAAGCGTTGCAGAGCGGTCACGTAATCCCGAAAAGCCTGTTCCAGCTGGATCTTCACCTCATTTGCCTGGTTTGAGGTGGCCAGATATTCCAATTTAGAAGTGGCTTCTGTCTCATACCTGATCCGGGCAGCCCTTTCAATATCTTCAAAAATAGAATCCATCTTTTTATAGACCTGAAAGGTTCTCTTCTGAGCATAAACAGCAGCCCAGGCACGGCTTACTTCCCTTTCTATCCCAATACTGGTAAGGTCTAACGCATTTTCTGCCAGAGCTACCCGTTCCTCTTGTAATTTCAATCTGGGAACGATTCCGAAGATATCAATCCCCTGTTGTTGGACCCCTACTTTTGTATAAACACCATCAGATCCATTTCCAACTTCTTCCTTTCCGGTAAAAATCTGGGTATTTCCCAATTCATAGGCTGTTTTACGCAACACCTCTTCACTTTTTATTTCCAGTTGGGCTGCTTTCAATTGCGGATAGTTTTTAATAGCTAACTCTTTAGCTTCCTCCAAACTGATAGTTTGCAGGGTATCCTGTAGAGGGTATTCATAGGAAGTTGTATCAGTTTGTGCGTTAGCGGTAAAGGTTGCGCTTAGTACTAACCCTACCACTAAAATTGTAACAAATGATCGCGAATTGGAAGAACCGCTTTTGTTTTGTTCTTTCTTCTCCCTTCTTTTCTCTACAAAGGTATACAGTACAGGCAGTACAACGAGAGTGAGTAAAGTCGCTGTAAGCATTCCCCCAATTACCACTGTAGCCAAAGGTCGTTGAACCTCAGCCCCCGCAGATGATGAAAAGGCCATGGGCAAAAAGCCAAAAATATCTGTTGTCGCTGTTAACATAATAGGTCTAATTCGTTCTTTGGTTCCTGTAAAAATCCTCTCTCTTATACTGGTCACTCCTTCTTCTTTTAAGGAATTAAACCGGTTAATGAGTACCAAACCGTTTAAAACTGCTACACCAAATAAAACAATAAAGCCTACCCCTGCTGAAATACTAAAGGGCATATCCCTTAACCAAAGGGCAAATATTCCCCCAATTGCCGCTAATGGAATTGCTATATAAATCATGATGGACTGGGAAAAAGACTGAAGCGCAAAGTATAGCAGTACAAAAATTAGGAACAAGGCGATGGGTACTACGATTTGCAAACGACCTTTTGCCCTTTGAAGGTTCTCGAATTCTCCTCCATAGGTTATATAGTAGCCCGGAGGTAAATCTAATTCTTCATCCAGTTTTTGCTGAATGTCATTCACTACAGATTCCACATCCCTTCCCCGGGCATTTACCCCTACATAGGTCCTGCGGAAAGTATTGTCCCGGGAGATTTGCATAGGGCCGGGAATATAACTAATGTCTGCTACTTCCTTGATTGGCACCTGTGTACCATCAGGGAGGTCTATATAAAGTGTTCTTAAATCATCAATGTTTTGACGGTGGGCCTCATCAAAACGAATAACCATATCAAAACGTTTTTCCCCCTCAAAAATGACCCCTGCAGTACCTCCGGCAAAGGCAGCGCTTATGTAATCATTAATCTTTTCAATATCCAATCCGTATTGGGCAATTTTATCACGATTAAATCGGACCGTCATTTGCGGTAAGCCAGAAGTCCTTTCAGGGTTTACATCTCCCACACCGGGCACTGTTTGAATAATTTCGCCCATCTGATTGGCTTTTTCGGCAAGGACATCAAGGTCTTCGCCGTATAATTTTACCGCTACATCTTCCCGGACACCGGTGAGCAATTCATTGAATCGCAGTTCTACCGGCTGACTAAAAACAAGGTTTACCCCGGTAAGGTCATCATTGAGTTTTTCTTTTATCTTTTCAATCAATGCTTCCTTTGAATCAGCTGAAGTCCACTTATCCATATCCTTTTCCAAGACTATAAACATATCGGCAATATCCATAGGCATGGGGTCGGTAGGAATATCCGCAACTCCAATTCTGGCTACGGCAGTTTTAATTTCTGGAAAATTTTGCAGTAAGATATCTTCTATTTTTGTGGAAACATCGATTGTTTCACTCAACCCACTTCCAGGCCTGATTAACGCCTGCATGGCTATATCACCTTCATCGAGTTGTGGAACAAATTCCCCGCCCATTCTGGAAAAGATTAAACCAGCAACAATAAGTAAGACTACCGCAGCCCCTAATACTATGAACTTTAATCTTAAAGCTCCTTTTAACAAAGGCATATATCCTTTTTGAATACCTCCAATAATTTTATCACTAACTTTCTCCAACCACCGTTCGAACTTACCAAACCAATTCTTTTTATTTTGAATAGGTTTCATGAATAGGGCAGACATCATTGGCACATAGGTAAGGCATAAGAAAATTGCCCCAATCATCGCAAAACCAAAGGTAAAAGCCATTGGCCGGAACATTTTCCCTTCCACTCCTGTAAGAAAAAGAATTGGGGCAAAAACTATAAGGATAATAATTTGGCCGAAGAAGGCAGAACCCATCATTGTACTTCCGGCATCATAGGCCACCTCATCCATTACCCCCTGATTAAATTTTACTTTGCCGGATCGAATCCGTTTTTGTATTTCATACACCGTCCCTTCAATTATAATAACGGCTCCATCAATGATGATTCCAAAATCAATGGCACCCAGGCTCATCAGGTTGGCCCAGACATTGAATTGCTTCATTAATATAAATGCGAAAAGCAGTGACAAAGGAATAGTTGTAGCGGTTATAAGCCCACCTCGTAAACTTCCCAATAATATGACTAGGGCAAAAATCACGATTAATGCGCCTTCTAACAGGTTTTGAGTTACCGTACTGGTTGTCCTCTCAATTAAAACACTTCTATCCAAAAAAGGTTCTATAGATAATCCTTCCGGTAGGGATTGTTCTACCGTTTCCATGCGCTCCTGAACATTGGCAATTACTTTATTGGGATTGGCTCCTTTTAACATCAAAACCATTCCTCCAACAGCCTCGCGGCCATCCTGGGTAAAAGCCCCATAACGTACCTGACTACCAAACTGAACTTCTTCTGCTGCATCACCAATTGTTACTGGTACACCATTTTCAGTCTTGATTACAATTGTTCGTATATCATTAAGCGATCTAACCAAACCTTCACCGCGGATAAAATTAGCCATCTTATTTTTTTCAATATAAGCTCCGCCGGTATTGACATTATTTCTTTGAAGGGCATCAAAAACCTGAGAAATAGAGACGTTCAGAGCATTTAACTTTTCCGGATTAATGGCTATTTCATATTGTTTAATATTACCCCCGAAAGAATTAACCTCTACTACACCATCCACGAGGGTCATTTGACGCTTTACAATCCAATCCTGAATGGTACGTAATTCTGTGGGTGAGTAAACTGTATCATACCCCATTTGAGGTTTAATGGTGTACTGATAAATCTCACCTAGTCCGGTAGTAATTGGGCCCATGGATGGACTTCCAAATTTTTCTGGGATCTGCCCTCTGACTTCGTTAAGTTTTTCCTGTACTAGTTGACGGGGTTTATATATCCCCATATCATCTTCAAAGACGATAGTAACTACCGAAAGTCCGAACCGGGAAACCGATCGTATTTCTGTAACTCCGGGTAAGTTCCCCATGGAAAGTTCTACAGGATAGGTTACAAACTGTTCAATATCTTCGGTAGCCAGATTAGGGGATTGGGTAATCACCTGCACCTGATTGTTAGTAATATCTGGTACCGATCCCAGGTTTACAGTAGACATGGACCAGATACCCACGCCTATAAGTGCCAAAGTAAGTAGGCCAATAATAAATTTATTGTTAATGGAAAATGAAATGATTTTATTAATCATATAAGAAAAATTAATTCAGTTAAACATCTCGATAGTTCCTAGGAAGGAAAATCGATATTGCCCTGATCTCCAGAAAAACCGGAATTAAGGACATAAGTGGATATAATTATCCTATTAAAAAACTGAATTAAACCCTTGGGGGATCTAAAAAGGAAAGAACAGGTTCATCTCCTAAATTATCGAAATGAACAAATGCTTTGGAAGGAATGTCTGTAATCAAAGGTTCAAAATTTGAAGAACCAAAGTCTACAATATGTACATGGCAGCAATGACAACTACAAAATGGTGGACATAAATCTGCTATCTGATTGTGGGAGTGGTCAACATCAATCTCCTGAAAACTAACCGCGGTTATTTCAGAATCTGAAGAGATTACTGAAGAGTCGTTATCGTTACAGGCTAGTAAATTGAGCCCGAACACATATAATGATAATATGAATGCGATTATTTTCACACAACAAAGATAAGAAAATAGGGATGCACAGGGTGTGCAAAAGACTTGTGTGGTAATTCAATAAAAAAATTATGGGAATAAATTCAAATGAAATGGTAACATTATCGGTTTAAAACTTAAGTTAGGCTGCCATTGATGCAATACCAGTTTCAGGTTATTCAACAATTTGCAGAGATTAAGAAAAGTTGGAAAAATTTAATTTATAATAATAAATCGACTAAAATAGTGTAGAATCCAACCTTTAGTATGATAATACAAAGTGGTAAACCTAGTTTATAGTTATCACTCAGGAATTCCAGTTAAGATTCCAATAACATCACCGTTCCCAGTCCACCATCTGCACAGACACTGACGACTGCTTTCTTGCCGGGTCCCATTAATGTCAATTCCTTAATAGCCTGATTTATAATCCTTGCACCAGTCGCGCCGAAAGGATGGCCAATTGCAATACTCCCACCATTTGGATTGAGATGGTCCCAAGGGAACGCTCCAAAATCGAATGAAACCCCCACCTTCTTTAGGTGGTTTTTATCCTTAAGCAATTTAATGTTAGCCACCACCTGGGCCCCAAAGGCTTCGTGAATTTCCCATAGGTCGATATCATCATAACGAAGTTTATGTCTTTCTAACAATCTGGGAATGGCAAAAGTAGTAGCCATCAAGAGTCCTTCTTTTTCAATATTTACCGCGGCAATTTCCCAGTCTATTAATTGAGCAGCATAGGAGTTGGCAGAAAATTTATCTTTTACCTTAGAACCACATACCCATAAGCCTGCGGCACCATCCGTCAACAAGGAAGAATTACCCGCAGTTATAGACCCTTTCCCTGATTCCTTATCAAATACGGGATTTAGTTTGGTTAACTGTTCTAAACTGGTATTTTCTCTGGGAATTTTATCCTCTTCAATACCATTGAGGGGTAAAACCAAGTCATTAAAAAAACCTTTATTCCTTCCTTTTATATAATTTTGATGGCTTTTTAGGGCTATTTCGTCTTGTCGCTCTCTATCGATTTGAAGGCGTTTTGTAGTAATTTCGGAATGTTCACCCATACTCAAACCAGTTGTCCTGTTGGTAACACTAGGAATAAACAATTTAATATCCCCAAAACTCAAATCTTTTAATTTTGAAAATTTATCTGCAAGGGTCCTGCTTTGGAAGAACCTCCGCAGCCAATCGGAAAAATTCTGGTTCAGTCCTAATTGGACCCGGCTCATACTTTCTACCCCTCCCACCAAGGCAACTTCCTCTTCGGTTATCAATCCGGCGGCTTCTATGGCTGCCATCATACTGGTACTACAGGCCATAATCGTGGTAAATGCCGGAATACTTTGATCTAAACCAGCATCCATAAGAATCTCGCGGGCAAGATTGCTATAACCAAGATTCGGTGCTACCGAACCCCACACAAAAAAATCAGGAGATATAAGATCTCTCTTGACCATTTCCTGGACCAAAGGAATTGACAACTGAAGGGCGTCTTTATCTTTGAACTCTTTATCGACCTTAGCGAAAGGTGTTCTCAAACCGGCGATCAACCATATAGTATCATTTGTTTTTTTCATACAAGCCAGATTAAATATTGTATGTATATTACATCCTTTTCTGAAATTTGAAAATGTTTTTTGAAAGGTTTAACAACCCTGTTCGTCTGAATTTTTGTTTATATACCTACTTTAAGTATATTTGCATTTCATAATGAAAAAATTTTTTCAAAAAATATTATCCATTAGTCTGGCATTAATTGTATTTCTTTCCACAATGTCTTTTACTGTGGTAAGCAATTACTGTGCGGATGTTTTGGTGGATTATTCGTTTTTTGATAATGCATCCTGGTGTAATGAGATGCCGGATGATTCCTTCTCTAAGGTTTGTGAGATTTCAGAAGTGCCATGTTGCAGCAGTGATCAATTTGTTGTTGAAGGTATGGATGATCTACAAATGAATTCTGTTGAATCTTTGACTTTTGATCAACAACTTTTTGTTGCAACTTTTACTTATTCTTTTGTAAACCTATTTGAAGTTGGGGATAAGGAGACTATTCCTTTTGCTAATTATACTCCACCACTGCTGGTCAAGGATATTCTTTTACTTGATCAGACTTTCCTAATTTGATTATTAAGTAATACTACATCATGCCCTTCAGAATTTTCTGCATTGGGCTAATCTTTTTTTGCTTATAATTTTAAGCGCGATTACCGTAATTACTTAACAATCAATAATATGCTCAATAAAAGTATTAAGTTTTTAATTGAGAATAAGCTTGTTGCTGTTTTGCTGCTAGCCTTATTCGTAGGTTGGGGAATTGTAAATTCTCCTTTTAATTGGGACACCGGAGTATTGCCCAGTGATTCTGTAGCTGTCGATGCTATTCCAGATATTGGTGAAAATCAACAAATTGTTTATACAAAATGGGATGGGAGATCACCCCAGGATATTGAAGATCAAATAACTTACCCTCTAACTACCTCCCTACTGGGAATACCGGGCGTGAAAACCATTCGAAGTTCTTCCATGTTTGGCTTTTCAGCTATTTATATCATTTTTGAGGAAGATATAGAATTCTATTGGAGTCGTAGTCGAATTCTGGAAAAGCTAAATTCCCTACCCAGTGGTTTATTGCCAGATGGCGTCAATCCTTCTCTAGGACCTGATGCTACCGGGTTAGGTCAAATATTCTGGTATACTCTGGAAGGTCGTGACCAGGATGGTAACGTAACCGGAGGTTGGGATTTAAATGAACTAAGAAATATACAGGATTTCTATGTTAAATATGCTCTTTCCGGTGCCAGCGGCGTATCAGAAGTTTCTTCAGTTGGGGGATTTGTACAGGAATACCAGATAGATGTAGATCCTGAACTAATGCGTCAATACAATATCAGCCTGGAGCAGGTTGTAAAAGCCACCAGACAGAGTAACGAAGATATTGGTGCCCAGACACTGGAAATAAATAAGGCTGAATATTTGGTTCGGGGATTGGGCTATATAAAATCCATTCAGGACATAGAGAATACTGTTATAACGTCTGAAGATTATGTCTCTGTTAGAATAAAGGACATCGCTAAGGTAAATTTAGGTCCTAAGACGCGTCGTGGGATTCTGGATAAAGAAGGAGCAGAAGTTGTCGGGGGGGTTGTTGTAGCCCGGTATGGAGCAAATCCCTTAGAGGTGATCAATAATGTTAAAGACCAAATTAATGAAATTAGCTCCGGATTGCCGACGAAGGAATTAGCTGACGGAAGGACATCCCAGGTGACTATAGTTCCTTTTTATGATCGCACTGAGCTAATTCAGGAGACCATTGGAACCTTAAATGAAGCTCTTACCATGGAGATCCTTATCACAGTGTTGGTGATCATTATCATGGTCTTTAATCTTCGTGCTTCTATACTAATATCGGGGCTTTTACCGGTAGCTGTGTTAATGGTTTTTATCTCAATGAAGCTTTTTGGCGTTCCGGCCAACATCGTCGCTTTATCGGGGATTGCAATTGCCATTGGCACTATGGTGGATGTCGGGGTTATTTTGTCGGAGAATATCATTCGGCATCTTGAGGAAGACAGGGAGAAACTGTCAATAAATGAAATTGTTTACAATGCCACCGCTGAAGTTTCAGGTGCTATACTCACAGCTGTTTTAACTACTATTATTAGTTTCATACCTGTTTTTACAATGATTGGTGCCGAAGGAAAATTATTTAGACCTCTGGCTTTTACCAAAACCATGGCGTTAACGGCTTCACTTGTGGTTGCATTATTTTTAATTCCCCCTTTCGCCGCAGTATTTTTTAAAAAGAGGAATGTTAAGAATATGGCAGGCTTAACCGTAAATAGCGTAATAATAGCCTTGGGAATAATAGCGCTTTTCTTTGGATATATATTAGGAATAGTACTTATTGCGTTTGGTGTTACAGGCGTTCTACTATTAAAAAAGAAAATATCACCGAAACGTTCTAATCTGATAAATATAGTAATTTCTGCAACCGCTATTGTTTATTTACTGGCGGCATATTGGCGACCATTAGGTGTAGAAAAAAGTATCTTTTGGAATCTCATTTTCGTAAGTGTTATTGCATTTGGATTACTGGGTACTTTCGCCCTCTTTAGAAGATTTTATACCCGTATTTTACGATGGGCACTGCGTAATAAAATTTTATTTCTTTCGGTACCAACGGTCATAGTTATTCTCGGAGTATTGATCATGCAGAATACAGGTAAGGAATTCATGCCTTCCCTCAATGAAGGATCTTTTCTGTTAATGCCCACATCAATGCCCCACGCCGGAGTGGAAGAAAACAAACGTATTCTGCAACAACTGGATATGGCTGTAGCCAACATCCCCGAGGTGAAAACAGCAGTTGGTAAGGCAGGAAGGACTGAATCTGCGCTGGATCCTGCACCACTTTCCATGTATGAAAATATTATTCAATACAAATCTGAATTTATGCTGAATACGGAAAGGGAGCGCCAACGTTACAGGGTGGATGAAAATGGTGCTTTTATTTTAAAAAATAATCAGTTTGCAATTAATCCTAACTCTGAAGCCGAAATTGAAAATGAAAAATATTCTGAGGAGGACCTGGTTGATCCTTATAGTCTTTCTGCCGATGATTTAATTGAAGATGAAGATGGCGAATATTACAGAAACTGGAGACCGGAAATAGAATCTCCCGATGATATTTGGAATGAAATAGTCCGGGTTACAAAAATACCAGGAATTACTTCGGCCCCTAAACTACAACCCATTGAAACTAGGCTTGTGATGTTACAAACAGGAATGAGGGCGCCAATGGGAATTAAGGTGAAAGGACAGGATTTAAGGGAGATTGAAGCATTCGGCCTCAAACTGGAGGAAATAATTAAAGAGGCTGATGGAGTCAAGGATGAAGCTGTATTTGCCGACCGGATTGTAGGGAAACCATATCTTCTTATTGATATAAAACGGGAGCGTTTAGATCGATACGGTATTTCCATAGAAGATGTTCAGCGAACTTTAAAAGTTGCCATTGGAGGAATGCAGATCACTGAAACTGTTGAGGGTCGGGAACGATATGGAGTAAGAGTAAGATATCCTCGTGAACTCAGAGAAGATCCAGAGGATCTGGAAAATATTTATGTACCTGTGGAAGGGGGAAATCCGGTTCCGCTTAACGAAGTGGTTGATATTCGATACGAACAGGGGCCACAAATAATTAAAAGTGAGGATACTTTTTTAATTGGTTACGTTTTATTTGATAAACTGGACGGTTTTGCCGAGGTAGATGTGGTAGAAAACGCCCAGGAAGTCATACAGGAAAAAATCGATTCGGGAGAACTTCAAGTTCCTAAAGGTATAACCTATCGTTTTACGGGTACTTATGAAAATCAGTTACGTGCTGAAAAGACACTTTCTATTGTAGTGCCTTTAGCTTTGATTATCATTTTTTTGATCCTGTATTTTCAGTTTAAATCTGTTTCCACCTCATTAATGGTTTTTACGGGTATTGCGGTGGCATTTGCCGGTGGTTTTCTAATGATCTGGTTCTATGGGCAGGATTGGTTCCTAAATTTCAGTTTATTTGGAGAAAATCTTCGAGATTTATTTCAGATCCATACCATTAATTTAAGTGTGGCGGTCTGGGTAGGGTTTATAGCTTTATTTGGTATCGCCACAGATGACGGGGTTGTTATGGCTACCTATTTAACTCAAACTTTTGATCGGAATGAACCTGAGAACAAAGAAGAAATTAGGGACTCTATAGTCGAAGCCGGGGAAAAAAGGATACGTCCCTGTTTAATGACCACGGCTACTACAATTTTAGCCTTACTGCCTATCCTTACCTCGACAGGTCGCGGTAGCGATATTATGATCCCAATGGCCATACCTAGTTTTGGAGGGATGGTTATCGCTCTAATGACGCTCTTTGTGGTGCCGGTATTGTTCAGTTGGAAAAAAGAATTTGCACTTAAAAGAAGAAACAAATGAGAAATATAATTTTAATAATCGCCCTACTATTCGTGGTCCAGACGCAGGCTCAGGATTTACAGTCCTACATTCAGGTAGCAGTAAAAAACAATCCGGAGATAGAGGCTTTTGAACTTCGTTATAATATTGCCGAAGAAAAGGTGAACGAGGTCAATACTTTGCCCAATACTGAGGTTAGCGCGGGATATTTTGTTAGTGAACCTGAAACCCGAACGGGTGCCCAGACAGCCAGGTTCTCGGTTAAGCAGATGATCCCCTGGTTTGGGACCATTACGGCAAGGGAAAACTATGCTGCCTCTTTGGCTGAAGCCGAATATGTAGACATTACCATTGCCAAAAGGAAATTGGCACTCTCCGTGTCCCAGTCCTATTATCGTTTGTACTCCATCAGGGCAAGGCAACGGGTACTGGAAGAAAACATAGAACTTTTGGACACTTATGAGAGGTTGGCCCTGACCTCCTTGGAAGTTGGTAATGCTTCTGCGGTTGATGTACTACGTCTGCAAATACGGCAAAATGAACTGGTTGAGCGCAAGGAGGTCTTAGGGCAGGATTTTTTGGCCGAGCAAAGTATCTTCAATAACCTTTTAAACCGTGACGAAAGTATGGAAGTCGAGGTATATGATTCGTTGGGCCTTCCTTCAGTAGATCCTATAATTTCTTTAGAGGATCTAAACGTCCACCCTGAATTGTTAAAGTATGATGAACTATACGAATCTGTGGAACAGGCTGAGTTTCTGAACCAAAAAGAATCCCTGCCCGACCTTGGTTTTGGTGTGGACTATGT
Organism: Christiangramia flava JLT2011; assembly: GCF_001951155.1. Taxonomy (NCBI): domain Bacteria; kingdom Pseudomonadati; phylum Bacteroidota; class Flavobacteriia; order Flavobacteriales; family Flavobacteriaceae; genus Christiangramia; species Christiangramia flava. Next base: position 3,803,412 of record NZ_CP016359.1, read on the forward strand.
TGCGGTAACCGAACGTCCAAATATGGATTTCAACGATAATGGCAAAGATATTTTGATGCCTATGGTATCCCTATCCATACCCATATTCAATAACAGGTATAAGTCCATTACAAAGATAAATGAACTGAGGCAACAGGAAATTACGGCCCAAAAGGATGATCGCAGGAACGAGCTGGAAACATTGCTGGAAACCGCTATAAGTGACAGGGAGTCCGCAAGGATAGCTTACAGGATACAGTTGGACAATTTAAAACAGGCGAACGATGCAGAGGAGATTTTGATCAAAAGCTATGAAAGTGCCACTATTGATTTCAACGATGTGCTGGATGTTCAGGAATTACAATTAAAATTCCAGATCAATGGAATCGAATCGGTCAGGAACTATTATGTACAAATGGCCTTGATCAATTATCTAAGTAACAATAACTAATCTGAAAGGATAAAAAATATAAAACAAAATGAAAAAATATAGTATATATATCGGAATAATGATCGGTGGATTGGTGCTGGGGTATTTCCTTTTCGGCGGAGGTTCATCAGAGAAAACAGTGAACAGTGACGAAACGGCCGAAGTTTCGGGCGAACACGATCACGGAAGTGAAAATGGGGAAACTCAAATGTGGACCTGCTCCATGCACCCACAAATAATGTTGCCCGAACCTGGGGACTGCCCTATTTGCGGAATGGATTTAATTCCTGCTGAAGAAGGCTCGGGTGGATTGACAACTGATCAGTTTAAAATGACGAAAAACGCTATGGCCCTTGCCAATGTTCAAACAACCACTATTGGAGGGGGAACGATAGAAAATAATACCCTTGTCCTTTCAGGTAAGATAGCGGAAAATGAAGAATTAAACGCTGTACAGGTTTCTCATTTTGGCGGGAGAATAGAAAAGCTTTATATAAATTTCACCGGAGAACAGGTGAACCGCGGAGAATTACTGGCGACTATTTATTCTCCGGAGCTGGTTTCCGCACAACAAGAATTACTAACAGCTGCGTCTTTAAAGGAGTCCCAGCCAGCACTGTACAAGGCTGTAAGAAATAAATTAAAGTACTGGAAACTTTCTGAAGCACAAATAAATAGCATAGAGAACTCAGGTAAGATTAAGGAAAACTTTCCCGTTTATGCAACAGTATCAGGCACCGTAACCATGAAAATGGCTGAGGAGGGCGATTACGTCAAACAGGGACAGCCTATCTATGAGATAGCCAATCTAAGTTCGGTGTGGGCAATGTTCGATGCATATGAAAACCAGATCGCCGACCTTGAAGAAGGACAGGAGATTTCAATCACTACAAATGCTTACCCTGGTAAGGAATTTAATGCTAAAATAACCTTTATCGATCCCGTATTGAATACTGCATCAAGAACGGTATTGATTCGTGCAGTGTTACCGAACAAAAAAGGCCTGTTTAAGCCTGGGATGTTTGTTCAAGGAAAGGTAATGGGAGTAAGCGACGATGGAAACGAAACCATAACGGTACCAAAAAGTGCGGTACTTTGGACCGGGGAACGCTCTGTTGTCTATATCAGGGTTCAGGGTGAGGAACCTGTATTTGAATTACGGGAAGTGCAGCTGGGCAGGTCCCGAGGCGATCAATATGAAATATTGGGAGGTTTACAATACGGAGATGAAATAGTAACCCAGGGAACTTTTACAGTGGATGCTGCCGCTCAACTGAAAGGTAAAAAATCCATGATGAGCCCTGAAGGTGGTACGCCCGGGGGATCAATGCCCGGGATGAATATGGGCGGTAATGCCAAAGGCCAATTGGATGACAAAGAAATGATCAAGAAGGGTCAGGTAAGCACGGAGAAGTTCCTAGAAGGTAAGGCTTATGATTTTCGTAATGAAACACCCAAAGCCTTTAGGCAGCAATTAGATGATGTTATTGAAGCCTATCTTGCCTTAAAGGAAGGTTTGGTTCTGGCAGATGCTAATGCAACCAAAAAGTACAGTTCAGAACTGATGGAATCCCTGAACAAGTTGGACGGAAATCTACTTAAAGGAGATGCCAAAACATTTTGGGATGAAAAAAAGGATTTCCTCATGCAACATGCGAAACTTTGCCAGGAGGCCCCTTCCATAGATGGAAAACGGGAAAATTTCATCTACCTGTCACAGCCTTTAATTAAAATAGTTGAATCCTTTGGACCTGGCGATGAGACCCTGTATGTGGATTATTGCCCAATGGCCAATAATAATAAGGGTGCCTTCTGGTTAAGTCAATCCGAGGAAATAAGAAACCCTTTTATGAAAGAGGCAATGCGATCCTGTGGAGAAGTGAAACAGGTAATAGATTCAAATAATTAAACTCCTTACTAACACTCAAAAAATCATGGAAAAAGAATTCTATATAAAAAAGATGGTATGTAGGAGTTGTATAAAACTGATAAGGAAAAAACTGAATGATGAGGGTTTTAATATCGTATCACTGGAACTGGGAATTTTGGTAATTGAAACCGAAAACCCTGATGTGGTAAAACATCAACTAAGGGAAATATTGAAAAAGAATGATTTTGATTTAATAGAAAACCCTGAGGAAAAACTGGTGGAACAAATTAAAATTTTACTTATTCAATTAGTAGGGAATGTGCCTGAAAATCCTATTGAGATAAAAATGTCTAAATATTTATCGGATAAGCTGGCTCAGGATTACGCGAGTATGAGCAAAATTTTCTCTTATATCCAGGAAATTACCATCGAAAAATACTTTATAAAATTAAAGATCGAAAAAGTGAAAGAATTAATCCATAGCCAAAATTATAATTTTACAGAAATATCCCATATGCTTGGGTATAGCAACCTTGGCCATTTAAGTATGCAATTTAAAAATGAAACCGGTGTAAGCCTTTCGCACTATAAATCCATGGGTTTGAATTTTAGGAATTCCTTAGACAGAATTTTATAAGAAAAATCCAAAATTTTGGAAATTAAAAATTCTGATTATCAGTATTTTGCAGTATAATTTTTAACATTAAACATTAACAAAATGAAATTTATAAAATTAAGTTTAGCGGCTGTTGCAGCATTTGGCCTTTTCAGTTTTACTACTGCCTGTGACGAAAACACCATGAATCAGATGGAGAATAATAGAATGAATAATATGATGAATGAACATAATATGGAGAATCAATCCCAACAAAAGGACGTTCCTGCCCGAATAGCATATTATATGGAAATTAAGAATGCTTTGGTAGCAGATGATTTTCAAGCAACCCGGGATGCCGCCAAAATCATGGTGGAAAATGATAAGGAATTCACCACCATGGCTAATGCCATAGCGAATTCAGCTGATTTAATGGAACAGCGAAAAAATTTCAAAAAATTGTCGGCTGCAATTTATAAAGATGTCAATGATAATGAAATCAATACCACACTTTATTGGAATCGGTGCCCCATGGCAATGGGAGGCGAAGGTGCCAATTGGTTAAGTATGCAGGAAAAGATCCAAAACCCATATATGGGGCAGAAAATGCCCGGATGTGGTTCTGTAAAGGAAACTCTTAAAAAGTAATAGGAAGTCCTGTTGAAGGGTAAGAGGTTCATTAGGATTTCTTGCCCTTTCTTCAGGCACTATCCCCCAGTAGAATAATTATGAATGCTAAAATAGAAAGATTTTACGATGAAGATTTAGCCCACGCATCCTATACTATTTTAAGCAGCGATGAAATAGTATTGATCGACCCTGCAAGAAACCCCCAACCCTATTACGATTTTGCCAAAAAGCACAATGCCAATATTATTGCAGTAATTGAGACCCATTTGCATGCCGATTTTGTTAGTAGCCATTTGCAGATTCAGAAGGAAAAAGGAGCAGTTATTTATGCCAGTAAGTTTGCTGATGCCAAATATTCTCATATTAGCTTCGATCAGGATGATGTCCTGGCACTTGGCAAAATTGAATTGAAAGCCCTAAACACTCCGGGACATTCCCCCGACAGTATTTGCATTTTGCTTTTAGATGAACAGGACACCCAACAGGCCGTTTTTACAGGAGATACGTTATTCGTTGGGGACGTAGGCCGGCCTGACCTTCGCGAAGAAGATGGGGATTTGGCCACACAGGAAAAAGAAATGGCCCGTCAAATGTATTTCTCAACTCGTAACGTATTGATGAAATTGGGTAAAGACGTGGAAGTGTATCCTGCTCATGGTGCAGGATCCCTTTGTGGCAAAAACATAAGTAGTGACCTATCCAGTACGATTGGACGCGAATTGAAAAGGAACCCCGCATTACAGCCTATGGATGAAGATACTTTTATTGATTTTCTACTGGAGGATCAGCCTTTCATCCCAAAATATTTCAAACATGATGTTTCCTTAAATAGAAATGGTGCTGATTCATTTGAAGAAAGCATAAATTCCATACCCTTAGCTGAAAATGAAACATTTCAGGGTGGTATCGCGATCATCGATGCCCGTTCCCAGCAAGAGTTCAAATCAGGTCATCACCAGGGCGCAATAAATATAGCCGCCGGTGGTAAGTTTGAAACCTGGTTGGGCACTATTTTATCGCCTAAAGAACCATTCTATCTCGTAGCGGAAAACAAAGAAATCCTGAAAAAACTATTGGAGAAGACCGCAAAGATTGGATATGAAAAAAACATCAAAGCGGCCCTGACAAGTTTCGCTAATGCTAAAAGCAAGGAACCACAATTGGATGTGGATCATTTCAAATCACATAAACGGGATTATCAGATTCTGGATGTACGCAATGATGCGGAACTGGAAAACGGAAAGATTTTCAAAGGGGCTATTCACATTCCTCTTCCCGAATTGGAGGATGGATTGCAGAAAATTGACACTAATAAATCTGTAGTAGTCCATTGCGCCAGTGGCTATCGGTCTGCCATAGCCGCAAGCCTGATAAAAAATATGCTTCCGGACACTAGAGTATATGATCTTGGAACGGCTGTTAAAAATTTTAAATCAGATTAATTTAATCTGGGAAAACTCAAAATAATTCAATATTAACACTTAATAAATTACAACAAAATGAAAAATTTAATGAAGAACACCATCACAGTACTGGTTTTGGCGGTAACGATGTCAACAGGCCTGTATGCACAAGACAATAAAACAATGTCCAAAATGATGGAGGACGATCAAAAGAAAGAACAAGTGTATACAGCTATAATGCAGGATCCTGAATTGAAAAAAGAGATGATGCAACGTATGATGAAGGATGCCAAAAAAGATTCGACTTCCTGTAAAATGATGGGTGATATGATGATGAAGGACGGTCATATGAAGGATATGATGATGGGAAAAATGATGGACGGTGCCTCAGAGGATGACGGGATGTGCAAGAAAATGTGCATGATGATGATGGACAATGATAAAATGATGGATATGATGGATAAAATGAAAGATAAGAAATCAATGGACTCCATGGATAAGAATGAAAAATCTGTCAAGAAAGATCATAATATGGAGATGCACAAAAACGATAATCAATGAAAATGAACCGGATGATGAAATGGATGATCCTGGGCTGCATACTGGTCCTGGTCTTCTTTTTTATTTGGCCATTTTTAGACATCCGGAGCCACAGTGACTGGCTCTTCTTTGGAAGTATATTTTTATTAGTTGTTTGTATTTTACCAATGCTTACCATGAATAAGAAAAATCAAGATAAATAACCATGAGGGAAGTTAAAGCATTTATACGTGAAAAAAGGGCAAACGAGGTCATGCAGGCTTTGCGGGCCGAAGGTTTTAAGAGCTTAACCGTTTCTGAAGCGGAGGGTACCGGAAACTATACTAAAAAAAGTGATTCGCCTTCACTTCGCTTTCCATTGGCCCACAGTAAAATGTCCAAACTGGAAATCGTATGTAAAAAAGAAGATGTAGAAAACATAGTTCAGGTGATTCATGAACATGGTGGGAAGGGCGAAAAGGGCGAAGGCCTTATTTATGTTTCCGAAGTGCTTGAAATTTACAAAGTAAGAACGGGCAAATTAAGTAAGGAAGATATAGAACTATAAATATATGGAAGGACCGGCTATAAAAACCAACAAAGATATTATTGTAGTAAGTGGCAGTAGTGGATTAATAGGAACCACGCTTATAAACGAACTGGCAAAGAAATATTTATTAATAGGGTTGGATAACATAGGTTACCCCTTTCCTCCTACTACAGCCGAATGTGTTTGTATTGATATTACTTCCGAGGAAAGTATGGAGAACGCATTTGAGCGTATCCGCTTCGCTTATGGCAATAGAATCGCATCCGTAGTACATCTTGCGGCTTACTATGATTTTAGCGGGGAACCGAGTCCACTCTACCAGAAAATAACCGTAGAAGGAACCGAGCGCTTATTAAGGGTGCTGCAGAGTTTTGAGGTCGAACAGTTTATATTTTCCAGTAGCCTATTGGTTTATAAGCCCACCACCCCTGGAGTGAAAATAGATGAAGATTCCCCCGTTGAACCTAAATGGGACTATCCCCAATCAAAAGTAGATACCGAAAAGATCCTGCATAATAAAAAAGGTGATATTCCCATTATGAACCTTCGTATTGCAGGGGTATATAACGATGAAGGTCATTCCATACCGATAACCAATCAGATTCAGCGAATTTATGAAAACCAGTTGACCAGTCATCTTTACCCTGGAAAGTTTGAACGAGGAAACCCGTACATACATCTGGATGATTTAATTAACGCCATTGAAAAAGCCATTGAAAAACGAAAAGATTTCCAACAGGAGATCACAATCAACCTGGGTGAGCCCGATACGATGGGTTTTATCGAATTGCAGCAGCAAATCTCCCGACTGCTTTTTGATAAAGAATGGAAAACGTACAAGATCCCTAAATTCGTTGCAAAATTTGGGGCGTGGGTACAGGGTCTTTTTGGAGATTCCTTTATCAAACCCTGGATGGTCGATTTGACCGATGATCACATGGAACTGGATATCTCCCGTGCCAAAAAATTGCTGGATTGGGAGCCACAACATCGTCTGCGAACCACACTTCCCAAGATAATAGATAACCTAAAGTCAGATCCAAAAAAATGGTACAAGGAAAACGACCTTAAACCTCCTTCCGGTTTAAAAGAAAAGGACCCCAAAAAATGATATAAAATTAACCCACCAAAATAAATCATCATGTCAACTGACAAACAAAACCCCAAAAATAAGAATTCCCAAAAAGGCGAAAAGAAACACGGACAAATGGGAAAACGCGGGGTCACGCGGCCAATGTCCGATATGAACATGGGGGGAGGAAATGGAATGAAAATGGATTCAGGGCAGCGGAAAGAGATGTTGATCACACACCATAAACAAACCCTTTGGGTATATTGGGCGGTTATACTTTTAGGGGTATGGATGATTTTTTCCCCACTTACTTTTGATTATGGAAGCAATGTGGTGTCGCCCAGCGGCGGCAGGGATGTCTGGCTTTCCCTTGCAGACCGTATTTCCGCAATGCGCTGGAGCGACATCATAAGCGGGTTGTTACTTGTATTTTTTGGCTGGCGCTCGCTAACACCCAATAGGCCTTACAGCGTCTGGATCGCGTGTTTCATAGGAATTTGGATAAGCATGGCGCCATTGATTTTTTGGGCCCCTACGGCCATAGCTTATTATAATGGAACTATGGTTGGTGCCTTGGTGATCGCCCTGACCATACTTATCCCGGGAATGCCCAATATGATTATGTATATGAAAATGGGTGGTGATTTGCCACCGGGGTGGTCTTACAATCCTTCTAGTTGGCCCCAACGATGGATTATGATCGTTCTTGCATTTATGGGATGGATAGGTTCCCGGTATTTGGCAGCATTTCAGTTAGGCTACGTCGAATATGCCTGGGATCCGTTCTTTGGGGATGGGACTTTAAATGTCCTAAATTCAGATATGTCTCATTCCTGGCCGATATCCGATGCCGCATTGGGAACTTTTGCGTACACATTGGAATTTTTAATGGGTTTTATGGGAGCTACTTCCCGATGGAGAACTATGCCCTGGATGGTTACTTTTTTTGGTATTTTGGTCATTCCTCTGGGATTTGTAAGTATTTTTTTAGTGGTATCGCAACCCTTAACGGTGGGTGCCTGGTGCGCACTTTGCCTATTTACCGCAGCGGTAATGTTGCCCATGATTCCATTGCAGATCGATGAAGTGATTGCTATGGGGCAGCACATGCTACAAAGAAAACGGAAGGGAGATTCTATGTGGAGGGTTTTCTGGAAAGGAGGTGATGCCATTACCACACACATGGATGAACGTTCTCCAGAACTTGTCGAACTTCATGAAAGTCCCTGGAAGGTATTCAAATCCTCTATTTGGGGAATGACCGCTCCCTGGCAATTAACACTTGCCACAATATTGGGATTATGGCTAATGTTCTCCCCTACCGTGTTTGGTGTGGGAATAGAAACCCAAGCGGCAGATCTAAATCATTTAGGGGGCGCCCTGGTTGTTGTCATGGCAGTAGTGGCTATGGCAGAGGTTTTGAGAACCTTCCGCTATCTGAATGTGCTGCTGGGCTTGGCACTTATTGCATTCCCCTGGTTTATTGATGATGGAAATATGTCGCTCACTATTAGCAGTAGCATAAGTGGTCTTATTATTATGCTCCTTTCATTCCCCAAGGGCACTATTCGGGAAAAATATGGCTTATGGAATAAGTATATTAAGTAGAAAAGTTAAACAAATATAGATATGAAAGCGCTTGATCGTAGAAAGTTTATAAAGTTGGGAAGCACGGGTTCTGCTGTTCTCCTGTCGTGGCCATTTCTCAACGCTTGCGAAGGCCTTTCATCCAAAAAAAATGAAAGTGCAGATCCTGATTTTGAACCGGACCTGGATATTGATCTTACCGCAAAGGAAAGTCAAATACCCCTATTTCAAGGGAGTTCCACCAAGGTTTGGATGTTTGAGACGAAAATAAATACCGGTGCCGACGATGCAATACAACAATTAAATGATATTTATTTAGGCCCCATATTGCGTGTGCGCAAAGGTCAAAAAGTAAGGATTCGTTTTAAAAACAAGTTGCCTGAAAAAAGTATTGTGCACTGGCACGGGATGCACGTGCCGGAAAAATATGACGGCCATCCCAAAGATGTTATAGAAAATGGGGAAACCTATATCTATGAATTTGAGATTATGAACCGTGCCGGTACCTATTGGTTTCACCCACATCCACACGGTCGTACAGGTCCACAGGTGTACAATGGACTGGCGGGAATGCTAATAGTCAGCGACGATGAGGAAGAGAAACTTAACCTTCCCAAAGGTGAATTCGACATGCCCATTGTCATCCAGGACAGGGCGTTTGATCAAGAAAATCAGCTCCTTTATCTGAACAGGGGCCGAATGGATAAAATGATGGGCTTTATGGGGAACCGGATTTTTATTAATGGAAAGCCTGATAAAAATCTAAACTTAAAAGCCGGTGCTACCTATCGGTTAAGGTTCCTCAATGCTTCGAATTCCCGTTTTTATAAACTTGGTTGGTCTGATGGCACTCCCCTCACCGTTATTGGGATTGACGGCAGTCTTTTGGAAAAGCCTCGATCATTGCCCTATATGATGTTGGGGGTGGCCGAACGTGTGGATATATGGCTTGATTTAAAAGATATGCCCAAAGAAACCGAACTAACCATGAAAAGCCTTCCCTTTTCTACGGGGATGATGAATATGGGGATGATGGGCAATATGGGAACTACGCTTCCTTTGGGCAGTGAATATGATGTACTAAAAATTACTTTGGACACATTAGAAAACAACAACATTGAACTTCCGGAAAAACTTCTTACTCTCAATAAAATAGACCCTTCCGAAGCCATAAACGAAGATAATCCAAGGATCTTCAAATTTTTTATGCGGCGCATGCAATGGATGATCAATGGCAGGACCTGGGAAGAGACAGGAGTCGCAGATGAAGAAACCGTAAAATTAAATACCACCGAAATATGGCAATTGTTGAATAGTGGCGGTGGAATGATGGGTGATGGTGGTATGATGGGCGGAAAAGGAATGATGGGAAATGGCGGCATGATGAAGGGTGGTATGATGCAAATGCCGCATCCCATTCATATACACCAGGTCCAGTTTAATATCCTGGAAAGGGATGTATCTGATATGGATCCCGACGTGTGGAATTCCGTAAAGGAAGGATTTATAGATGACGGCTGGCAGGATACGGTATTGCTCATGCCCGGAATGAAAATAAAGATAATCATGCGCTTTGAGGACTTTAAGGGCTTGTTCCTGTATCACTGTCACAATCTGGAACACGAGGACATGGGCATGATGCGGAACTATAAAATAGAGTAAGAATTAAAATAAAAATTATGGGAGATATGGAAATGGATGGTTTTTGCTGGATGTGCTGGGCAGTTTGGATAGGTGGAATACTGTTAGTTGCCTTGATCATTTATCTAATAATTAAACTGCTTAGAAAAAACAGAAAAACCTGATATGGAGCAGTTTCAATGGGCGGTACTTATTTTACCCGCTATCTCGATACTTGGCGTTGGCCTAATGTATTTCTATTTTAGAAATGAGGTAGATAATAAATCTGGTTATACGGCCTTTATGGTGAACATAGCCTTAACAGCACTAGTGCTCAACACTGCATGGGAACTGCTACATGGTCCTTTATATGAAGGATACCAATATACTTGGGACCATATTTCCATGTGCCTAATAGCAGCAGTTACAGATATGTTAACCACGTTAATTATGCTCTTTGGACTCGGATTGTTTTATCGGAATATATTTTGGCCTCTCAAATTAAATTTAAGTAAGATATTATTGATAATTGTTACGGGAGGAACCGGGACCATTTTACTGGAAAGATGGCACATAGCAACGGGACATTGGGAATATGCTCAAAGTATGCCCATCGTGCCATGGTTAGAGGTAGGGCTTACACCGCTATTACAGTTTACCGTTTTACCCATTTTTGTTTTTGTAATTGGACGAATGCTTTCTGTCACTAAGCTTAAATAATATAAAACTTTTTGATGTGTATAAAAAAAAACCAAATAGAAAAAGAATAAAAGAGAAACATAAATCTCAAAAGAACAGGATTACCAAAAAGGATAAGGTTATTGCTTTACTATCTTTTATTGGAATTTTCTCAGCAGCAGTTTTTTTAGCTTTTTACATGTTCTTCTTTGGCCATTCGGACGTTCACGAAAAAAGTGACATTGATTATGAATTTGTGGCAAATGAAGAGGTCTGTATGCGAAATAATAGCTATAGAGCTGAATTAATACCATCGATTTCAATTGAAAATAGATCCTATTATGGATGTTGTGAAAGTTGTACCGATTATATACAAAAACATCCAGAAGAGCGGTATGCGGTAGACCCTACAAGTGAAACAAAAGTCGATAAAGCTTTAGCTTATATTCTTCACCCCACAGAGAACGAAATTACAGAGGTGTATTATTTCGCTTCCAAGGAAAACGCAAAGGTTTTTATCAATGAAAATACGCGACTATGATGGGGTTAAATTCTACATATTCGGCTACCTATAATAATCTTTGAAACTTAGAAGAAATGAAATTAAAATTTACAATTATTATTATTTTAATACTGGCAGGTCTTTATAGTTCTTGTAAAAATAGCGGTAAAAAACTACCAATTCTAGGCAATAAAGAGATTTCCAGTAATGGAAAAGATACTCTTTATCAAACAATACCGGATTTTAGTTTCACCAATCAGGACAGCCTTTTAATTACGTCAAATACATTTGCAAATAAAATTTATATAGCAGATTTTTTCTTTACCTCCTGTACAACAATATGTCCTATTATGAAGAACGAGATGCAAAAGGTTTATAATAAATATAAAGGAAATCCCAAGGTGGCATTTTTATCCCACAGTATTGATCCCAGTCATGACAGCGTTCCTGTTCTAAAAGCATATGCCAAAAACCTAGAAATAAACAATGATCAATGGCATTTTGTAACAGGAGATCAAGAAGCAATTTTTGAAATGGCCCAAAAGCATTATATGGTTTCCGCCTTGGAAGATTCGACGGTTCCAAATGGGGTGCTTCACAGTGGAGCCTTTATTTTAATTGATGAACAAAAAAGGATCAGGGGATATTACGATGGTACTAACCCGGAAGAAGTCGATAAACTAATCCAGGATATTCCCCTGTTGCTTCATGATAAAGAATTATAAGTCCTGAGGGAGGAAGGGTGTCTTTTCATTGATGTGATTAGTTAGTTAAAAACCCTTCCCCTATTCAGGCACAAAAACATAAATGCATAAATAATAGACAAATATCATATACAAAAATTACCTGCAACGGTGGGTAAAGACACTTCGAAAAACATTTTCCAATATAGAAATGTAACCAGTACATTGGTCAATTCGAAGAAGGTACAAGCCAATATTAATGGAAACTAAATTTCAATAAAATGGCCATTATTAATCCAGTAAATTTTGAAAACAGGCAATTGGATATAGATTCACTCCCAAGGTACAGAGGGGTTGAGCTTTCATCACTTAATCAGAAGTATTTAATTAAACTAAATATAATCACAAGTGCTGGCGCAATACTATTTTTTATTGGGCTTGGTATTACATATTCGCTTATGGAAACTTACAAGGATTTATTTCCATTTTTGGCGATTTTGGTTTTGCTAATATTTTCGGGTTCCTACTATCGCAACTTTCAAGTACAAAAAAGAAATGGTTATGCTATACGGGAGAGGGATATTATCTTTAAACGTGGATTTATATACAAAAAAACTACTATAGTTCCTTTTAACCGTGTACAACATGTTTCTATTGAAAGAGATTTCCCGGATAAAATTTTAGGAATTTCAACTTTAAGGCTTTTTACCGCCGGTGGCTCTGGAAGTGACATTTCGATTCCCGGTTTGATCCCGCAAATTGCAAACAATATGAAGGAAGAAATTTCGAAAAGAATATCCTCCGATGAATAGAAGTGACTTCTATAAACCGCACCGACAAGCAAAAGCAGGGGTGATACTAGTTTTTGGTAACAGCCTCTATCAGTTGGTTAAAAATTTATGGTTTCTGGGAATTTACTTTTTCATGAAAGAACAGACCCCTCAAACAATCATGCTATCTATAGTTGGAGCCTTGATCCTTCTTGTCCTTGCTCTTGGTTATAGCATTCTTTACTACTTAAAATTTACGTTTTTCATTGACCCAGAAAGAGAAGAATTTGTACTCCAAAAAGGGGTTCTTAGTTCAGAAACTATAAGTCTCCCTTTTGATAAAATCCAGCGGGTAAATTTTAAGAGAAATCTGCTCCAGCGAATAATTGGTGTTTATAGTATTTTAATTGATACTGCCGGGAGTAAAGAAGAGGAAGTAGAGATTAAAGCGCTATCTAAGGCTAAGGCAGAAGAGCTCTCTGAAATCCTCATGAACCACACCGAAACAGAAGATAAAGTAGATCAAAAAATCTCTCAGGATAAAAAAGAAGAGGCTGCTCTCAACTGGCAATATTCTTTAAATATTTTCCAGCTTTTAAAACTAGGCTTAAGTAGCAATTACATTCGCGGCCTACTATTGTTGATGACATTTTATCTCACTCTGAAGGATCAGCTTTTTTTAGAACAGTTTTTTCCATCCGAAATGGATGTAGTGAGGAATAATGACTTTGGCATTACTCCGTGGACAATTTTACTATTACTGTTAGCGGTAGTGATTGTTACTGTAGCCGATACTTTTATAAAATATTTTAAGCTTAATTTAATAAAAACAGATTTGGGACTGCAGGTGGAAATGGGGCTCAGAAAGAATAAAAAGGTAAGCCTGAAAGGGAAAAGAGTACAATCGATGGAAATTTCGAGCAACCCAATTCAAAAACGTCTTGACCTTAACAAGGTGAAAATATTATTAGCAACCAGCGCAGATAATCCTGGTAAAAGTGTAATTACAATTCCCGGTATTTCTCAAACAATTGTTTCAAGGATTAAACACTACATATATAAAGACCAAATCAGACGAATTTTTCAAATCGTTCCAAATAGAATCTTTTTATTTAGAAAAATTATCCGTGGTCTTTTTCCCTTAGTGCTCATTCCTTTTATCATAGGATATTATGATTTAAATTTCAGGTTAGAATGGATAATTATGGGGATAGCAGGATACCTTATTCTGTTGGGCGGGTATCAATTCCTCTTTTTTCGTTCCTTAAAATTGTCTATCTCAAAAGAAATTATCGTAAAATATTCCGGGGTATGGAGAAGAAAGAAGCAATATTTGGAAATGTGGAAATTACAATCTGTTTCAATATCACAGCCACTCTGGTATGAAAAACAAGGTCTGGCAGACCTAATTTTCCATTCTGCGGGAGGCGATATTTCCTTTGAAGTAATAGATAAAAATCAAGCAGAAATACTAATGGATTATTTACTTTTTAAAATAGAAAGCTCCTCTGGGGAATGGATGTAGTTGAAAAACCAAATTGTAATGATTGCCAGGGATATTCTATTTTTTTAGAACTCTCGGCCAAATTAGCATCAAAAAATGATTAATAGAAATAAAATGAGACATACATATAAAATACACGGGATGACCTGCAAAGGTTGCCAGAATCACGTCGAAAAAACACTTACCAATGTAGAGGGAGTAACCAGTGCATCTGTCAATTTGGAGAAGGCAGAAGCCACCATAGAAATGGATTCACATATTCCTATGCAAAAGTTCCAGGATGCCCTTAAAAACGATGGGGGCACTTATTCCATCCACAAACAGGGCAAGCATCATCATAAAAAGGATTCCGCTTCTGCGAAAAAGCAAAAACCCAAAGGTAAGGGAACGGGAACGTTCTATTGCCCGATGCACTGTGAGGGTGACAAGACCTATGAAAAGCCGGGCGATTGCCCAGTCTGCGGAATGGATTTGGTTGAGGAACAAAAACTCGCTGCTACAACGTCCGAACAATGGACCTGCCCAATGCACCCTGAAATTGTTAAGGACGGGCCAGGGGACTGCCCAATCTGCGGAATGGATCTGGTGCCGATGGAACCGGATATTTCCTCAGAAGAAAAAACCTATAAGAAACTGCTCAAAAAGTTCTGGATAGCTGTCGCCTTTACACTGCCCATTTTCCTCATAGCAATGAGTGAATTTCTTTCTGATAATCCCCTTTTCAACCTAATGTCGCAAAGATATTGGAATTGGGTACAACTGGCTCTTTCACTGCCGGTTGTTTTCTATGCCACCTGGATGTTCTTTGAACGTGCCTATCGCAGTATTGTAACCTGGAACCTGAATATGTTCACCCTAATTGGTATAGGTACTGGGGTGGCATGGCTATTTAGTGTGTTTGGAATGCTTCTTCCCGATTTTTTTCCTGAACAATTTAGGACAGAAACAGGTACCGTCTTTGTTTATTATGAAGCTACTACCGTAATTCTTACCCTAGTAATGCTAGGTCAGGTTTTGGAAGCCCGGGCACATAGTAAAACCAATTCTGCGGTCAAGGAACTCTTGAAACTTGCTCCCAATAAAGCAATTAAAGTAGTAGATGGAACTGAAGAGGAAGTTTCCATCGACCAGATAGGAAAAGGAGATATTCTTAGAGTGAAACCGGGCGATAAAATTCCCGTGGACGGTAAGATTACAGAAGGTGAAACTACCGTAGACGAATCGATGATTACTGGTGAACCTATTCCTGTGAACAAAACCGTAAGTGATAAAGTGAGTAGTGGAACTATTAATGGCAATCAATCATTCCTTATGAAAGCAGAAAAGGTTGGATCGGACACCTTGCTTTCCCAAATTATCAAAATGGTAAACGATGCTAGTCGTAGCCGTGCCCCAATCCAAAAACTGGCAGATATAGTTTCTGGATATTTCGTACCCATTGTTGTTATTATATCGATAATAACTTTTGGTGTTTGGTCCATCTGGGGTCCAGAACCGGCCTATGTGTATGCTTTGGTCAATGCCATTGCTGTATTGATTATAGCTTGCCCGTGTGCGTTGGGATTGGCCACACCAATGTCTATTATGGTCGGTGTTGGTAAGGGTGCACAAAATGGTGTACTTATCAAGAATGCCGAAGCTCTGGAAAAAATGGACAAGGTAGATACTCTTATTGTTGATAAAACCGGAACGATTACGGAAGGAAAACCCACGGTGGAGAAGGTAGGTTCTTTTGATGATAAACAATTTAGCGAAAGTGAAATTCTATATTTTATTGCATCCCTAAACAGTTCCAGCGAGCATCCACTTGCTGAAGCTACCGTGAAATACGGAAAGGAGCAGAAAACCGAAATATCAAAAACCGAAAACTTCAGCGCAGTAACGGGAAAAGGCGTAGAAGGAACTGTTGATGGCAAGAAACTCGATTTAGGAAACGACAGGATGATGGAATATGCTAACGCATCTATTTCATCTGAAATGAAACAGGAAGCTCAATCCTTTCAAAAGCAAGGGAAAACAGTTTCATACTTATCTATTGACGGTATGGTTTCAGGCTATGTTGTGATAGGCGACAAAATTAAAAAAACCAGCGCCAATGCTATCAAGGAATTGCAGGAGAAAGGAATCGACGTCATAATGCTTACGGGTGATAACCACGATACGGCACAGGCCGTGGCGAGCGAACTCAATCTTGCCGATTTTAAGGCGAGTATGCTGCCAGAAGATAAATTAAAAGCAGTAGAAAAGTTACAATCTGAGGGTAAATCCGTGGCAATGGCTGGAGATGGTATCAATGATGCCCCGGCTTTGGCAAAAAGCGATGTGGGCATCGCAATGGGAACGGGTACGGACGTCGCAATTGAAAGTGCGGCGATTACACTGGTCAAAGGGGATTTGCAAGGCATAGTCAAAGCTCGAAACCTAAGCGATGCTGTAATGATCAATATTAAACAGAATTTATTCTTTGCCTTTATCTATAACACTTTGGGAGTTCCAATAGCGGCAGGTGTGCTATACCCTGTATTCGGATTGTTACTCTCACCCATGATAGCTGCCTTGGCTATGAGTTTTAGTTCGGTATCGGTAATTGCGAATGCTTTACGATTACGAACAAAAAGAATTGATTAAATAAATAAATTACAGAAACAGTAAAACATAAAATGATACTATGCAATTTAGAAGAAAATTCAAAAAGGTCGTTTTATTAGACTCCTGAACTTAGTAGATGATAGAATATTTTAATATCCGTGAGGCATCCACTATCTCAAACGAACTAATACTAAGAAGTATATATCCAGTAAAACCTATCGAATTCTATTTAAAATTTTTAAACAAAACTTTGAAGGTAGTACTGAGTACATATAAAAGAAAAGGTCTCCAAGTGAGAAGAGTTGCCGGTTCAAATCTAAAGGAGATTATAGCAATTATTGCCAACAGACCTATTCTACTGGAAGATATCGAATATTTTTATTTTTATTATATCATTAAGTTTATATCCGAGTACGATATCTTCTTGGATTATATTTTTTCCCGCTAAATTAAATTATTTTCAATTCTAGAAGATTAGTTATAGAAAAATTAAAACAAAAACTACTATTATTATACTTATTGCAATCCAAATGATTAATTTTCCATGCATTCTTAACCGTAATACTGTGCTTGAGACTAATGCTTGGTCATTAAAAGCCCCATGTGCCCCATGATCGCCTGGTATGGGCTTCCACAGATTGTTGGGCCTATTTGAATCTTCAGGCTCATTAGTTTGCTGGCCCTCAATTCCACTTTTGGCTAGTACACGATCAGCGTACCACGGCGCAATCTTATTACCAATAATGGTTTTTATGGTTGATACTCCAACCTTAATTTCCCTGGGAGTATTTTCAGCGGCATACAAAATGGCTTCGGCTGCTACCTCAGGCTGATAAATTTTTCCCATAGGTCTGGGTTTTTTAGGTAATCTGGTTTTAACAAATCCGAACTGGGTAGTATTTAGAGCCGGAAGCTGTACCATGGAAATATTTATATTACTTTTATCATGCAATAGTTCCGTACGCAAAGAATCCACAAAGCCTTTAGTGGCATGTTTAGCAGCGCAATATGCTGACTGAAGGGGTATACCTCGATAAGCTAACGCCGATCCTACAAATACAATAGAACCTTTATTCTGCTCATTCATCAATTTAAGTGCTACTAGAGCTCCATGTACCTGTCCCAAATAAGTCACATCTGTAACTCTTTTATATTCCTGAGGTTCCATTTTACGAACTGGACTAAAAACACTCGTCATGGCATTATTAATCCAAAATATTACAAATCCAAGTTTTTCCTGAAAAAACAAGGCTGCAGATTCAACTTCTTCATAATTTGCGACATCTGCCTCGTAATAAGCAGCATTTACCCCGAACTCTACAGCTTCTTTAACCGCAGCTTCAAGTCCCTCTTTTCCCCGGGCAATAAGACCTACGTCGTAACCATTCTTGGCGAAGCGTCTAGCACAGGCTCTTCCCACACCTGCAGAGGCCCCTGTTATTATCACACAACCTTTGGATTTCTTTTTAGCATTTTCTGAGCTCATTACTTGCTTATTTTATTTCAATTTTGTGAACCAAATATTTTGTCAATTTTTGCCATTGTAGTTTCTGAAACCCAGCCCAGGCACCTTTAGCCAAAAGGGTATTGAATAATTTTCTTTTACCCGCAGAAACACCTTCATTATTTATTCCTTCATTTTTACCAATTTCATAACCTTTTATAGTCAATCCTTTTATAGATACTCTAAAAGTACTTGTAGCCTCATCTATAAAAAAATGTTTTATTTCCTTGTTTAATTTATCTTTTACAAGGGGACTTTCACTAGGACTCACAGTAAATTCTGCAAACTCTTCTTCATTACGTAAATCAGTAATATATACCCAATTCTTGGGAGAGGGAATCGGTAAATTTATTTTTATATAATTATGAACCGCCAGCTGATTGGTTTTATCTCCATTCGAATTATAGAGTTGGAATTCCGCAGACAGCTCGGGTAGCATAGACCACTTATTTACGTTAAAAAGTTTTTCTTTTGAGCGTTCGAAATTCACTTTGGCTATTTCATTCGTTGAAAACTTATTTTTACTACAATATGTTTTATCTTTTAATTCTTGATGTGAATCCTTCTTACTACCTCTCCATAGATTTTTAAACCAGGTGATTAAATTCATTTAATTTATGCTTTTATCTTTCGTATTCATCATATCTAAAACTAAACCTGCCCAGGTAAAATCTTTTGCTCCATAACCTTCGCCGGTAAAAGGATTATAGTACTCTCTAAATCCGCTTTTTTTGATTAACTGAATTATAATCCGAGTTAATTTTTGTGAACTTTCCGTATAATTATTTTTCTCCAGTATTTGATGAAGAAACCAATTATTAACGATCCAGGTAGGGCCTCTCCATATGTAGATCGATTCTTTAGGATTAAAGGCCGATGAATCTTTTGCTACTGAGGGTATGGGGTAATTGGTATCAAACTTCTCACTACTGAAAAAATGTCTTTCCAGGACCTTAGTTTTTATACCTTTTGGAATAGAAGATAGAATCAGTGGATAAAAAATGGTGGGAGTTTCTACCTTTATTTTTATATTCTCCTTTCCATATACGTCATAAAAGGCAGCATCCTGTTCATCATATAGAACCTCCACAATATTTTTACTTACTTCTTTTGCTCGGGAATAGTATTCTTTTGCATCCGGATCCTCCAACATCTCACATAATTCACCAAGACAAAAAAGGTTTTGTGCATAGAAAGTATTTAGTCCGGCATCCTTCACCAGGAAATGTCCTTTCCTGTATATCTTCTTCAAATTATAGTTATTCATAAAATTGAGAAAGTCTGTCCAGATCACTTTATAATAAAGCTTAGTATTGGCTTTTCCTTCTTTAAAACCTAAAGGAACATCGTAAGTAGGTTTCCAGTCCATTCCCGATTCAAATGGAGAAATAATCGTAAGTAAACCGTTGCCATCAAAATCTCTATTCTTGTCTAACCAGTCATAATAAGCCTTTAAATTTGGCAGTACCTCTTTTAGAAAATTCAGATTATCAGAATTCTTTACAATTCTACTTACTGCCTGAGCAAGTAAGGGAGGCTGGATGAGAGAACTCATATGACTTCTGTAAAGATTCTTATAGTTAAATTTAGACTGAAAAAAGTCAGCCCATCTACCAGGTTTTAACCGATCCCAATAAATCATATGACCTATAAACCCATCTTCCCGTTGAAGCCCAAGCAAACTCTGAATATGCTTTTTGGCCATTTCAATTTCACCCAGGGATACCAGGATAAAAACATGAAAGCACGTATCCCAGAAAAATTGATACGGGTATCGTTCTGGTGCTGGCCTTGTATAATGATAAGCCGGGCTATCATCTTCACTGGCTTTTTCCATATTATCATGGATGATTTCTTTAACTTTTCTAAAAAGTTCTTCGTCAGTCATTCCTTATTGAAATAGAAGGCTCTACTTTATTTTACATATTTATCCCATAATCCATATTCTTCCTTTTTCGGTCCTCGTGGGAAAGAAAGCGCTGCTACAGCCAGACCTACAATTGTTCCAGCTACACTTAAACCTAAACTTCCATCCCCTGCAATCCATGGTGTAATGGCAACGCCTAACCCGAGCAGTATGTTCAAATATCTACCTCGGCGTACAATTTCACCCATACAAATCACTGAGGTAACCACAATTAACGATCCGCCCAAATGAAATGCATGAGCAGATGTAGTGGTAATATCAACCCCAAATGTTGCAGGAGCAAACATGGCGAAAACACCCAGTGCTGTAGACACTCCTAACGTCCATGGTACGCTCATACCCCAGACCGAAGATTTAAAAACGCCCATAGGCTTTTTAGGGAATTCTATAAGTTCGGTGGTACGCTCATCTTTATTTTCTTCGAATGCTTCACCACCTTTCCAAAATACTTTCCACAAATTATCACCACGCTTTTTAGCCTGTACCATATGTTGTCTCATCGCTATGACCTCATCAAACTCTAATGGAATCATGGGCAGCATTATTGCAGCTGCAAGAAGACAAAAGGTACACCATTCACCTACTACAATTGGTTGAGATATTACCAGGAAAATATGTACTAATCCCAAAGGAATCACCAGGATCCCGAAAAATGTGACCATCCAGGGCATGGTTCGCCACCTTGAGGGACTTCCCATCCAACCCATTAGGAATTCGAACGTATAGGCCAGTGCCCCACAAAGGCTCCATCTGAAATTGGGAGTGAATGAGACATATTAGAATTAAGTACCTTCATTGTACTTTCTCCAAAAAACGGATCCCATGCATAATCTGTGTAACCCAGCTGAAACGTTCCCAGGTAACGAGAAACTATCCAGCCAAAAAATGCAAGAACGATCATGATCCATCGTTGTGGCCAACTAGACGGATTATAACTCCATCCCGGAGGAATCACCGATCCCATCTTCATATATGTGATCATGTTAGGCATACCCGGGATTAAAATGGTTAAGGCTATAACCATGACCCCTACAATGGTATCGTTGTTATATATGTAGGCATTTGGCGCCCAGAAGATCACGGGTGCTAAGTTCAACCAGATCCCTATGAAACAGGCTATCCAAAGGCTTACTGGCCGGTTGGGTGTAAGAGATCTCCACCCAAAGAACATAAGAAGCAAACCACTAATAATATCGCTCCACTTCATCACCAACACCCTCATTGAATCACTTATCCATAGGGACCTGCCCCCTGAAGGTTGAACGATATCCTTCCCATAATCAAAAGTAAATGGAGAAATCACCAGCCAGGCACCCAAAATTATCAGCATCCAGTAAATCCAAAGCGTCTGTTTATGGTGCATATAAAGCATTTTCATGCGGTCCATCCCACCCTTATCATCACCATGATCATGTGAATGACCTGTTACTTCTTTTTCCGCCATGGGCCGGGTAACTCCCCGACTAGCCATTCCTCCATTCTCATGTTCCTCGTTGTAATCTTTATGGTTATTTCCCATAATTTATTTTTTGGTTAGGTTAGTTTAAAAAGGAGTTTTTTGAAATCCTGAATCTGTAGGAAAAAACATCTGAAGAATCCATCAGAAATAACTGAAGATTCTTCAGATGCTTTTTTAAATTATGCTAAATAGGCCTCACATGCTTTTACGCATTCCTGGCATGCCTTTGCACAGTCTTTACAATGCTGAGCTTCGTGCTTTCCGCATTCATCTGCACAGGCCTCGCAAACTTTTTTACAATATTGTACCAGACCTCTCACATCTGAATAGCTGGTAGCCAGAACCTGACTCAACGCTGAACACACCTCAGCACAAACCTTATCGGTTCTGATGCAGTCTACCATTTTCTTCACATCGTCTTCATCCAGACAAGAATCTGCGCAATAATTACAATGATTAATGCAATTTCCGAGTGCATGGATCAATTTTTCATTCCTCATAACTTATTGATTTTTATGGTTATACAATAAATATAGAAATGAGATGAAAAGTTGACTTATAAAATTCTGCTAAGTTCTTACAGTTTTAATTTTTTTTAACCTGAAAGACCAGAAATTAAGATTTTATAAAGATTTCTATATTAGATTCCAGTTCCAACCGTCCTGCCTTGGAAGTGTTTGAAAAATTGAAAAAGATTATGTTTTTTTGACTTATAACAATTATTAAGCTACAACTAAATCATTTGCATCATCCAACACTTTGTTATCAAAACTTCTGAGATAGATTTCGGTTGTTTTCAAAGAATGATGCCCCAAGCCTTCACTAATAATCTCCGTTGGTATTCCCATATTTTTAGCAATCGTTGCCCAGGAATGCCTGACATAATATGAAGTCAATGGAACATTCAGTTTAGCATCTTTCGCTATAATTTTGCAAAGCTTATTAACTAATCTTCGATCCGAACGATATTTCTTAAAATTTGTAACCGACCCATCATAGCCTATAGGAAATATAAAATCACAAGGCTCTTTCCCAGAAACATAATAAACCAAAATATCGTGGAATTCCTTCGTGATTTTGACCGAAAGCGGGTCATCGGTTTTGCTTCTTCCATAAAAAATTCTATCGTTTTGTATATCCTTAACGCGCAACTTAGCGAGATCAATCAAATTCATCCCCCGACAGTTGAACATACTCAACAAATAGTTTTTTACGTGAAAAAGATTGCTTCCAACTGGATAATTAAGCTTACGAATCGTTGTAAAATTTTCTTTCGGTAGAGCTTTTTTCTTGGTCCTTTTTGAAGATGGAATTTTGTAAAAATGAAAAGGATTTTTTTCAGGCTCAAACTTATCTTCCTTAATAGCGCTATTATAGACTGCACTTAAGCCACGCAAATATGCACTAATAGTATTATTCGAATTGCCCTTGGCCCTATGCTCCGCTTCAAATTCTTTCAAAAAAGTAACATTTAGCTGGAAAAACTTGATTGGCTGTTCATTATTAAATTTTGTAACAGCCCGAATCGAATCTGCATACCATTTGGCAGTACCAGGTTCCTGTTCTTTTAGTTTTCGCTCAACAAGTACTTTACACCAGTCATTTATGGTTAATGAATTAGAAAGATTTTTCTTTAACTCTGATTCAAGAATATCATCCCAAGCTTTTTTGATGTTTTCGATGAGCATATCAACCGTAATATCGTTAAGGGTTTTCCCGAGACCGTGGATAATGGATTTTGCAATATGCAATTTGTCATATAGTTCAAGATTTATTGCAGTGATATCAAGTTCCTTATTAGCGACTGCGGATTTTTTTAATTCCATTCTGGAATCATCCCAACCATCTTTTGATGTATATTTATCCATACGAACCATTCGAGGTTTCCTGTGAAAAATTCGTAAGATGATGGGATAAAGTCCATTAGAATTTTTTGACTTTTCTCGAGTGTCTAATGTGAGTCTTGCACGTGCCATAGCTTAAGATTTGCTAATAAAGTTAGGTAATTTTACGCACACTTTGCGCACACTTTTTGTTGAACTCAGATAAAACCAATTGAAATCAAATTTCATTAAAATACTGATTTACAGTATAATACAAAACTTAATACGATTACTTGGTGGACTTTTTTCCGCCTTCTAAGCAGACGGTCACAGGTTCGAATCCTGTCGCGATCACTTAGCAAAAAGCCCTGGAAAATTTCCGGGGCTTTTTCATTTTTATACTTTTCTTCTCACAGTTTGATGAAATTCCACTTTCACATTGTTTAACAAGTGTCTCTTAAAGTATTGTCAAATAGGTCAATTTTAAGGGAAAGGCCTCTCAATATTTCTAACTTTAAATTCCATCAACCAAAAAAACAATGATTTTCGGGAGTTTACCCGTGCACAAGATTTATTAGACCACATGCAAGAGATCAAAAATCTATCAGCTAAGTCCATAAATCACATTCTCGATACTCTGGATAGCCTGGAAGAGGAAAAGGAAATTAGCTGCGCACTACCGGGAAACGGATTTTTACATATTGAAAAGGAACTGCCTTATTTGGCAATCTATCGCCGTAAGCGCGACGATCGCGGTACCAGAAGATTTATTTTAAGTGAGGCTTCTTACCTGGTGATTGGAACGGAACAGTTTGAGAATTATCAGAAACTGATTTACGCCCTTTCCGATCGCAATTCGACCAAGTTCAAATCCTACCTGTTATTCGAAATTTATTCAGGAGAAGTTTCCTCATTTAAATTCCGAATTAAAGGCCCGGATAAACGTTTGCCTTCGACCTTAAAAACACTGAAGGAAAACCTGCTCGCTGTCAACGAAGAATTTTCAGGCATTTACCTGGACGCAGAAATTTCAGATTCTTCTGAAAGACAAGCTCCAGCTGATTCCGCCTTAATGAGCATCGAGGAGGCAAAAAACTGCGGAGCGGTTATGGTAGGGCTGGAAATTCCGCCGGTGTACCGCGATGAACACAATAAGTTATACCCGGTTTTCTTCCGCGGCTTTAAAGATTACCTCATCAATGCGATGCACCGTTGCTTTTTTGAATTTATCAGGGTTCAAACTTCCAGCGGCGTGGCGAGCTATAATGCCCTTGGAAGAAAGTACTTAAAACAGATCATTTTTGATATTGATAAGCAGCTTACGAATATTGAAACGTCTTACCAGTTTTTATGGCTGGTATCGCCTTCCAATATCAGGGAAATCAAAAATGAGTTTTTTAATAGCAAATTTGAGAAGGTTCCAGATTATCATTATCGGCTTTTACCCATAGATCCGGATGTATTGAAAAGACGTCTTTACAACCTGAAACTGGAAGATATAGACGATCCGGCCATGTCATTCCTCTTCCGGGAAAAACGGGAAGAACTGGATATGCAAATCACCATGCTCAGTGAACGGGGAACGAAAAATTTCATGTACGATGGCATCAGGCTTTACAAAGGGATTGATCATGATCTATGTGAAGCAGCCACCAATATCCTCACCAAAGTCCCGGAAGAGAATGACCGGGAAGGCGAAGATCTCCTGGATGCAAGAGCCTTTAGCAGTATGGCTCGCAAGGAATTTGACTATTTCAGGGAACAGGATGAAAACTTTAAATGCAAGGTGCATATCCGGAATGATGTGAATGTGATGATGGTATCGCATGGCGAACTTTATATTCCTGCTGATTATAAAATGAAGCGAATTGAAGCCGAAGCGCTGATTCAGCATGAAGTTGGAACCCATGTCCTGACGTATTATAATGGAAAAACTCAACCGCTTCAGCAATTGAGTATTGGCCTGGCAGATTATGATCCGCTCCAGGAAGGACTTGCTGTAATGTCTGAATTCATGGTAGACGGTTTGACGGCCAATAGGCTTCGGATTCTCGCCGGAAGAGTTCTTGCAGGAAAAGCCCTGATGGAAGGCGGCGATTTTCAGCAAATTTTTCGGCTTCTGAAAACCGAATATGGTTTTGGAGATGAACGAGCTTTCAATATCACTTCCCGCATTATGCAGGGAGGCGGTTTCCTGAAAGACATCATTTACCTGAAAGGCCTGGTCATGCTCAAAAAACACCTCCGTGAGGGAGGTGATTATGAACCTTTGCTGGCCGGGAAATACGGTATCAAACATACCGAAATCATTAAAGAACTAACCGAGCGCCATGTGCTGAATCCTGTGAAAATAAAACCCAGTTTTCTGCACAGCGAGAAAATGTATGAAAAATTAAAATTAATCAGGCAGGGACTTAGTCTGCCACAAATGGTATGCAAATGAAAATATGTTTTGTTTTAAACGATATAGAGAATGAATCCAGTGGTACTTCGGTAGCACTCATGACGATGGCGCATCAGCGGGGCCACGAAGTTTTCGCGATGGGAGTTGGAGATTTTACTTTTCATCACGATGCGCCGATCAGTATCAACGCCACGCAGGTTCCGAAAGATACTAAGACGAAATCTCCGTCTAAATACCTGGAAGCTTTACAGGGAAGTAAGGCCCGCAAGAAGAAGATCGATTCGACCAGCCTGGACGTGGTATTTATCCGTAACAACCCAACAGAAGAAAAAGGGCGCCAATGGGCGGAACAGGCCGGGGTTGCCTTCGGAAGAATGGTGCAACAACAAGGAGTGATGGTGTTGAACGACGCTTATGCTTTGTCTCATGCGTTTATTGACAAACTGTATTTTGAAGAACTTCCGCAGGAGATCAAGCCAGATTCCATCATCACACGTGATAAGGATCAATTGCTCGATTTCTGGGAAAAGCAGAACAAGAAAATGGTGTTGAAACCACTGGAAGGTTCCGGCGGACAGGATGTTTTCCTCATCGATAAAAACGAGAAAAATGTGAACCAGATCATCGATCACCTGAGTTCACAAGGCTATGTGATCGCCCAGGAATTTCTTCCGGCGGTCAAAGATGGTGATGTGCGCGTCTTGTTACTAAATGGAAAAGTCATGGAAAAAGATGGAAAAAAGGCGATTATCCGTAGAGTAAGCGGGGAAGGTGAATTCCGAAGCAATTTCAAATTAGGTGCTACCGCTGATAGCAGCGACCTTACTCCCGCCATGCAGAAAATCGTTAATCTCACGGCACCCAAACTCATTCGCGATGGACTCTTTTTTGTAGGGCTTGATATTGTTAAAGACAAGCTAATCGAGATCAACGTGTTAAGTCCTGGTGGGATGGAACGCTTTAAAGATATTGGCCTGCCTCCTTTTACTGATTATGTGATCGAGGCCATTGAGCGCAAACTGGAATACAAAAAACAATACGCCGGTACTCTATCCAACAGAACGCTGGCAACAATGGATTAAAACGGAAACAATGAACGAGGAATTGAAGGAAGAGATCCCGAGGATCATCGGGGAATACAGCTCGGGGAAAAAGGGCTCGCTGTTGTTTGTAACCGGTGGAATCCACGGAAATGAGCCCAGCGGAATCAAGGCTTTAGAACGGGTTTTCAAAGAACTAAATAAGACCAAACCGGAAATTAAAGGTAAAATTCTGGGAGTGGCTGGAAATAAAAAAGCGCTGAACAAGAATCAGCGTTATATTAATGAAGACCTGAATCGCACCTGGACACAGGAAAATATCGATCGCGGCGGAAGAGACACCCACGAGACCAAAGAAATGTTTGACATTATCAGGATTTTGGATCAGTATTCAGAAGAAGATTTTACTAAAAGATATTTCTTAGACTGTCATACCACCTCTTCTGCCAGCCTGCCTTATGTTTCGGTACAGGTGGTAAACGATAACGATGAATGGGCGCACCGCTTCCCTACTTACATCATCAGGGGTTTTAGCGATATCATTACCGGCGATATTGACCATTATTTGAGTAGAACGGGAATGACCGGTTTTGTTTTTGAAGCTGGACAACATACTGATGTTCGCTCGGTGGAGAACCATGAAGGTGTCATCTGGCTGGCACTTCGCGAAGCCTGTGAACTGGACCTGGAAAAAATTTCAACCTATCCGGAATGTGTTGACCGTTTTGCTAAGAAAAATGCCCCACCTCAGAAAACATTTGAGATCATTTACCGTCATGGACTCGATGAGGGAGATGTTTTTGAAATGCAGGATGGTTATGAGAATTTTCAGAAAATCAAGAAAGGTGAATTACTAGCGACACAAAATGGTCAAGCCGTAAAAAGCGATTGGGATGCGTACATTTTTATGCCCCTCTACCAGTCACAGGGAAATGATGGCTTTTTTGTAGTAAAAGAAGTCTAAAAGTTGGTTTCAAAGAAAAAATCCCGGCCTCAGGACCGGGATTTTTTTGATGCTATTTTAAAAACTCGATACAAACCGGCGTTTTTACCGGGAAAATTTCCGGGAAAATTTTCAGCTTTCCGGTTTCTTCATCAATTTTATAACTGGTAATATTACCGGTATCCTGGCTGGCAGCATAGAGAAACTTTCCGTAGGGAGAAATGGCAAAATTGCGTGGTGTTTCTCCGGCGATCGGCACATAATCTATGGGGCTCAATTTTCCGGTTTCGACATCAATTCTGAAGATGGCAATGCTATTATGCCCGCGGTTGGAAGCATATAAGAATTTACCATTTGGATGCATATGAATATCAGCTCCGGAATTTTTTCTACTGAAATCTTTTGGCAGCGAGCTCAGGGTTTGTACTAAATTCAAACTCCCGTCATTCGACACTTCAAAAACTGAAACACTGCTGTTCAATTCATTGGCACTATAAGCAAAACTTCCATTTTTGGCAAAACTCAAATGTCGCGGTCCGGAACCTTTTGGAAGTTCCACAAAAGGCTGAACGTGTGGCGATAATTTTCCCTCCTGCACATCAAAATCATAGATCCAGATCTTATCGTGTCCAAGATCTGCAATGTAAGCGGTTCTATTGTCCCCGCTAATTTTTACGGAATGCGTGTGGGCACCTTCCGGATCATCGATGTCTACCTGTTGGGAAACCTCCAGTTCTCCGTTTTCCGTAATTTTATAAAGCATCACCACCCCTCCAAGATAGTTGCTCACAAAGGCATATTTATTAGACCTGTCAACAGTAACATGACAGGGCGCCAGGCCGTTTGTTGCTACTTTACTGATCTGTTGAAGCCCACCATCGGGCTGAATGGCATAGGAATAAGCAAATCCGGTCTCGCCTTCTCCCGGTCCCAGTTCGCTAACTGCAAAAAGATACTTCCCTGCCCGTCCTGCTTTTACGAAAGAAGGATTGGTCACTTCAGCAACCGTTCTTTTAAATTGTAAACTGCCGGTGTTGGGATCCTGGTTGAGGAGATAAATTCCGTTTGCTTTACCATCTACGTGGCCTTCCTTCTGGGTATAGGTTCCAATATAAACCTTGTTTACTGAATCCTTTGGCTGAAAACGGCTTTCCTGTGCGTTCAAATTCATCAACATCAGTATAAAAAGTGTGGAAACTGTTTTTTTCATGTATTTTGATTTAGAGCCATTTTTTGCGCTTGAAGTAATAGAGCATCCCTATAAAAATGATGATCATGACACCCCAAAGTACAAAATAGCTGTACTTCCATTGTAGTTCGGGAATATATTCAAAATTCATTCCGTAGATCCCTGCGATAAATGTTAGCGGTATGAAAATACTGGCCATAATGGTCAAAACTTTCATTACCTCATTCATTTTATTGCTGATGGTGGTCATATACATATCCATAAGCCCCCAGATCATTTCCCGGTAAATTTCAATATTTTCTGAGATCTGAACGATGTGATCATACAGGTCCCGGATGTAATTATTGGTTTTTTCCTCGATTAGGTCACTTTCGATTTTTTCGAGCCGTCCAATCACTTCCCGAAGTGGAAAGACCGCCCGGCGAATTCGCAGGATATTGCGTTTGAGCTCCTGGATTTCCAGGGTAATATCATCACTTGGCTGCGTGGTGAACAGCGTTTCTTCCAGCGCCTCGATGCGATCGCTCATATCGTCTATCACCAGGAAGTAATTGTCTATGATAGCATCCAGCAGGGCGAACATCAGGTAATCAGCAGAACGGGAACGAATTCTTCCCTTTCCGGTCTCTATGCGTTCCCGAACGGGATCAAAAACATCGCCATTAGCCTCCTGAAAGGTGAGCACATAGTTTTTTCCCACAATCATACTGATATGCTCATTTTCGATCTCTCCGTCTTTATAATAGAGCATCTGAGCGACGATGAACAAATAATCCTGATATTCTTCAATTTTCGGGCGCTGACCGGTATTTACGATGTCTTCCATCACCAGCGGGTGCAATTCGTAATATTCTCCCAGCTTCTCAATCTCCTCCACATTATTGAGTCCGTCGATATTGAACCAAGTAATTCGGTCTTCATCTACAAATTTGAAAGCATCCTGAGGGCTTTTGGACTGGAACCTTTCATACTGCTCCTGATTGTAATCTATAACATCCAGGCTGGTTTCAACAGATTCCTTGTTTCCAACGTAGGTAAGTGTTCCCGGGATCTGGTTAAGAGATTTACTGTGTTTTGGCCTTCGAAGCAAATGCCTCTTGCGTTTCGCCATGTTAGGTTGTTTTTATAAAAATAGCAGAATTTTTTATCCCGAATACAGGAATTCTTACTCAAATTCCATTTTATTGAGGATGAGGCCGGAAGCCGGCGCAATATAATCCATCTGATGTTCCGGGGTATTCTCAAGCAAACTGTTCCTGATATCTTCCAGGCTTAGTTCTCCCCTACCCAGCAACACCATGGCACCCATCATCAGTCTTACCTGGTGGCGTAAAAATCCGGCTCCATGAATATGGAAAACGAAGGATTGCTGCGGAAAAAAATTGGCCGTATACAGGGTATTCTCCACAATTTCAGATCTTAGGATGGTTCTTTCAAAAGTGCTTTTTTCTGAAACCCTGACCGAATAATTTCGGAAATGATGCCTGCCTTCAAACAGTTTCGCGCCCGCTTTCATCTTTTCAATATCCAGGTCTTCCTGAAAATTGGCCATAAATGGCGCACAAAACGGATGGTATTTTTTTCCGAAGCAGAAGAGATATGCATATTCCTTCATTTTAGAATGCTGGATAATATTGAAATTCGCATCAACTTCCTCGATGTGCAAAGCCCGGATGTCCTGCGGAAGATTTTTATTGAAGAGTTCCAGGAAATCGTCCAAATTCGAAAGTGGTTCGTGGTCTACAAACAGCTCAAAGGCCGATTCTCCCGCGGATACCATCGCATCTGTACGACTCGTACCAAGGATCTTGTACTTGGTTTCCGGAATGACCCACTTCAGCGTTTTGGTGATCAGCCCTTCCACGGTTTTAACAGCTGGCTGTTTTTGCCACCCGTGCAGGCGATAGCCTAAATATTGAATTTTCAGAAAATAATAAAAGCGTTTCCTATGCAAACTTTTTTTGGCAAAGATATTTAATCTCTAAAACTAGACTTTCACATAAGTTTAGAATATGGAATAAACCCGGCTTCAATAATTTCAATTAAATTATCCATGCTAAAAAAACTACTATGAAACCCAACAGGAAAGATCCTTCCCACAAATGCCTCATCCAGTTCCATAAAGGCTTTTCGAACCTGGAAGACCTGCGTTCCGAAATTTCAAGTTGCCTGGTCACTGAAAAGAATTTGTGGCTCAGTTATGACGAAGATGCCGGTATCGAGCGACTTACAGCAACCGAAAAAGGCTATGGCTACCACAAACATTATGAACTTACAGATTTTTTTGATCTTCCGAACAGTGACGGAGAGGCCGATATGGAAGCGCTTGCCTATGCCGAGCCCTACCTCTGGTTCTGCGGAAGCATGAGCCTGAAACGCAATTCCCCGGATCCTGAAGACAGCCTGGAAGAACAACTCGATGACCTTTCTGATGTAGCGCTGGATGAAAACCGGTTCAGCCTTGGCTGCATTCCATGCATCAAAAAAAACGGCTCCTACGAATTGCTGAAAGAAGCGGAATATCAAGGAAAGACCATTAAACCCCTGATGCTCCGCGGCGGCACCAAAAGCACCGAGTTGCATAATGCCCTGATGCGCGATGAACACCTTGAACGGTTCATGATGATTCCCTGCAAAGACAATGGTTTTGACATTGAAGGCCTCGCAGTTGAAAATGGCCGGATCTTCATTGGTCTTCGGGGTCCTGTTCTGAATGGCTACGCGATCATACTGGAAATTGGCTGCAAGGAATTTGATGGAGAATTACTATTGACCAAACGCGATGGGGAAGACAAATTATACCGGAAACACTTTCTGGATCTCCGCGGAATGGGAATCAGGGAACTCAACATCGACAAGAAAGGAGACCTGTATCTCTTGGCCGGGCCAACGATGGATCTCGACGGAACCATCAGTATTTATCGGGTTAAAAACGGCCTGCCAGATGAACACGGCAGCGTGATCCATAAACCTGAAAGGCTGTTCGATGTTGCCCGCGGAGCAGAACTGGAACACGGCGCTGACAAAGCCGAAGGAATGGCCTTTATTGAGGGTGGACATATCCTCATAACCTATGATTCACCGGTGGAGGAACGCTTTGAAGGTAAAAATGGAGTCTGGATGGATTGCTATGATCTCTGAAATTTTAGTATTTTTCATAATCTAATTAAAAACCTGACCATACTAACCTGATACAATTATGAAAAAATTCCTGTTTCTGCCATTTCTATTATTGGCGGCACTGACCTGTGGTGCACAAAATGTAGCTGAAAAAAAAGTCGCTTCCGAAATTAAATCGGTTACTGTTTTTCTCAACGGAGCCCAGATAAACCGGGAAGCTGCTTCCTCAATTTCCGCCGGAACCAGTGTTGTTAGCTTTGATAAACTTTCGCCTTTCATCGATGAAAAAAGTATACAGGTACAGGCTGAAGGAGATTTTACAGTCTTATCCGTTATGCATTCCCTGGATTACCTGAACAAGGAAAAGCGAAATGACAGTTTACAGAACGCGCTGAAAACAGTGAACACCGAAGTCGCTTCTAAAAATGCCAGACTGGAAGTGCTGAATGAGAAAGAAAGCTTGCTGGACAAGAATAAAGACCTCAGCGGAGATAACAACGCTGCGAACCTAACCCAATTGAAACAGGCAATCGACTTTTACGATCGGGAACTTACTGCAATTAAAGAAGATTTCCAGCAAACTCAGAAAGAGATCGAGATGCTTCTGAAGCAAAAAGCGTTACTGGAAAAAGAATTGGCCAATGTTTCGGCGATTCAGGATTTGCCCTCCGGAAAAATTTCAGTCAAAATAGAATCTGATCGCAGTACTTCGGCAAACTTTAAAGTTTCCTATGTGGTCAAAAATGCCGGCTGGTACCCCAATTATGACCTGCGCGCGAAAAACACCTCTGATCCGGTTCAGTTAAAATATAAAGCAAACGTTTACCAGAATACCGGCAACGACTGGAATAATGTAAAATTAAAACTCTCCAGCGGGAATCCGAACCAAAACGGCACCGCTCCAGAGATGGAAACCTGGTACCTGAACTATCCTCGCAACACCATTTACGCTGCCCAAAGCAGGTTTATTCCCGGCAGGAATATCAGCTCCGTAAGCGGTACGGTCATCGATGAATATGGTGATCCGGTTCCGGGTGTGAACGTCATGGTCAAAGGCACAACTATTGGCGCTTCTACTGATTTTGACGGAAAATACGAGATCAGCGTACCATCCAGGAGCCAGTTTTTGGTCTTTAGCTTTGTAGGCTTTAAAACGGAAGAACGTCCCATCATCAACGAGCACATCAATGTGGTGATGACAGAAGATGCCAATTCTCTCGATGAAGTCGTGTTAATAGGATATGGCGTAAAAGGTGCCCGGGTGGAAAAAAGTCCGTCCAGGGAGATCAAGACCACCGCGGTAGAAACCAATACCACCGTAGAATTTGAAGTTGAAAAACCTTATAGCATTCCTTCTAACGGGGAAAAACTTACCGTAAATCTTGCCGATTATGAGATCGATGCTTCCTATGAATATTATACAGTGCCAAAACTGGAAGAAAAGGCGTATCTCATCGCGAAGATCACCAACTGGCAGGATTACAATTTGCTGGAAGGAGAAACCAGTTTGTTTTACGAAAACACCTATGTGGGTAAAACCGTCCTCGATGCCGGGATGCTTAGCGATACGCTAAGTGTTTCCCTGGGGCAGGATTCGAATATCAGTATAGATCGGGAAAAAATAGACCAGTTCTCTTCCAAGAAATTCATTGGGAGCAATAAGGTAGACAGCCGGGAATTCAGTATCAATATCAGGAATCGAAAGTCTGAAGCGGTGACGATACATGTGAGCGATCAGGTTCCCGTAGCGGCGATCAGTGCCATCGAAGTAAAAGCATTGGAACTTTCCGGCGGAAAACTAAACGAAAAGACCGGTGAAGTAAACTGGGTAATACGCCTGGATCCGGGAACTCAGAAAGAACTGAAATTGCAGTACGAAGTGAAATATCCAAAATCTGAACGCGTGCAACTGGAATAATCTGGCATTCCCTGACCGATTTCTTATCTTGCTACCTAAATCAACAAAACATCATGAAAAGATCCCTGCTAATTAGTACAATTTGTCTTTCCCTGGGCTTTGGTTCGTTTGCCCAGACCGGTAAAGATTCGGTAACACTGAAAGAATATCAGCGAGCTACAGAATTCCTGAGCTATAACACCTATCCCAAGGTGAAGAACGCCCGGGTAAGCGCTCGCTGGATAGATGAGGACTCTTTCTGGTACCAGGCAGATGGAGAAAATTCCGAAGAATACGTGCTGGTGAATGCCAAAAATGGTAAAAAACAAACAGCTTCTTCCAAAGAAGCATTGCTTAAAAACCCTGATAATATCACACAGGAACGAAATTACAGCCGTACTGAAGTGGTTTCTCCCAACGGTAAAAAGGTCGTTTTCATCAAAGATTGGAATCTTTATGTTCGCGACCTGGAGACCGGCGAGGAAAAACAGCTTACGGAAGATGGTGAAAAGAACTTTGGTTATGCTACAGATAATGCCGGCTGGAGAAAAAGTGACAGACCAATCGTTCTCTGGTCACCAGATTCTGAAAAAATTGCCACTTTCAAACAGGATCAACGCCACGTGAGCGACATGTACCTGGTAGATACTAAAGTTGGCGAACCAGAGTTGCAGGAATGGAAGTACCCGTTACCAACAGATGAGGAGATCATCAAGATCCATCGTGTGATCATCGATGTGGAAAACGCTGAGGTGATCAACCTGAAAGTCCCTGCAGATCCGCGCCGGGGAACTTTGTGTGACGACATCAGCTGCTCCGGTGGTTTTGATGACAATGAATGGAGCGCAGATTCAGAGCAGCTGGCATTTGTATCTTCTTCCAGAGACCACAAAACTGCCAAACTTCGAATTGCTGATGCCGAGACCGGTGAGGTTCGTGACGTGCTGGAAGAAACCGTAGCCACGCAGTATGAATCTGGCCAGGGCAGTATTAACTGGCGATTTTTACCAGATTCTGATGAAATCATCTGGTATTCGGAAAAAGACAATTGGGGGCACCTGTATCTATACGATTCAGAAACCGGTAAACTGAAGAACCAGATCACCAAAGGAGATTTTGTGGTGACCGCTTTGTTGAAGGTGGATGAGAAATCCCGAAAGTTGTATTTCCTGGCAAACGGAAGAGAAGATGGTCGCGATCCCTACTTCAACCATTTCTACAGCGTGAAATTCAACGGTTCCGGACTAAAACTTCTTACTCCGGAAGACGGGAATCACACCATAAGCATTTCTCCTGAAGGGGAATATTTTATAGACAATTTTTCGCAACCAAACGTGCCCAATCAGGCCGTTTTGCGCTCCATGAAAGGAAAACTGATTTCCAAACTGGAAAGAGCAGATGTCACTGGTCTGGAAAATGCCGGTTGGAAAGCTCCAACCCCAATTACTGTAAAATCTCGGAATGGAAAATGGGATTTGTATGGGCTGATGTTTACCCCTACCAATCTGGATGAAAACAAGAAATATCCTGTAGTTAATTATATATATCCAGGACCTCAGGGAGGTGGCGTAGGTTCTCGTTCCTTCCGTCCATCAAGAAGCGACCACCAGGCGCTGGCAGAGCTGGGGTTTGTGGTAGTGATTATCGATGGGACCTGTAATCCAGGACGATCCAAAGATTTCCACGATGCCTGCTACGGAAATATGGCCGATAACACCCTGGAAGACCAGATTTCTGGAATCAGGCAACTGGCGGAAAAATATCCTTATATGGATCTGGATCACGTAGGGATCTGGGGACATTCAGGTGGTGGTTTCGCCACTGCTGCAGCAATGTTTCGTTACCCGGAATTCTATAAAGTGGGTATTTCCGAATCTGGAAACCACGATAACCGAAATTATGAAGACGATTGGGGTGAGCGGTACATCGGTTTATTAGATGGCGACAATTACGAAAAACAGGCGAACCAGAATTTTGCAGAGAATCTTCAGGGGAAACTATTGCTGGCACATGGAGCGGTAGACGATAATGTTCCTCCTTACAACACTTACCTGGTTGTAGATGCCCTCATCAAGGCCAATAAAGATTTTGATCTTATCATTTTCCCGCATGCCAGACACGGTTACGGCCAGGATTCGTATTACATGATGCGCCGTCGCTGGGATTATTTTGTAGAAAATTTGATGGGTGCCAAGCATCCGAAGAACTTTGAGATCAATCCCAAAAAATAAATTTTAATCATCAATCAATATCATCATTATGGAAATAAGAATCTCCATCATCACCTTCTTACTGCTCAGCATCACGGCATTTGCCCAGGAAAACAACAAGGAACTGGTAACAATGTACAAAAAGGATCAGGCTTCCAGGATGAACGGCCCGATAGATTGGGCCGTCCTGAGCCGGGAAGACAGCATTCGGCGTGCATCCGTAGACCGAATGATCGAAGAAGGTAAAGTGAAGACCGCACAGGATTTTTACCATGCCGCGATGATCTATCAACACGGTAACGATACTATCGCCTCCGGAAAGGCGGTCCAATACATGAAGAAAGCAGTGGAGATGGATCCCTCTACCAATAAATGGCTGCTCGCTGCTGCCATTGATCGCGATCTTATGAGGAAAGGCGAACCGCAAATCTATGGCACGCAATTTCTAAAAAATGGTATGAACGAGCCGTATATTCAGTACGAAATAGATAGCACGCAGGTTTCAGATGCACAACGCCAGGACTATGGTGTGCCTACACTGGCTCAGCAAAAAATTCAGTTGGAAAGGATGAACCAGAAAAAGCTGGCCGCGATGCTTTCAGATAAAAAAGTAGAAGATATCGCAGTTTTTATTCAGGATCATTACGAGGATGAAAATTCCGAATATGACCTTTCAGAAATGGGCATCAATTCTTTTGGTTACCAGCTTATGGCCATGAACCGTAACGAAGATGCGCTGATCATTCTCAAACTCAACACTGAATTGTATCCCAAAGGAGCGAATACCTGGGATAGTTTAGGAGAAATTTATCAAAATTTGGGAAAAACTCAACAAAGTATCAGGGCCTATAAAAAATCATTGGAGCTAAACCCCGAGAATGATCATGCGCGAAAAATGATCCAGGAACAGCAAAATTCAGAAGATTAGAAAAGCATGGGCGAACCTGAAATTAAAAAGACTTCAGCTATAAAACTGGTAGGAATCAAGGTTGCTACCAGTCTGGCTGCTGATAAGACCAGTCTATTATGGCAACGATTTATGAAGTTGCGCGGTGGGATCAAAAATGCCAGTTCCAAAGATCTGTATTCAGTACAGGTGTATGGAAAGAATTTCATGACCGGCGATTTTGATACCGATTCTATTTTTGAAAAATGGGCTGGAATGTCGGTTACCGATCATGACACGAGCTATAAAATTTTGGAAAACCTGGTTATTCCGGAAGGGCTCTACGCGGTTTTTACGCATCATGGGACAGCTAAAAAATTTGCCGACACTTCTAAGTATATTTTTGAAAATTGGCTTCCGGCATCGGAATACCGCCTGGCAAACCGCCCGCATTTTGAAGTTCTGGGCAGCACCTACAAAGGCCCCGAAAATCCCGATTCAGAAGAGCAAATCTGGATCCCGATCGAAGAAAAATGAGCGAACTGGAAGATCAGTTTTTAGGTTTTTGCCGAACCCCAGACATTCGAAAGCTTGAAAGCCCTCGCTCCTACCCGGTCTTTGAATTTCCGAAGATCACCATGAACGAAAATATTCGGAGAGAATTGAAGCAAATGCCTTCAAAGGGCACTTCCATTTTAGGAAAAAGGATGGAAGCTTTCTTCAAAATTGCCATCAGTCAATCTGAAAGGTATCATTTACTCGCCCACAGTATCCAGGTGATTGAAGGAAAAAGAACGCTTGGAGAACTGGATTTCCTTCTTCGCGACACCGAAAATGGTAAAATCCTGCATGTAGAGCTGGTTTACAAACTATATCTCTACGATCCCGGTTTTGCATCGGAAAATGACCGGTGGATCGGCCCTAAACGCAAAGATCGTTATTCGTATAAAATTCAGAAACTAACTAAAAACCAGTTTCCGTTGCTGCATCATCCTGCGACCGCAACATACCTGGAAAGATTGGGGATTGATCCCGCGCAAGTCGAGCAGCAGCTTTGCTTTAAAGCACAGTTATTTGCACAGCCTGCGCAATTACAAGAAGACTTTCAGGTGAATGAAAATTGCCTTATTGGGCATTGGATCATTTATGCGGAATTTCTCTCCGGAGATTATGAAAATTGCCAGTTTGTAAGTCCGCCGAAAGTTAGTTGGAGCGCTGGACCAGATTCCGGAAGCCACTGGAAATCATTTACTGAAATTCAGAAAACTATAGATAGATTATTTTCCGAAGGCCAGGTTCCCCTACTCTGGATGAAAAATTCTTCAGATTACTCCAGCTTTTTCGTGGTGAACTGGTAAATTTGAAAGCTGTAGCAATTCCGTTACCTTAGCAAAAAAACCACCTATGCAAACAGGCGCGAAAGAGGCGATCAAAGCTTCCTATCTCAGTATTGCCGGAAACGCCTGCCTTGCCATTGCCAAATTCCTTACCGGTTTCTTCGGAAATTCTTACGCCCTGATCGCAGATGCCATCGAATCCACGACAGATGTTTTCTCCTCCATTCTGGTATTGCTGGGTTTGCGTTATGCCGCCAAACCGGCCGATGACAACCACCCTTACGGCCACGGAAGAGCCGAACCTTTGTTCACTTTTATGGTGGTGGGTTTCCTGATCGTTTCCGCTACGATCATTGCTTATGAAAGCATTGAGAACATTCGCACGCCGCATGAAACACCAAAAGCTTACACACTCCTGGTACTGGCGGTGATCATCATCATCAAAGAAATTTTCTACCGGATCGTCAAGCGAAAAGGCAGGGAGACCAATAGTTCTGTTCTGGAAGCTGATGCCTGGCACCATCGCAGCGATGCGATCACCTCGTTAATGGCTTTTATCGGCATTAGTATTGCGCTGGTGATGGGCGACGGCTACGAGGTGGCAGATGACTGGGCGGCACTATTTGCTTCGGGCTTTATTTTATATAACGCTTATCTTATCCTTCGCCCGGCACTGGGAGAGATCATGGATGAACATATGCATGAGGAGCTGGAAGCCGATATCCGGAGCATTGCCATTACCCATCCCGGGGTCGTGGAGACTGAAAAATGCTATATTCGAAAGACGGGAATGACCTACCACGTAGACCTGCATATCGCTGTTGATGCGCTTATTACGGTTAAAGAGGGCCACGATATCGCCCACCGCGTAAAAGATGATATCCTTCAGGAACTCCCGGAAGTGGCCGATGTGCTCATTCACGTGGAACCAGACGACGAACTTTAGGAGTTTTAAGAAGGCCTTCACTTAAAAACGGGCATAAAGCCGTAACTTTAACTAACCAAAAAGAAAATCATGGAAACCAACCTGGCTGTCTTAATAGACGGCGATAATATCCCTTCCGCATTCGTTAAAGAAATGATGGAAGAAATAGCCAAATACGGCAATCCCACTATCAAAAGAATTTACGGTGACTGGACTAAACCGCACCTGAACAAATGGAAGAGTATGCTGCTCGAAAATGCCATTCAGCCCATTCAGCAGTATGGGTACACACAGGGCAAAAATGCGACAGATTCCGCTATGATCATCGATGCTATGGATATTCTCTACAGTAACAAAGTTGATGGTTTTTGCCTGGTTTCCAGTGATTCAGACTTCACCAGGCTGGCCACCCGGTTGCGTGAAGCCAGCATGAAAGTGATTGGTATCGGGGAGAAAAAAACTCCAGATCCGTTCATTGTGGCCTGTGATAAATTCATTTACCTGGAAATTCTGAAAGACCAGTCGAAAGAAAGCGGGAGCGAAAAATCAAAGGACAAAGGCTCCAAAAAGCCCAATTTAGACAAGATTACCCCGCAGGTGGTACGCCTGATCTCCCAAACGATTTCTGATGTGGCCGATGAAGATGGCTGGGCATTTCTTGGAGATGTTGGAAGTTTGCTTCAGAAAAAGCAACCGAACTTTGATTCCCGTAATTATGGATTTCAGAAGTTGACACCGATGATCAGTTCCATTGATAAATTTGAGGTGGAATCCAGGGAAAATGGGAACTCCAAGTTCAAACTGATCTATGTAAAAAACAAGCTATGAGAAATATAAAAAAATTGCACAAAGCCGAATATCGGCCTATTGATGACCTGGAAACCTTTTCCCCGCTCCCGTCTCGCAATCTACAAATAATCGATCCGTTCATATTTTTGAACCATCATGGACCACAGGTTTACGGGCCAAATAACAACGGCCTTCCTTTTGGACCACATCCGCATCGAGGCATGGAAACGGTCACTTTTATCATCGATGGTGATATAGCCCATAAAGATAGTGGCGGCCATGAAAATGTGATCGACAAAGGCGGCGTACAATGGATGACCGCCGGTAGCGGACTCATTCATGCGGAAATTTCTTCTGATAAGTTCAAAAAAGAGGGCGGTCCACTGGAAATTCTTCAGTTATGGGTGAATTTACCAAAACGACTAAAAATGAGCGAACCCCAGTACAAAGGGCTTCAAAAAGACCAGATTTCAGTTTGGGAGAACGAGGACAAAACGGTGAAATCCCAGGTAGTTTCAGGCAGTTTTAAAGGCATCAGAGGTTCTTTTGATACCCCAACCTCCGTCAACCTGTCAACCATCTATTTTGATGCAAACAGTAACCTATCACTAGAAATCCCAAAAGAAGAAAATATTTTCTTTTATGTGATTCGGGGAAAATTGACCGTTAATGAAATTGAAGTCCCGGCCCTTCATTTAGCCGATTTCTCCAAAAATGATGAGGTGCTGGAAATTTCAGCAGATGAAGAAAGCATCCTGCTTCTTGGTCATGCGGAACCTTTTAACGAAAAAGTAGTGTTCGGCGGACCTTTCGTGATGAATTCCGAAGAAGAGATCCAACAGGCTTACCAGGATTTTCGTTCCGGTAAGATGGGAAGCTGGTAAGAAATGATCAGTCAAAACTGAAAAAAATCCGCTAAAGCAGCGGATTTTTTTAATGCCTGTTTTTCAAAATTCCCACAACATCTTCCAGTTTAAAACCTTTGGCTTTCAGAAGAATAAGGTAGTGAAACAGCAGGT
Organism: Christiangramia flava JLT2011; assembly: GCF_001951155.1. Taxonomy (NCBI): domain Bacteria; kingdom Pseudomonadati; phylum Bacteroidota; class Flavobacteriia; order Flavobacteriales; family Flavobacteriaceae; genus Christiangramia; species Christiangramia flava. Next base: position 3,844,865 of record NZ_CP016359.1, read on the forward strand.
CAGCGCTTTCATTCAGGAAAAGTTCGTCGTTCTGGTCTTTAGCCTCAATGACGGTTTCCACGGCCTCCTCCCCCACTTTCTGAGCGATCTTGTTGATGCCTTTATCAAAAAGGGAAACCACGTAGCTGGATTCATTTTCCTTCCGCAACTCCGGCTCGGTCTGGCTCAACTTATGCCTGCTTTCTATAATTCCTTCCAGTTCAGAAATAAAACCGAAAGAAGTGGTATTTTCTTCCGCCCAGCAGGTATCAGTACCTTTATGACACACCGGGCCTTTAGGGTTCACTTGGATGAGCAGGGTATCATTATCGCAATCAAGCTTGATATCTACAAGTTCCAGAAAATTGCCACTTTCCTCCCCTTTCGTCCAAAGTCGTTGCTTCGTGCGGCTATAAAACGTTACCTGCTTGGTGCGGTTGGTCTTTAAAAAAGCCTCTTCGTTCATATAGCCAAGCATCAATACCTTTTGCGTGCTCGCATCCTGAATGATCGCCGGCACCAGGCCATCAGCGTTTTTATTGAAATCGATTTCCATAATTTTATAATCTTACCGGAATACCGGCCTGTTGTAAATTCTTTTTTAAATCTGAAATTGGAATTTCCCCGAAATGAAACACACTGGCAGCCAGCGCAGCATCAGCCTTTCCTTTCGTGAAGGCATCTTCAAAATGTTGAATGTCGCCCGCTCCTCCTGAAGCAATGATTGGAATGTTCAATTCTTCGGAAAGTCTGGCCAACGCCTCGTTCGCAAAGCCATTTTTGGTACCGTCATGATCCATCGAAGTGAACAGGATCTCCCCGGCTCCTCTTTCTGCGACTTCTTCCGCCCAGGAAAATAATTCCAGTTCGGTCGGCACTTTTCCGCCAACCAGGTGCACTTTCCAAACCCCGTCGATTTTTTTAGCATCGATCGCCACGACCACACACTGACTTCCGAATTTCCGGGAAAGCTGGTTAATCAGGCCCGGGTTCCTTACGGCTGATGAATTGATCGAAACCTTGTCGGCACCATTGTTCAGCAAAATACTTACGTCCTCCACCGAAGAAATCCCTCCTCCCACGGTAAACGGAATATTCAGTTGTTCTGCCACTTTCAGGACCAGCTCCGCAAGAGTTTTCCGTTTTTCTTCAGTAGCCGAAATATCGAGAAAAACCAGCTCATCTGCGCCTTTTTCCGCATACGAGGCGGCCAGTTCAACGGGATCTCCGGCATCGCGAAGGTCCACGAAATTTACGCCTTTAACGGTTCTTCCATCCTTGATATCCAGACAGGGAATGATTCGTTTTGTGAGCATTTAGTTTTTGTTTAAAATATAATTTTCCAGTTGTTTTAAAGTGATCCTGTTCTCGTAAATAGCCTTACCGATGATCACTCCCTCGCAACCCAATTCCTGAAGCTTTGGAAGTTCCTCGAATTCGGAAATTCCACCGGATGCGATCAATTTGATAGTTTCAGTTTCCTGAAGCAGTTCTTCATACAGCACAAAAGAAGGCCCGGCAAGCATTCCGTCTTTGGAAATATCGGTACAAATTACATATTTCGCGCCTTCTGCTTCGTAAGCCTTAATGAAATCCAGCACGTCGTCTTCGGAATTTTCTGTCCAGCCGCTAACAGCAATCTTGCGATTGATGCAATCTGCCCCCAAAATGATCTTTTCATTACCATACTTCTGAAGCCATTTCCTGAAAAGTTCCGGTTGCCGCACCGCGATACTGCCTCCCGTAACCTGGCTGGCACCACTTTCAAAAGCGATTCGCAGGTCGTCATCTGATTTTAATCCACCTCCAAAATCAATTTTCAAACTTGTTTTTGAAGTGATTTGCTCCAAAACCTGGTGGTTCACGATGTGTTTCGACTTTGCACCGTCCAGGTCTACCACGTGCAGGTATTGAATGCCATGATCTTCAAAAGATTTGGCCACTTCCAGCGGATTTTCGTTATAAATCTTTTTGGTAGTGTAGTCTCCTTTGGAAAGACGCACACACTTACCTTCTATAATATCGATAGCGGGAATGATCCTCATTTTATAGTTTTAAAAAATTCTTCAGAATTTGTTCTCCTGTTTTACTGCTTTTTTCCGGGTGAAACTGTACCCCGTAAAAATTGTCTTTTTTCAATGCCACGCTGAAAGCCTTTCCGTATTCGCTTCCGGCAATTTCCTGCGTGCATTCCGGAACGTAATAACTGTGAACCAGGTACACATAATCTCCCTGATCTACACCTTCAAAAAGTTCTGAAACAGGTTTTGTTAACTGGTTCCAACCTATCTGCGGGATTTTAACCGAATCTGGAAAACGTTTGACATCGGCATCAAAAATCCCGAGACCAGTGGTATCTCCTTCTTCGGAATGGCGGCACATCAGTTGCATTCCAAGACAAATACCCAAAACAGGCTGTTTTAGTAAGGGGATTACTGTATCCAATTCCTTTTCCCGAAGCATTTGCATCGCGCTACTGGCTTCGCCCACACCGGGAAAAATCACTTTATCAGCTTTCCTGATCTCCTTTTCGTCACTACTGAGAACAGCTTCATAACCCAACCTGCGAATGGCAAATTTGATACTTTGAATATTTCCCGCACCGTAATCGATAATCACAATTTTCATTAGAGCATGCCTTTTGTAGATGGTAAGATCATTTTTTCAACATCCCGTTTTACCGCCATTTTGATCGCCTTGGCAAAGGCCTTGAAGATCGCTTCGATCTTATGGTGTTCATTCACGCCTTCCGCCTTAATGTTTAGATTGGCCCGGGCCCCATCGCTGAAGGATTTAAAGAAATGGAAAAACATTTCAGTAGGCATCTTCCCGATCATTTCCCGCTTGAACTCGGCATCCCATTCGATCCAGTTCCTGCCGCCAAAATCAATAGCAACCTGTGCCAGGCAATCATCCATTGGCAAACAGAAACCGTAGCGTTCAATTCCTAGTTTATTTCCCAACGCCTTGCTGAAAACCTCTCCCAGGGCGATCGCCGTATCTTCAATGGTGTGATGCTCATCGACTTCAAGATCGCCTCTTACCTGGATGCTCAGGTCCATTTGGCCGTGCCTTGAAAGCTGGTCCAGCATATGGTCAAAAAAGGCAATTCCCGTATCGATCTTGCTCTTCCCGGTTCCATCCAGGTCCAGTTCAATCTCAATTTGCGTTTCATTGGTATTTCTTTCGATCGAAGCTTTGCGGTTAATGGTTTTAAGAAAATTATAAATTTCTTTCCAGGAATCGGTTTTTAGAACAATACACTCTTCAATTTCCTGCTGTCTTCCACTAATTTCATCAGCACCGAGATCTGCATGAGTATCGATAAATATTCCTTTTCCGCCAAAATTAAGAGCAAATTCCATGTCGGTCAAACGGTCCCCGATCATCAAACTATTTTCCAGGTCCACCTGCGAATTGTTCAGGTATTTTCCTTCCAGCAGGCCTGTATTGGGCTTTCGGGTAGGTGCATTGTCTTTGGCAAAGGTGCGGTCTATCAGGATATCTTCAAATCGAAAACCCTCATTTTCGAATACTTTCTGAATAAAATTCTGATAGGGCCAGAAATCACTTTCCGGGAAAGAATCGGTTCCCAGGCCATCCTGGTTGGTTACCATGACGATCTGGTAACCCAGTTCGTTGGCGATCTTCGGAAGATATGTAAGCGCTCCCGGGTAAAAATCCAGTTTTTCGAGAGTATCTATCTGGTAATCTTCAGGCTCGTGGATCAGCGTTCCATCGCGGTCTACAAACAGGATCTTATTCATTGTCTAATTTCTTTAAAGCGTTTATTAATTGCTGATTTTCAGTTTTTGTTCCAATGGTTAGTCGCAGGCAATTCTCGCACAACGGCTGGTTGCTACGATTTCTTACGACGATACCAATATTCAGTAATTCCTCATAACGTTTGTTCGCATCATCCACTTCCACCAACAAAAAATTTGCATCAGATTTGTAAATTTTTCGAACGAATTCAATTTCAAGTAACTGTTCAATTAAAATAGACTTGTTGCCTTTGATATCAGAAACTTGCGTTTTTATTTCTTCGGAATTTTCCAGTACTTTTAAAGCTTCCCGTTGAGTGAGTTCGTTGACATTATAGGGCGGCTTGATCTTATTCAGAATTTCAATGATCGCTTCCGAAGCGAAAAGCATTCCTAACCTGATCGCCGCTTTTCCGAAGGCTTTTGAAAAAGTTTGAGTAACAATCAGATTTGGAAATTTTGACAATTTAGCGATCCAGCTTTCATTTTCAGCAAAATCGATATAAGCCTCATCGATCACCACAAGGCCTGGAAATTCGGCCAATAATTTCAGAATACGTTCTTCAGAAAAAGAATTTCCGCTTGGGTTGTTGGGAGAACAAATGAACAACAACTTCGAATTCTCATCAACTTCTTCCAGAATGGCCGTTACATCCGGCTGAAATTCATGGTTTAAAAGCACCTCTCTGTTTTCCACATTATTGATATCGGCCAACACTTTATACATGCCGTAAGTGGGCGGCAAGGTGATGATATTGTCCTGTCCCGGCTCGCAAAACGCCCGAAAAATAAGGTCTAGTACTTCATCGCTTCCATTTCCAAGCAAAACTTGAGTGGATGGTATCTTTTTTAGTTTCGCTAGTTTGGATTTCACGCTAACCTGCTGCGGATCTGGATACCGATTAAGCCCATTTTCATTAGGGTTTTCATTGGCATCCAGGAATACCATTTTTCGGCCATCTGTTTTGAATTCATCGCGAGCCGAAGAATAGGGTTTCAGTTTCGCGACATTAGGCCGGACCAGTTTATTCAGTTGAAAAGCGCTCATTTGGCTAGTTTTTTCAATCTTAGACTTACGGCATTCTTGTGAGCCGCCAAACCTTCAGCTTCTGCCAATAATTCGATAGACGGCCCTATTTCCATAATTCCTTCTGCTTCAATCTTCTGAAAAGTAATAGTCTTCATAAAGCTGTCCAGGTTTACGCCGCTGTATTGCTTGGCATAGCCGTTGGTAGGAAGGGTGTGATTGGTTCCAGATGCGTAATCGCCGGCACTTTCAGGAGTGTAATTCCCTATGAAAACTGACCCTGCGTTCTGAACTTTATCTGTAAAGAAATCTTCATTTTCCGAGCAGATGATGAAATGTTCCGGCCCGTATTCATTAATGAGCTCCATCGCTTCCTCTTCGGAATTGACCAAAATAAGTCTGGAATTTCCAATCGCCTGTTCAGCAATGGCTTGCCGTGGCAAATCGGCCAGTTGTTTTTCGATTTCTTCGGAAACCGCATCGATCATCTTTTCCGAAGTTGAAACAAGTATCACCTGGCTGTCTATTCCGTGTTCTGCCTGGCTCAGGAGATCAGAAGCTACAAAGGCCGCATCAGCCGAATCATCAGCATACACCAAAAGTTCCGAGGGGCCTGCAGGCATATCGATCGCAACCTGGTACTTTGTTGCCAGTTGCTTGGCCACCGTCACGAACTGGTTCCCGGGACCAAAAATCTTATAAACCTGTGGCACACTCTCGGTCCCGAAAGTCATTGCGCCAATCGCCTGAATCCCACCAACTTTAAAGATCTGTGTCACGCCGCAAAGTTTGGCGGCATACAGTATCGCCGGATTTACTTTCCCATCTTTCCCGGGAGGCGTACACAAGACGATCTCTTTACAACCTGCAAGGTTTGCCGGGATCGCCAACATTAGAATGGAGGAAAACAAAGGCGCCGTACCGCCGGGAATATACAACCCAACTTTCTGAATAGCTTTTTTCTCCTGCCAGCAAGTCACACCTGCCGTGGTTTCTACGCTTACCCTGGAAGTACGCTGCGCCGCATGAAATTTTTCAATGTTCGCTTTCGCCAGGGAAATAGCCTCTTTTAATTCATCGGAAATTTGAGATTCTGCTTCCTTGATTTCCGTTTCCGAAGCCTTTAGCTCATTCATTTTGAAACCGTCGAATAGCTCGGTGTATTTCGCCACGGCAGCATCCCCTTTCTGCCTGATTTCGTCAAAAATCTGGTTGACCGTTTGCTCGATATCAGCAACTTCCTGCGTAGGCCTTTTCAGAATTTGAGCCCATTCACTTTTATTCGGGTTGATAATTTTATCCATAATGCTATAATTCGATATTTAAAGAACCATTTTTTCGATGGGCGCGACAAGGATACCTTCGGCTCCGTAAGATTTGAGTTCATCCAGCACTTCCCAGAACCGCTGCTCGTTGATCACTGTATGAACCGAGCTCCAGCCCTCTTCTGCAAGCGGCAGAACAGTAGGACTTCGCATTCCCGGCAGCAGCCTGATGATATCCTCCAGCTTATTATTCGGAGCATTCAGCAGGATATATTTGGAGGTGCGTGCGTTTAAAACCGACTTCAACCGGAACTGCAATTTTTCCAGGATTGCCTGCCTTTCTTCAGAAATTTGCGGCGAAATGGCCAAAACTGCTTCGCTTTTCAGGATTACCTCCACTTCTTTTAGATTGTTTTTGAAGAGCGTGCTTCCGCTGGAAACGATATCAACGATTGCATCTGCCAGGCCAATATTCGGAGCGATTTCCACAGAACCGTTAATGATATGCAACTCAGCCTCAATATTGCTTTTCTGAAGGAATTGTTTCACAGTATTCGGATAAGAAGTAGCGATCTTAGCGCCATTCAGGTCCTGGATGCTGTTATATTTGAAAGATTTTGGAACTGCCAGCGAAACACGGCATTTGGAAAATCCCAGTTTCTCGCCCTTTACAATATCTTCACCTTTTTCTATCAACACATTTTCACCAATAATGGCAACATCTACTACGCCATCCCGCAAATACTGCGGAATATCACCATTTCGAAGATATAGCACCTCCAGCGGAAAGTTTTGCGAGGATGCTTTTAATTGCTCCTTTCCATTATCGATGGAAATCCCGGCATCTTTCAGGATCCTCTGGGAATCCTCGAAAAGTCTCCCCGATTTCTGTACTGCAATTCTCAGTTTTTGTTTCATAGCTCTTTTTTGATCTTTTAGGAATAAAAAAACCCGTTTGATTGCTCAAACGGGTTTCAGATATTTTGGTTTCAATAACACCAATATCAATCTTACCTCGCCTGAGCGTGGGGTAAAATATGATGATGATGTACGAAATTTGTTCTCATAACTGGTTACAAATCTAAGTATAAATCTTAAAAGGAAAAGCTTTCAGAAAAATTTTTTGAAATTTTTATCAATTGTCCCCCAGAATAAGCGGCATTCCATTTTCACCGGAACCGATCACGATCACCTTGGAATTGCCTGATTTTGCCAGTTCCAGAGTAGCCTGGATTCCTTTTTCCGTCAGGATCTTATCTGTTAGAGACTGGCTCAGGATGCTGTTGGCCCGTGCTTTTCCTTCCGCCTCGATACGTTGTCTTTCCGCTTCTTTTTCCGCTTTGGTTAATCGGAATTCATATTCCAGCGATTCCTGCTCCTGGCGCAATTTTCTTTCGATCGCGTCCTTGATCGTTGCCGGAAGCGTCACATCGCGAACCAAAACCTCATCCAGTACGATGTATTGATCGTCCAGGATCTTTTTAGTTTCCGCATAAATTTCCCGCTGAATCGCATCTCTTTTACTGGAATACAACTGCTCGGGGGTGTATCTCCCTACCACGCTTCTTGCAGCCGACCGAATGGTGGGTAGAATGATCCTGTTTAGGTAATCTTCCCCGATTTCCTGGTGCAGTTTCCCTAACTCGTTGTATTTGGGCATGTACCAGGCCGAGGCATCCAGCTGAATATCCAGACCATTAGAGGAAAGCACCTTCATTTTCTCAAATATTTCCTGCCTCCTCACTTCATAAACATACACTTTATTCCAGGGCGCTACCACATGAAAACCTTCGGAAAGAGGCGGTTTATCGGTCACGACACCGCCACCAAAAGTCTTGTAAAGCACGCCGGCTTCACCAGAATCAATGGTCACGGCTGATTTCGCGATAATAATAATCAGAATAATGATTGCTATAAAAACAGGGATACCAATTTTTGGTAGTCGTTCCATATATTGAAATAATTTAGAATTTAGATTAAGCCTAAGTATTTTCGGTAAAACCATTCAGCGGCAAAAACGGCGATCAGTACAAACAGGAGGTAATACCAGTCGATCAAAGGTACAGCTTTTTCGTGGCTTTTCTGCACGGGAGTAAATTCGCTGCTGTTCAAGAGCTCGTCCTTCAATTGTGAAAGCTGATCTTTAAAATACAGTTCTGAATGGTTCGTGTTGGCTAATTCCTTCATTCCGGTTAAGTTAGCCGATGTAAATTGCTTTTCGGGATTAAAATCGATCACCTGGAAACTGCCACTTTTACTCAATCCAGAGGTTTTTTCAGTAATACTGAAATCATAAGTTCCAGCTGCCAGTTCCCCGGCGTTGAACTCGTAATGATTGTTCTTCAGCAGTAAACTTGAAGTAACCGCATTTACTGAGTCCTTATTTTTTAACCGAATTTCCAGGATCCCCGAGGGATCAAATTCATAATTTTCATCAAAATACTGCGCCATGATCCTGATCTGGCGATTCCCGTAATAGAAATTCTCATAGTCTATTTCCAGGCGCTGCTTCTGTTCCTGGGAAGCCAGATTCTGTATTAGCTTTGCAAAGAATTCATCAAATGCTTCAAAATTAGCATTTTGCAAATAGGATTCGGCCCTCCATCTCCAGAAGTTTTCACCAATCAGAAATCCAAATTTTGGACGGGTTTTGGAAATTGCCAATAAAGGCTCACCGGTTTGGACACCCTGAATGCTTTGTTCCAGAATCACCTCAAAATTGCTGTCATAATTCAGCGTTCCGAATTTCATGCTCAGCGGGGGATAATCGTCAAAACCAATGTCATCCAGCTGAAATGTACCGAATTGTGAATTGAAAACAGGGAACACCTCCTGTTGCTGTCCTGTAGCTTTTTTATTCAATCCCAACTGGAGGGAATTGATAAAATTCCAGTCGGTTTTAGAACCGGTAACCAAAAAATAAGGCTTCCCAGCTTTAGCCAATCGCTGATATACATCTTTAAATGAATAGTCAGGCTGAAATATTATAACTAATTGATAATCTTCGATTTGTATATTTTCAGAAAAATTTTTGATCTCCGCTTTTCGCTGCTGATTGGATTCAATTAATTTTTTGAAAGCGCCCAGGTCAGGATGGATCATACTGGTCAGGATCAGGACATTGGTTCGCTCATCAATGACTTCAATTCCAAAATTCCGCTGATTATTTTCAACATTCTTTTCGTTTTGCAAGGGCTCCACCTGAACGCGGAAAGTTTTGACCCCAACGCTTCCAGCCTGTAATTCTGAGCGTACAATTTCCGAAGTATGGTCTTCGGAGAAATTAAGTTTTTTACTAAATACCACTGAATTTCCTGAAAACAGCTGCAGCCTGGTTTCGACGTTTCTGGCACCCTTATAATTCAGAAAGATTTCCACCGGAAAGCGATTGTTCAGAAAAGCATAGCGATTGACATTTAGCCGTTCTATAGACAGATCGCTATAGGTTGCAGTATCTCCAAGAACGACAGGAAACAGCTTCATGCCGTCTGATTGCCGGAAATAGCGATAGTCACGTCCTAGCGTCTGGTTCCCGTCACTGAAAAGCAGCAAGGCGCCGCTGGCACTCTGGAAAATATCTTCGGTCTGTTCCATGGCGCGCTGCGGATTGCTGAAACCTTCGGAAAAATTTATACTATCACCACTTTGAAGATCTTCCCCAAACCTAAAATTACTGATATCGAAACGCTGCTGAATTTCCGGATCGCCTTTTAGCATATCCAGATCCTTTTCCAGTTCTGCGGCATCTTCAGCCAGCGCCATCGATTCCGAATTATCGACCAGCAAGACCAGTTTTGGCTTGATCAGTTCATAAGTTACGCTTCGAACCTTGGGATTGATGAGCAACAATAAAATCAGGAAAATGGAGGTGCTTCGAAGGGCGAAAAAGATATAATCTTTCGAACGTCGCGGCGATTTATGGAGGTACTGAAAAAAAGCAAACCCCAGCGCTACTGCGAGTGCCAGGGTTATATATACAATTGTTGTTGCAGTCATCCAGTTAAGGTAAATTCTTCTAAAGTTCCAAAATAATCAAATTTCAGGCTTTTACCTTGGACTTCCCCAAAAAGTCTTAAGTGTGCATCCCGCCATCTACATGGATCACCTGCCCGGTCACATAAGAACTCAGGTCGCTGCCCAGGAATACGCAGGCATTGGCAATATCTTCGGGTTTTCCTCCACGTTTCAACGGAATAGCATCCCTCCAGCCCTGAACGGTCTTCTCGTCCAGTTTTTCGGTCATTTCCGTTTCAATGAACCCAGGGGCGATCACGTTGGTACGAATGTTCCTGGAGCCTAATTCCTGCGCCATAGACTTGGAAAAACCAATGATCCCCGCTTTGGAAGCAGCGTAGTTGGACTGCCCAGCATTTCCGGTGACGCCCACAACAGAACTCATATTGATAATGCTCCCGCTACGTTGTTTCAGGAACGTGCGTTGAGCTGCTTTGGTCATATTGAAAATAGATTTCAGGTTCACCTCGATCACCCTGTCAAAATCTTCTTCGCTCATTCGCATCAACAGGTTATCTTTCGTGATACCGGCATTGTTGATCAAAATGTCTATCGAACCGAATTCTTTCACCACTTCATCTACCAATTCCTGAGCTTCAGCAAAACTTGCCGCATTCGATTTATAGGCTTTGGCTTTGACGCCTTTTTCTGAAAGTTCTCTGGCAAGTGCTTCAGCAGATTCAGCCGAAGAATTATAAGTAAAAGCCACATTGGCACCATGTTCTGCGAAAACCATCGCGATACCTTTCCCGATTCCGCGGCTCCCACCGGTGATAATGGCATTTTTTCCTTCTAATAATTTCATTTTACTACAAATTGGTTAATTGTTTTTCAAATATAGGAATTCCCAGAGGGCTTTGCATAAAAAAATCCCTCTGAAAATCACCTTGGATCAAGCAGCTTTCAGAAGGATTTTAAAAATGTATGTAAAAAGATTAGCCTTTCAGTACTTCGGCAACTTTCGCTCCGATCTCGGCAGGAGAATCTACTACGTGAATACCGTTTTCAGCAAGGATTTTCTTCTTAGCTTGTGCAGTGTCTTCACTACCACCTACTATCGCCCCGGCGTGACCCATGGTACGACCGGCTGGAGCCGTTTCACCAGCAATAAAACCAACAACAGGCTTTTTATTTCCGTTATCCTTTACCCATTTAGCAGCATCAGCCTCAAGCTGTCCACCAATCTCTCCAATCATCACGATACACTCGGTTTCAGGATCGTTCATCAAAAGCTCGACCGCTTCCTTGGTAGTGGTTCCAATAATCGGGTCACCACCAATACCAATCGCTGTAGTGATACCAAGACCTTGCTTCACCACCTGATCTGCCGCCTCGTAAGTAAGCGTACCGGATTTAGAAACGATTCCAACTTTTCCTTTTTTGAACACAAAACCTGGCATGATACCAACTTTGGCTTCACCTGGAGTGATCACTCCAGGACAGTTAGGTCCAATTAGTCTACAGTCGCGATCTTTGATATAATCTGAAGCTTTGACCATATCGGCAACCGGGATACCTTCTGTGATGGTAATGATCACTTTGATACCCGCATCAGCAGCTTCCATTATAGCATCGGCAGCGAACGCCGGCGGAACAAAAATGATCGAAACATCTGCTCCAGTCTTCTCCACAGCCTCAGAAACTGTATTGAAAACCGGCTTGTTCAGGTGCTTTTGTCCTCCTTTTCCAGGAGTTACACCTCCAACAACGTTGGTACCGTACTCTATCATTTGTTCGGCGTGGAATGTCCCTTCACTTCCGGTAAATCCCTGCACGATTACTTTAGAATCTTTATTTACTAAAACGCTCATAAGTGCTTTTTGATTTTTGGATTACAAAAGTAGGTTTTTCAGAATAAAACCTAAAGCCATTTTAAGGTTTATTCCTTCGGAAATTGCTAAAATTCCGCTAAAATCTTCGGAAACTAAAAATCCCGATCAAACCGACCGGGATTTCCGTTTTATTCTGGCAGCTGAAATTAGTCTTCTTTCGTTGTCACTTCCATTTTTGCACCAGTCTTCTCTGTTTTATGAACATTGATATTGATATCTTTATTGGTTTTCACCACCTTCCTGATCTCATCAGCAGTCGATTTTTTGCCGTTCAGGTAAAACGAACCTCCACTGCTTTCGATCTCATCGATCATTTGCTCCGGTCTGGGCGGTGCCGGCGGGTGTGGCGGTCTTTCGCGTAATCTTGCCCGGTCCTGTTGCATGTGCCTTCTCGCAACCTCCCGCTGTTCCTGGCGAACTTTAGCCATTTTCTCACGAGCGTGAGCCATCTCTTCTCTCATTTCGGCCTGCTTTTGGTCTATTTCAGACTGCGCTTTTTCGCGATCGGCTTTGCTGAGTTCTTCATTTTCTCGTAATTCCTTACGCATCTCGGCAAGCTCCTGCTGCTTCTCCATCAACTCCTGGCGTTTTTGTTCCATTTCCTCCCGGCGTTCTTCCCGAATTTCAATAAGTCTTATGCGATCCTCCCGAAGCTTTTCATCGTCCTCGATCACTTCAATGACACGTTTAGTTGCGGGAGCAGGATCGTCTTCCACTACTTCGATCACCTCTACCTGTGCAGGATTTGGCGGTGGCGGTGGGGCCACCTCGGCATTTTCACCCCTAGCAGGCGGCGGTGGCGGTGGCATATTTCCTGCTGGAGCAGGCGGTGCTGGAGGAGCCATAAAATTAATACCAGAAACCTGCGCTAATTTAGACTTTTTGTACTCGGCATTCAGCTTGTTAATGAATGGCGTTGAAGAATTGGAAAAATCGACATTGAAATTCGGCTGCTGCATTTCGGAAGTTGTCCATCCAGACGTAAGCTTATCCATGGCTTTGGCAAAATTCTTCAATTTAACCGACTTCCCATTGAGCCAGATATCCTCCTCTTCCACTTTAACACTGATGGTTTTAGTCTTCTGAACGGCCAGCATTGTTTCAGGCTGCTCTGCGATCAAAGTCGCCGCAGGTTTTGCCACGATCTCATTGTTGAAAAGATACAGGCACATGGTAGTGACCGGAATAAAAATGGCCAATCGAAGCCAGAATCGCTTCCGTGAAAATTCTTTGCTAATCATAATAATTCGTTTTTTGATTAATGAATGACTGATGGAGCTGGAAAGCGAACTTTCAAAGCTCCTTGATGTATACTGGTAAAGGATATTGGAATAATCGAATGCCGAGGTTTCTCCTTTTAAAACCTGCTCGTCTGCCAGGAATTCATGGTTCAGCTTAGCCGATCTTTTGATGAAAAAGATCAACGGATTGAACCAGAAGATCACCTGGATGATTTCTATAAAAATAAGATCTAAAGAATGTTTTTGGTCCACGTGCGCCTTTTCGTGCTCGAGAACTGCTTCGGAAATTTGCTCATTGTGAAAATCGGAACGATTTAGAAAAATATAATTCAGAAAAGAATGTGGATCGAGTCTTTTTTTCAGCAGCACATAAATGTACCGGTAATCTGGCAAGTGCTCATTATTTTTGACCTGCTCGAGAATATTCCTGAAATTCCGAATAAAACGCGCCAGGAAAAACAGGAAACCAACCAGGTAAAGACTTATTAATATATTAGCCCCGTATGCTTCCCAGAACGATACCTGCAGCGCCTGAGTATTTGCCGTTTGCCAACTAGCGTCCTCTACCACTCGGATAATCGCTGGTTCCGTAGTCGTATAGCTGAAAGTGATCAACGGAATCACCAACGACAGGACAATCATTCCAAGAAGGTAAAAACGCTTAAAGCTCAGAAAACGCTCATTTTCCAGTAAGAGTTTGTAAAAACTGAAGAAAACCAGCAAACAGGCACCCGATTTCAGCAAATATTCCAACATCTACTTGTTTTTAATTCGTTCGTCTATCAATTTCCTGATCTCGCGTAATTCCTTCTCTGAAAGGTCTGTTTCCTGAGTGAAAAAAGAGGCGAACTGTGAGGCAGAATCATTAAAGAAATTCTTGATCATCCCACTCATCTGGTTCGAGAAATAGTCTTTTTTCTTCACTAATGGGAAATATTCCCGGGAACGCCCCTCCTGAGTGTAGCCCACAAAATTTTTGTCCTGCATTCTTTTCAGGAGCGTTGCCACGGTGGTTACAGCTGGTTTTGGATCAGGATAAGCATCTACTAGATCTTTCATAAAAGCTTTTTCTTTTTTCCAAAGCATTTGCATGAGCTGTTCTTCCGAATTTGATAATTCCATATATCCTTTATTACTCTACAAATGTAGAATAAAAATTTAATTCTACAAATGTAGAATGGCGAAATTTAAAAAAAACCCTCAAAAGAGGGCTTGAATATATGCTGAAGTTATGCCCAGGGGCTTTTCTCTACTTCTTCTCCTAACTGGCTTACCTGCACCCCTCTGAATAATTTCCCGTCCTTCAGTTCCCAAATTGCCACGAAATGTGCCAGCGGCATTTCCTCATCCGGGTTTTCAATTGTACGTACGTGGTAGGTAAAGTGAACTGCGACATTTTCTTTTTTAGCGAAAATCTTTTCAATTTCGGCACGAAGCGAATCAAAAGAAGAAAAAAGTTCATCCCGAATGCCCAAAATTCCTTCCACATCAAGATTTTTCAAGCCAGTAGTGCCATACCAGCTCAATTCGGCCTCGGGGTGGAGATATTGCCTGATGCTTTCAGCGTCCTTATCGTTGGACTGGTAAAAACTTTCAACAACTTTCGTGGGTTTTAGACTCATAATCTTCTTATTTTAATTTCGCTATCAATTTCGGAATTAGTTTGACAGCTACCAATTCTTTCATCTTTTCACGTGCTTCAACGGCCGGGCTTCCGAAGTAAGTGGTATTCTCTTCCGTAGATTTACCAATTCCGCTTTGCGCTAAGATAACCGATCCTTTGGCAATATGCACATCGCTTCGAATCCCCACCTGGCCCCAGATTGTTACTTCGTCACCTACCACAACGCAACCCGCAATGCCGACCTGTGAAGCGATCAGGCATTTTTTACCAATTACGGTGTCATGACCAATCTGGATCAAATTATCCATTTTCGAGCCCGCCCCAATTCTGGTATCTCCGGTTACGCCACGATCTATCGTGCAGTTCGCGCCGATCTCGACGTGATCTTCAATAATCACTTTCCCACAGGATAGCAGTTTATCAAAGCCTTCCGGTCTTTTTTTATAATAAAAAGCATGACCTCCAAGAACAGTCCCGCTGTGAATAGTGACATGATCACCGATCTCGCAGTCGTTTCCAATACTTACATTGGGATAAATCACGCAGTTTTTACCAATTTTCACCCTTTTACCAATGGTCACATTCGGCTGTATCACGGTACCGCTCCCAATTTGCAGGTCATCTGCCAACATTTTTTCGAGCGGCTCAAAAGGTTTGAAATGCAGGCTGAGTTTATTGAAATCCCTGAAAGGATCATCAGAGATCAATAAAGCTTTTCCTTCAGGACAATCTACTTTCTTATTGATCAGGACAATGCTGGCCTGAGATTTCAGGGCTTTGTCATAATATTTCGGGTGATCTACAAAAACGATATCACCGTTTTCGACCACGTGAATTTCATTCATTCCCATAACCGGAAAATCTGCATCCCCCACAAATTCACAATCTATGAGCGTGGCAATTTCTTTTAAGGAATGCTGGCGTGGAAATTTCATGAGACCGGAAAATTATTCCTTAATGCGTTCTTTGTAAGTACCTTTTTCAGTTTCGATCTTGATCTTATCACCTTCATTGATGAACAAGGGTACGTTTACCTCAAACCCGGTTTCAACAGTTGCCGGTTTCGTCGCATTGGTCGCCGTATTTCCTTTCACTCCTGGCTCGGTATGAGTTACTTCCAGGATCACACTGGCCGGCATTTCTACTGAAAGCGGCATATTGTCTTCGGTATTGATCTGGATCGTCACCACTTCGCCTTCTTTCAGCAATTTTGGCATATCCAGCGCATTTTCGGTCAGGCGAATCTGTGTGTAATCTTCTACATTCATAAAATGCCAGAATTCGCCATCTTCATATAAGAACTGGAATTTATGAGTTTCCACTCGAATTTCCTCGATCTTGTGTCCTGCGGAAAAAGTGTTCTCCAAAACCTTTCCGGTGGTCACACTTTTCAATTTAGTTCTCACGAAAGCAGGACCTTTTCCTGGTTTTACATGAAGGAATTCCACGATCTTATAGATGTCATGATTATAGCGGATACAAAGTCCGTTTCTGATATCACTGGTAGTAGCCATTTTTTTATTTTAATTTGAACTGAAGTATCCTTTCATGATACCTCGTTGAGAGTTTTTAATAAATTCTAAGATTTCATCACGTTCGGCAGTAGCCTGCATTTCAGCTTCAATAATAGCAACTGCCTGGGAATTATTATAATTTTTCTGATAAAGAATTCGGTAAATATCCTGGATCTCGCGAATTTTTTCCGTAGTAAAACCACGACGACGCAACCCGATGGAATTAATTCCTACATAGCTAAGGGGTTCACGACCGGCTTTTACAAATGGAGGAACATCCTTACGAACCAGTGATCCACCAGTTACAAAAGCATGCTTCCCGATGCTACAAAACTGCTGAATGGCAGCCATTCCCGCAAGTACCACATATTCACCAACATTAATATGCCCGGCGAGGGTACTGTTATTGGAAAAGATACAGTTATCACCAACAATACAATCGTGGGCAATGTGGCAGTATGCCATGATCCAGCAGTTGTTTCCCACTACTGTTTTCATGCGATCTGTCGTCCCGCGATTGATGGTCACGCATTCACGAATGGTGGTGTTATCCCCAATGATCGTAAGTGTGTCTTCGTCGTTAAATTTTTTATCCTGAGGAACGGCGGAAATCACGGCTCCCGGGAAAATACTACAGTTTTTCCCGATTCGTGCCCCTTCCATGATTGTTACGTTGGAACCAATCCAGGTACCTTCGCCGATCACCACATTATTATGGATGGTCGCAAAAGGTTCGATCACCACATTTTTGGCGATTTTCGCACCTGGATGCACATATGCTAAAGGTTGGTTCATAATGCTTATTTAGATTTTACAATTTGTGCCATCAAAATGGCTTCTGTAGCGAGCTTCCCATTAACATAGGCATAGGCCTGCATCTGGCAAATCCCTCTCCTGATTGGTGCCAGTAATTCCAGTTTGAAAATCAACGTATCCCCCGGAACCACCTGTTGCTTGAAACGCACATTATCGATCTTCATGAAATAGGTGAGGTAATTTTCAGGATCAGGAACCGATTTCAGTGCTAAAATCCCACCAGTCTGCGCCATCGCCTCTACCTGAAGTACTCCCGGCATTACCGGTTTCCCCGGAAAATGTCCTACAAAAAACGGCTCATTCATAGTGACATTTTTCACACCAATCACATGATTTTCTGAAAGTTCGTAGATCTTGTCTACCAACAAAAACGGACTGCGGTGTGGCAGGGTGTCCATAATGGCATTGACATCCATCAATGGAGGTTGGCTCAGATCAATCTTCGGAACATTATTGCGTTTTTCAGCTTTGATCACTTTGGAAAGTTTCTTGGCAAATTCCGTATTCACATGATGCCCCGGCTTGTTCGCGATGATCTTCCCTTTGATTCTTGTCCCTACCAAAGCAAGGTCTCCTAAAACGTCTAACAGCTTATGACGGGCCGCTTCATTAGGATGGTGAAGGGTCAGGTTATCCAAGATCCCATTCGGTTTGACCGAAATATTATCTTTATTAAAGGCCACGCGTAGTTTTTTCATCGTTTCCTCGCTGATCTCCTTATCTACATACACGATTGCGTTATTCAGATCACCGCCTTTTATAAGACCGTGTTCCAGGAGCGCTTCTAATTCATGGAGAAAACTGAAGGTTCGGGAATCGGCAATTTCGCTTTTGAATTGTGACAGGGTTTCAATTGAAGCATTTTGTGTTCCTAAAACCTTGGTTCCAAAATCTACCATCGTGGTTACCTGATATTCTTTTGCCGGCATGGCGATGATCTCGCTTCCGGTTTCTTCGTCACGGTAGCAAATAATATCAGTTACCACAAATTCATCCCGTTGAGCATCCTGTACTTCCACTCCTGCTTTTTCCAAAGCTTCCACGAAGAATTTGGAAGAACCATCCATAATAGGCGGTTCAGAAGCATTCAGCTCTAAAATAATATTATCGATCTCCAGTCCCACACACGCGGCAAGCACGTGTTCCGAAGTCTGGATCATTACTCCATTTTTTTCCAGGTTGGTTCCTCTACGTGTATTCACAACATAAGAAACGTCTGCCTCAATTTCCGGATTGCCTTCCAGGTCTGTTCTTCTAAAAACATAGCCTGAATTGGCCGCCGCAGGTTTAAAGGTTAGCTTGACCTTTTTACCGGTATGAAGTCCCACTCCTTCCAGTGAAACTTCTTCTTTAATAGTTCTTTGCATGGAACAATTCTCAGCCATTATTGATCTTTTTTTCCAATTTGTTTATGGTGTTCATGGTTTGCGGGAGGTTCTTAAAGTGGATGTAAGATTTATTGTAATTGCTGTATGAAATCGCAGGGGAACCCTGTAACATTTCATCATCTTTCACATCCCGGCCTATTCCAGATTGCGCCTGGATCTTCACGCGATCGCCAATAGTAAGATGACCGGCGATGCCTACCTGACCTCCAATAAGGCAGTTTTGACCAATCTTCGTGGAACCGGCCACACCGGTTTGCGCTGCAATGGCGGTATGCTTGCCAATTTCCACATTATGAGCGATCTGGATATGATTGTCCAGTTTCACTCCTTCGCGAATGATCGTGGAACCGAGCGTAGCCCGGTCTATGGTCGTAGCTGCTCCAATATCCACATTATCTTCAATGATCACATTGCCAATTTGCGGCACTTTGCTGTATTCACCTTTATCATCAGGACTAAAGCCAAAACCATCGGCTCCAATCACTGCACCGCTATGAATGTAAACGTTGTTACCTATCAAAGATTCGGAATAAATCTTTACGCCTGCGAAAATGACGCAATTATCACCAATTTTCACATTATCTCCTATATATACATTAGGATAAATCTTTACATTTTCGCCAATTTTGACATTGGCACCCATATATGAAAAAGCCCCAAAATAAAGCCCTTCTCCATAAGTGGCAGAACCTGAGATATAATGAGGTTCCTCGATCCCAGATTTACTGAGTTTGATTTGGTTATAATACTCGAGCAGGGTTGAAAAGGCTTTATAAGCATCCTTTACCTTGATCAAAGTGGTATTCACGTTTTCATCTACTTCGAAATCTTTATTAATGATCGTGATCGAAGCATTGGTGGTATATAAAAATGAGGTGTATTTCGGGTTGCTCAAAAAAGTAAGGGAGCCGGCAGAACCTTCTTCTATCTTTGCCAGCTCAGAGACTTCGGCTTCAGGATTTCCTTCTACCTCCCCGTCTAATATTTCCGCGATTTGCGCTGCTGTAAACTTCATTCTGGCAAAAGTAAAAAAAATGCTTTAATCTTTAACTTTCGGATAACACATATAGTATTTGGTCACGGTATTGGTAAGCGCTTTCAGGTTGAATTGATCTGAAACTTTTACCACATCACTAATCTTTCCATTCTTATGCAGAATATGGATGTTGTCTTTTTCACGTTTATAGGCCTGGTTTTCAATCTTACCGTCAAACACAAAATACGAAGCTTCATGTTCTGAAATTCCGTATTTCTTCTGAAGCGCCAGACTGCGTTCCTCCATTTTTTCTGCTGAAGGTTTTTTCTTCTTGATTTTGACCTTCAGCAAATCCCGGTTGATAATCATTTCACATAGGTTCTTCAGCACAAAATCCTCGCAATGCATCCATTCTTTCATTGCTGAAATCACGTCGTTATCATCCAGCCTCGCGAACATCTCCAGGGTTTTGGCATCAAAATTTTCCAGTGTGACGGGGTTATTCAGAAAAAAAGACAGCGCCGTACTGCAGTGCAGTTCTTTCCCTTCACTGATCAATTCCTTCGCTCGCTTCAAGACCCGAATGATCAATTGTTCGGCAACCAGACTGGTTTTATGCAGGTAGACCTGCCAATACATCAATCGGCGGCCTATTAAAAATTTTTCCACGGAATAAATGCCTTTTTCCTCAATTACCAGTTGATCATCCACAACATTCAACATAGTGATCAATCGCTCGCTGTTAATATTGCCCTCCACGGCACCGGTATAAAAACTGTCGCGCTTCAGGTAATCCAGGCGGTCCATGTCAAGCTGACTGGAAATTAGCTGGTTCATGAACTTCCGGTTATAGGAGCCTTTGAAAATATCTATGGCAAGCGTTAAACTTTGGTTAAACTTTCCGTTAAGATCCTGCATGAAAAGCAGGGAAATCGACTCGTGGTCCACTCCTTCCACCAGTGTATGTTCCATGGCATGACTAAAAGGGCCATGCCCAATATCATGCATTAGAATGGCTATTAACAGCGCCTCTTCTTCTTTTGCGGATATTTCCACGCCCTTATATCTTAGCACTCTAACAGCTTTTTGCATGAGGTGCACGCAGCCAAGAGCATGGTGAAAACGGGTGTGATGGGCACCGGGATAAACCAAATAAGAAAGTCCCATTTGGGAAATTCGGCGTAATCTTTGAAAGTAAGGGTGTTCAATGATCTTAAATATACGGTCGCTGGGAACGGTAATAAATCCGTAAATAGGATCGTTTAATATCTTGAGTTTCGATTGTGAAGCCAACTATTTGAAATTGATAATTTAAACAAAGATACATATATGGAATGAGCCTGGGAAAATCCTGCTCTCCAGAACCAACTAAATAAACACAGAATGAACAATATCAAGATACTTTGGGTAGATGACGAGATAGATTTACTTAAACCCCACATCATGTTCCTTGAGTCCAAAGCTTATGACGTAAGCACCTGCCGCAGCGGAACGGAAGCCATCGAACAAATAGAAAAAGAAAATTATGATATTGTCTTCCTGGATGAGAATATGCCTGGTTTAACCGGCCTCGAAACACTGGCTGAAATCAAAGAAAAGCGAGATACTCTTCCGGTTGTGATGATCACCAAAAGTGAAGAGGAGTATATAATGGAAGAAGCCATTGGCTCCAAAATTGCCGACTACCTGATCAAACCTGTAAACCCTAAACAAATTTTACTCAGCTTAAAAAAGAATCTCGACCATTCTCGCCTGGTTTCTGAAAAGACCACTTCCAGCTACCAGCAGGAATTTCGAAAAATTGCAATGGATATGGCCCAGGTGAACACCTGGGAAGAATGGGCAGAGCTGTACCAAAAACTGGTTTACTGGGAGATCCAGCTCGAAGATATTGAGGATTCAGGAATGTTTGAGATTCTGGAATCGCAAAAACTGGAAGCTAATAATCAGTTCTTTA
Organism: Christiangramia flava JLT2011; assembly: GCF_001951155.1. Classification (NCBI taxonomy): domain Bacteria; kingdom Pseudomonadati; phylum Bacteroidota; class Flavobacteriia; order Flavobacteriales; family Flavobacteriaceae; genus Christiangramia; species Christiangramia flava. Next base: position 3,866,262 of record NZ_CP016359.1, read on the forward strand.
AATTTATTTCTAAAAATTATGAGGACTGGTTTCAGAAAGATTCAGAACCCCCAGTGATGTCTCACACTCTTTTCAGAAAAAAGATCCTTCCGGAATTGAGCAAAGAACAGCCAACACTTTTAATCGTAGTTGATAATTTAAGGTATGACCAGTGGAAAGTGCTCGAACCAATTATCAATAATTATTATAAGAAAGAGCGCGAAGAACCTTATTACAGTATCCTGCCTACCGCCACCCAGTATGCCAGAAATGCCATTTTCTCCGGACTCATGCCTAGCGACATGGAAAAGATCTACCCGGAATACTGGAAAAATGACCCGGAAGAAGGTGGGAAAAACAATTATGAAGCTGATTTTCTAAAAGAACAATTAAAGCGCCTGGGGCAGGATTTCAAACATGAGTATCACAAAATAAGCAGTTTAAAAGCTGGGAGAAAGCTGGTTGATAATTTCAAAACACAAAAAAACAATGATCTTACAGTTGTAGTTTACAATTTTGTAGATATGCTCTCCCACTCCAAAACCGAAATGGAGGTGATCAAAGAATTGGCTTCCAATGACAAATCTTATCGCAGTCTCACACAAAGCTGGTTTAAAAACTCTCCTTTGCTGGAAATTATTCAGAAGGCTCAACAGCTAGGATTTAAGCTTGTACTCACAACAGATCACGGTACGATTAACGTAAAGAATCCTTCCAAGGTGATTGGAGACAAGAATACCAGTTTGAATTTAAGGTATAAAACAGGAAAAAGTCTGACCTACGAAAATAAAGAAGTACTGGCTTTTGAGGATCCTAAAAAAGTGCACCTTCCTACTATTAATATGAGTAGTTCATTCATTTTCGCAAAAGAGGATTTATTCTTTGCTTACCCTAATAATTTCAACCACTATGTGAGTTATTACAAAAATACGTATCAGCATGGTGGGGTTTCATTGGAGGAAGTTGTAATCCCCTTTGTAGTCCTAAATCCAAAATAATCGATGAAATGCAATTATATTCGATTAAATACACTTTTCTCATTTGTATGTGTTTGAATATCAAATATTTATAGCGTCTTATCTTTTTTTTATATATCTTTATCGTCCCAAATCTGACATTTTGAACCATGGAGTTAACCTATAGACTTCAAGAACTGGATAAAGCCGTTGAGCAGATTCTGCAGAACACAAAAAGTAAGACTTTACTTTTCTACGGTGAAATGGGTGCTGGCAAGACCACTTTGATCAAGAAGCTGGTAGCAGCCCTGGGAGTACAAGATCCCGTCTCCAGTCCTACGTTTTCTTTAGTAAACCATTACGAGTCAGACGAGGGCTCTGTCTTTCATTTTGATTTTTACCGAATCGAAGATGAAACAGAAGCTTTAGACATTGGCCTGGAAGATTATTTGTCTTCCGGAGAATGGAATTTAATTGAGTGGCCGGAAAAAGTGGAGAACCTTTTGGGGGAAAACACCCAAAAACTGCACTTAAAATGGCTTTCTGAAAACACTCGAATGTTAAAGTTTTGTTAAGGAAATGAAAAAGACGCCAATTTGAAGTGAAAAAAAGTTTGTAAGAATTTTATTACTTTTGTCGTGTATATAAAAAGTGGATTAAATGTTTTTAATTCCTTAAACGATTTATAATTAATTTTAACCTAACATATCTAAAGAATTTGATATGATTTTTGGGCCATTTTTTGGCGCGAAAAAGGCTGCAAAAGTACGACTAATGTTTTAATTAATAGGATTTTATCTTGGTATATGTTTGTATCAGAAAACAAAACGAATTACCAATCTTAAAAACCTATAAAGATGAAACTAAAAGCATTATTTTTCGCAGCCGCTATATTTGGAGCAAGTTTTTTTGTAACTACAACTTCTAATGACGATGTTCAAAAAGATCCAATCAAAAAGCAAGCGGTCGACAAAAGGACGATCAGAGTTCCTTCTGCTGGGTAGCATTATCGCGCTAGCAATAGCGTTTTCACCATATTTATTTTATTTATATGAGATTTTCCCAAGTACTCCTATTTGGGAAACTTCTCTTTTTACATACGAAAGTCTTTACTACGAAAATGTTCTAACTGCAGCCTGGACATATCTGGGTAAAATTGTTCCTTTACTTCTACTTCTCATTTGGTTCTTCACCTGTAAACACTGGTGGTATCACGTAATACTTATACCAGCGATCATGTACGGTTATCAGTTAACCGTTACAGTTTATGACGATTTCTATGGTGATTCTACTTATATTATGGACACTAATGGCCTTATATATTTAGCCCCATTCTTCATTGCCATTCTCTCAATCGTCTATCTCATCAGAATTAAAATCTTTGATCGCGTATACGGTTTAGATCTTTCTGAATTAGATGAAACCGAAGTTTCCGTATTCTCTTCAGTGTCAGATAAAGATAGAAAAGAAATTAGAGAATTTGAGGACCTCGAGGAAGAATACCAGGATGCTTCCAATATGATTCTGGAAGATTACTACCGTAAACTCTAATTTTTTCGCTTTATTTTCATAATAATTGTATTTTAACTGCTTTAAGCAGTTAGATATGGCTAAGCAGATTTCCCCCTTTACTAAAGAACAATTGATTCCACAGGAAGAGACCCTGGAAATCTATAAAAGTAAAGGCCAGCTGTTCATTGGTATTCCCAAAGAAACCTCTTACCAGGAAAAACGAATTTGTTTAAGCCCAGACGCTGTTGCCGCCATCACTGCGCACGGTCACCGAGTGCTAATAGAATCTGAAGCCGGAAAATGGGCTCGTTTCAGCGATAAAGATTATTCTGATGCTGGTGCTGAGATCACTAAAGACACCAAAAAAGTATTTTCTTGCCCTATCATCTTAAAAATTGAACCGCCTTCGCTGGAAGAGCTGGAGTACGTTAATCCTCAAACTATTCTGATATCCGCTCTACAGATCAAAACCCAGCGCAAGGAATATTTTCAGAAACTTGCCACTAAAAGAATTACTGCTTTGGGATTTGAATTTATTCGGGATGAAGACGGAAGTTATCCTATTGTTCGGGCTTTAAGTGAAATTGCCGGAACCGCTTCGGTTTTGATTGCTTCCGAAATCATGAGCAATCATGCAGAAGGTAACGGATTAATGTTTGGGAATATCAGCGGGGTCCCTCCTATTGAGGTGGTCATTCTCGGCGCCGGGACCGTTGGAGAATTTGCTGCTCGCTCCGCTTTAGGCCTCGGCGCGAGCATAAAGGTTTTTGATAGTTCTCTTACAAAACTTCGGAACATTCAGTCTGCTATCGGGCAAAAATTCTATACCAGCACCATTCAACCCAAAAATTTACTGAAAGCCTTGAAACGCTGTGATGCTGTTATTGGCGCAGTTCGAGGTAAAGATCGCTCTCCAGTTCTGATCACGGAGGATATGATCCGGACCATGAAACGGGGTGCCGTGGTCATTGACGTGAGCATCGACATGGGCGGTTGCGTGGAAACCAGCGAAGTGACTTCGCATGACAAACCAATTTTCACCAAGCACAATGTGATCCACTACGGTGTTCCAAATATCCCATCACGATATGCGCGTACCTCTTCCCTCTCGATTAGCAACATTTTCACACCTTACCTTTTGCATATCGCTGAAGAAGGCGGCCTGGAAAACACGCTGAGATTTGATCGTGGTTTACGGAATGGTTTGTATTTTTACCACGGAATTTTAACCAATAAGTCAATTGCAGACTGGTTCAATCTTTCCTATCGCGATATAAACCTTTTGATATTTTAAAATGACCACTTTACAAAGATTTGGATATTTCGGAGTTGGGCTCTTCTTCGGAATCATCATCCTGATATTTTTTCTCGGCGGAAAAAGAGCATCCTGCGATTACGGTCCAAATGCACGTGTCCTTGCTGAAATTGAATCTAAAACCAGGCTGTATTCTGAAAATTCAGAAAAATTTATGCAGGAACATAAAATTGATACTGCAGTGATTTCAGGAATACTGAATGCCGGGAAAGTGAATTTTGACCGAAGCGACGTGCACGCTACCCCTTGTAATCAATATTATATTTCAGGTTCAGCAAAAGACACTATTGTAGAGCTGGACATTCAAAATTGTGATACCATCGCTACCATTCGGTCGATACGATTCAAATAAAAAAGCGGGATTCTCCCGCTTTTTCTTTTTAAACACCTCAATTATTTTAAAATCTGATCGGTGTGTTCTTTGGTTTTAACCTTGGAGATCACCTCTTCAATCGTTCCATTTTCATCAATCAGAAAAGTTGTTCGATGAATCCCATCATATTCTTTTCCCATAAACTTTTTTGGACCCCAAACACCGTAGGCATTGATAACCTCCTTTTCTTCATCAGCCAGTAACGGGTACTGAAAATCATATTTATTACGGAAATTTTGCTGTCTTTTTGCAGAGTCGGCACTTACTCCCAATACTTCATATCCGCCAGCTTTAAGCTTATCCAGATTTTCATTCAAATTGCAGGCTTCGGCCGTACAGCCAGGAGTACTGGCTTTAGGATAAAAAAACAATACAAGCTTTTTCCCTTTATAATCGCTTAGCTGAACCTCGTTCCCATCCTGATCTTTTGATTGAAAATCAGGTGCCTTGTCTCCTTCTTTCAGTGTAGTCATAATTCATTATTTTTGCCCTAAAATAAGGCTTTATGACAAAAAAGGAAAAAGTTCAGTTCATTATTGATACGCTTGAAAATATCTATCCGGAAATTCCTATTCCGCTAGACCATAAAGATCCTTACACTTTGTTGATAGCCGTTTTACTTTCGGCTCAGAGTACCGATGTGAAAGTAAACCAGATCACTCCGGAACTTTTCCGTATTGCTGATAATCCTTATAAAATGGTTCAGTTAAGCGTGGAAGAGATCAGGGACATCATCAAACCGGTGGGGCTTTCTCCCATGAAATCCAAAGGCATTCATGGTTTATCACAAATTCTTATTGAAAAATATAACGGAGAGGTTCCTGCCAGTTTTGAAGCTCTGGAAGAACTTCCTGCCGTTGGTCACAAAACTGCCAGCGTAGTCATGGCACAGGCTTTCAATATTCCGGCATTTCCCGTTGATACCCATATTCACCGTCTTATGTATCGCTGGAATCTAAGCAATGGGAAAAGTGTTGCTCAAACTGAAAAAGATGCGAAACGCTTATTTCCCAAAGACCTTTGGAACAAACTACATTTACAGATAATTTGGTACGGAAGACAATATTCTCCCGCCCGTGGCTGGGATCTGGAAAAAGATGTGATCACTAAAACGGTAGGAAGAAAAACCGTTATTCAGGAATATGACAAAAAGAAGAAAAAATAAAAAAAGACCCGTAGGCTAATAATACAGGTCTTTTTATTGTTAATTCAAGAGCATTTCAAACTGCATCTTCTTGTGTTCCGTAATTCTCAGAGCCTTTGAATAATTCAAAAGAAACTCGATCGTCTCTTTTTTTGGTTGTGAGTGAAAAGAGGTTTCTTCTTTGGAAGATTTTTTAAAGTAAAGTTTTGCCATCTGCTAATTTTTATTGTTGGGTTTATAGAATAACGCAACAGGATGGCCAATATTGTCAGATTAATTTGTTAAAATCAAATTTCTTTTCTCAATGATCTTCCGAAGGTTGATCAGTGCATATCTCATACGTCCTAAAGCCGTATTGATACTCACATCGGTCCTTTCAGCAATTTCCTTAAAACTCATGTCTTTGTAGATACGCATGGTCAGCACTTCGAGTTGATCTGCTGGCAGTTCCTTGATCAGTTCCTGTACATCGCTCTCGATCTGGTCTTTGATCAGTTGTCTTTCCGCATTCAGATCATCATCGCTCAACACCGAGAAAATATTGAAATCCCCACTGTTATCAAACTTGGGCATTCTTTTGTTCTTTCTGAAATGATCGATGACCAGGTTATGAGCAATGCGCATCACCCAGGGTAAAAATTTCCCTTCCTCATTATATTTGCCACGTTTCAGCGTGCGAATGACCTTGATGAAGGTATCCTGAAAAATATCTTCGGCGATATCTTTATCGAAAACTTTGGAAAAAATAAAGCTGTAAATACGATGTTGGTGACGGTTAATAAGGGCGGCCAGTGCATTCTCATCTCCGTGGATATATTGCGAGACAAGAAAAGAGTCAGAGATCTTCGTGTTATCCATAACAGTTACTTTAAAAATCAGGAAATAGCTTTCCTGCGGGTTTAGGTTATTTAGTTTTTAAAAAGTAACTGTGCTTTATAGGCGCTGCGGATTTTCGGTTAAGTGTTCCAAATATAGCAAAGTAAAATCTAGAAATACAAATAAAACCTTAATTATTTAACATTTCAATAAGTTTTTCTCTCCTTTCTTTCCTGTCTCATATTGAGTAACTTTGCGCTTTTAGCAGAAAGCAGAACATGACAGTAGACGTAAAGAATGTAGACCCCAAAAAGAATATCATCATTAAAGGTGCCAAGCTGCACAATCTTAAAAATATCAATGCGATCATTCCACGAAATAAATTGGTGGTGATTACCGGCCTTTCAGGTTCTGGAAAATCAAGCCTGGCTTTTGATACGCTTTATGCGGAAGGTCAGCGCCGCTATGTGGAAAGTCTGAGCTCGTATGCAAGGCAATTTTTGGGACGACTGGATAAGCCGAAGGTGGATTACATCAAGGGAATAGCTCCCGCGATCGCTATCGAGCAAAAGGTAAATTCCACGAACCCGCGATCTACCGTGGGAACTTCTACCGAAATTTATGACTATCTCAAATTGCTTTTTGCCAGGATTGGCAGGACCTACTCTCCTATTTCAGGAAATGAGGTAAAAAAAGACACGGTTACCGATGTGGTGGAATACGTAAGAACTTTTCCCGAGCGTGAGAAAATGCTGCTGCTGGCTCCTATTCATGTGGAAGAAGGTAGGTCGTTAAAGAAAAAGATCGAGATACTCGCCAAACAGGGCTATAGCCGGGTGAAAGTTAAAGAGGAGGTACTTCGAATAGATGAGGCCGATCTGGAACACGCTGATCCTGAAAATACCTTCCTGGTAGTCGACCGGATTGTAAAAAAAGATGAAGAAGATTTTTATAACCGTTTGGCTGATGCCGTGGAAGCCGCATTCTTTGAAGGAAAAGGCGAACTTTTCATTGAAAGATTAGCCGATTCTTCTAAAAGGCATTTCAGCAATAAGTTTGAGCTGGACGGGATGAGCTTCATAGAGCCAAATGTTCACCTATTCAGTTTTAATAATCCCTATGGAGCCTGCCCGCGATGCGAGGGTTATGGCGATGTGATCGGGATTGATGAAGACCTGGTTATTCCAAATACCGGACTCTCAATCTATGAAAATGCTATTTTTCCCTGGCGCGGTGATAGTATGAGCTGGTATCGTGATCAACTGGTTAAAAATTCGCATAAATTCGACTTCCCCATTCACAAACCCTGGTTTGAGTTGACCGATGCACAGAAGGATCTGGTATGGAACGGGAATGAATATTTTGAAGGAATCACTGAATTCTTCGAATTCCTGGAAAGCAAAGCCTATAAGATCCAAAATCGCGTCATGCTTTCGAGGTATCGCGGAAAGACTCGCTGTTCGGTTTGTAAAGGAAAAAGACTTCGGCCGGAAGCACAATATGTAAAGATCAATGGTGCCAGTATTACTGATCTTGTAGAAAAGCCACTAGATAAAGTTCGGGCATTTTTCAGTGAACTGGAATTGAACGAACATGACACCAAAATTGCAAAACGTTTGCTTACAGAAATCAGGAACCGATTGGAATTTTTATCCAATGTTGGCCTTGATTACCTTACCTTAAATCGAAAATCAAATACGCTTTCAGGAGGAGAATCGCAACGTATCAATCTGGCAACTTCACTGGGAAGCAGCCTTGTTGGTTCCATGTATATTCTGGATGAACCTTCCATCGGGCTGCATCCGCGAGATTCGGAAAGACTGATTGGTGTCTTACAGCATCTTCGCGATCTCGGAAATACGGTAGTGGTGGTGGAGCATGATGAGGAAATCATGAATGCTGCAGATGAAATTATTGATATTGGCCCGGAAGCGGGAACCAATGGTGGAGATGTGGTGGCGACCGGAACACTCCAGGAAATCTTAAAATCTGATTCTCTTACGGCCGGTTACCTGAACGGAAAACTACAAATTGAAGTTCCAGAGAAAAGACGCCAGAGCAAAAATCAGATTAAAATCCTGGGAGCTCGCGAAAACAATCTGAAAAATATCGATGTTGAAATTCCATTAGGGGTTTTTACCGCGATCACCGGAGTCTCAGGCAGCGGAAAGAGTACGCTGGTCAAAAAAATTCTTTACCCCGCTATTCAGAAGGAATTGGGAGGTTATGGAGAAAAAGCCGGGCAGTTCTCCGGTATCGAAGGAAACTTCAAGAACCTTGGAACAGTAGAGTTCGTGGACCAGAATCCAATTGGCCGTTCGTCTCGTTCCAACCCGGTGACCTACATTAAGGCCTATGACGATATCAGGAATCTTTTCGCAGATCAGCGCCTGGCTAAACTGAGAGGTTTTAAGGCAAAGCATTTTTCTTTCAATGTGGACGGCGGAAGGTGTGAAACCTGTAAAGGCGAAGGGGAAGTGACGATCGAAATGCAGTTCATGGCAGACGTGCACCTGGAATGCGAGACCTGCAACGGAAAGCGTTTCAAAAAGGAAGTTTTAGAAGTTACTTTCCATGATAAGAACATCGACGATATATTAAATATGACCATTGATGACGCCACGCAGTTTTTTGAAGATCACGACCAGAAGAAAATTGTAAAAAAACTGAAACCTTTGAAAGATGTAGGGCTTGGGTATGTGCAATTGGGTCAAAGTTCTTCGACCCTTTCCGGGGGTGAAGCGCAAAGGATCAAACTGGCTTCCTTCCTGGTGAAAGGTACCACTAAAGAAAAAGCACTGTTCATTTTTGACGAACCAACCACAGGATTGCATTTTCACGACATCAAAAAACTGCTGAAATCTTTCAACGCGCTGATCGCTAAAGGTCATAGTGTGATCGTCATCGAACATAATATGGATTTGGTGAAATGTGCCGATTACGTGATCGATCTTGGGCCTGAAGGCGGCGAGAAGGGCGGTTACCTGGTGGCGGAAGGTACCCCTGAAGAAATCGTCAAAAATAAAAAATCATATACGGCAACTTACTTAAAACCAAAACTTTAATAAGTTTCAAAAGGTTTGAATCAGGGTGGAATCAGGAGGTTTCCAGATTTTGGCATGTGCTTTGTATTTAGAACTGTGAAAACGTTCTTAAATTTAATACGAAGTCATCATGAAAAATCTGACTCTACTACTACTCACCGTCCTGGTATCAGGATGGTCTGTAACAGCATCCGAAAATTCTAACCAAGCCACCAGACTCAATACTAATTATAACGACTCGTTCATTTTCGTCGAAGGCGGAGTAGAATTTGCTGTTTATCCAAACGGTGAATTTGACTTCTATTACAATCCGGCTTTTAGGAGAGGTTCTTCAGTAAGCATTAACACGCCAAATATGAACATCAGTTATAACTCAGGATATAACTACGACCCATTCATTCAGTATGACGATTATGGAGCCGTGATCCAGGTGGAAGATGTTCCAATTTATTACGATTATTATGGCCGTATCGTGCAGGCTGGAAATGTGGTTATGAATTATAATAACTTCGGAATGCTTGCCACGGTTGGAAATTTGATCATTCACTACAATTCGCATCAACATTTCACCCATTATTCAGGTTATATCAATCGCTACAACCGACGATATGTTTACAGACCATGGCATGACTATTACCGTAGACCAAGCGTGAATGTGAGCATTGTTTTTAATCGCCCATACCGTGCTTACTATCAGCCGAGGCGTGTAAGCTATGCGCAGTACACCACGATCTACAACAACTATTATGCAGGTCATCCTGGAAGAAGAAGTTTCTATCGTCCTGCCCAAAAGGTGAAGACCTATCATTATGGAGATCGCGTGGCGACCAAAAGATCGGTTCGTCCAGCTAACAGGTCTAATTACACTACTCAGAAATCACGTTCTCGCGTGGCTGATAGAAATGTGTATCAGAATACTCGTTCAGGGAACACCACAGTGAACAGAGGTCGAAATGATAGTTATACTGGAAGAAATCAGCAATCACGGTCTACACAGGCAAACAGAAGAAGCGATTCCAAGGTTTACAGTGGCAGCGCCGAAAGAAGTACGAATTCTCGAGGTAGAAGCAGTTCCGAAGCAACCAGGAATGAAAGAAAAGTAATTCGTTCCCGAGAAGCATCAGCTTCGCCGAAGAGAACTACGGAAGCACGCCGTAGTCCAGCACAGAGAAATACACAAACGCAATCCAGAACGCGTTCCACAAATAAAGTTCAAAGAGCTACAAGAACACCTGAAAGGAAAGGCAATGTGCAACGTCAAAGAACACAACAAAGCTCTGCAAACAGAACTCAGAGCCGTGCCAGCAGAAGTTCTGGTAGAACCCAACAAGTTCAACGTTCTACACAGCAAAAAAGCACTTCAGGCACTCCCTCAAGATCAGGTCGTTCCGGTTCTTCCAGAGGCCGATCTAATGGTTAAAATTTTTGCTGAAAATTTCATTTCGGCACGGAATATGAATAATAAATAATTGTGAGATAGTTCATAATTTAATTTTTTGGTTGGTTAGTTGGAAAACCCCTGAAGCTTTGAAGCGGATGGGGTTTTCTCTTTTATGGTCTTCGGGTAAAGCGATCGATTACCGCGTTTACTTCAGCTGAAATCTTTAAAAAATAAATCAGTAAGGCATACATCAACCCGGCTATCGCCACCTTAATCGATATATTCAGCACAGGATGAAAAGGCAGATTCAGAAAATAAAATGCGATACTGAAAATGCTAATGAGTAACAGAACCTTACCGGTTCCCGGGGAAAATGGCGTTATTGCGAATTTGCTGTACACTATAAAGAGCTTCGAAATATTGTAGACCCCGAAGGCTATGAAACTTGCCAAGGCAGCACCTTCAATTCCAAATTCAGGGATCAGTAACACATTCATTAAAAATGCAACAAAAACAAGTACTACTCCAACAGCCAATGTTATTCGATAATAATCGCTATTAAAAAGGATACTATTATTGTTGCCTAGTAAATTATCAGAAAGTTTGACCAGGGAAATCGTCAAGACCACCAGGATGCTAATACTGTATTCATCGGGAATCAGTTCATAAAGATCCTGCACGTTGGTGATGATCCAAATAAAAATGATCCCGCTTACGATGAACAAATTCAGAGAACTTTTGTGATACAATTCGCTAAGGCCTTTCCGATCTTTTTTATTGAGCATTTCGGCCGTCATCGGGTTAGTGATCTGGTGCATCGCCTTTTGTGGAACAGAGATTACGGTGGCGATATACACAGCGATTCCGTAGATCGCGACATTTTCGATCGGGAGGTAGTGTTCGATCATGACTTTATCCAGGTCCAGTAAAACGGTCGCAACCGAAGATGCTAACAGGATAAGTGCCGAATATTTTAAAACCGGGGATAAATTCTTCGGAAGTTGAAAGGAAAAATTGGGCCGGTGAAGAGAAAAAGCATACAAGGCCATGACCAGCATCCGGAAAACATAGGTTGCAGCCACCCCGTAAATAAAAAAACTGATACTGATCCACTGCCAGTAATAGGCAAAAAGCAGTAGACTTATTACCAACCGGTGGAAAACTTCTTTCATCGTGTTCCCAAAAACACTTTTGTAATAAATTTTAGACCAGGAAAAGAAAACTTCAAAATAGGCCGTGGCAAAAGCGATGAGAAAAATTAGCCAGACATAAGGTTTTACCAGGTCATTTTCACCTTCAAAATAAGCCAGTAAATGTTGGTAAAACAAAGCCGCCATCGCACCCAAAACCAGTCCAACGATCGCTGGTGTAATTACGATAAGATTTAGTAAACGATCCTGTTCTCCCCTGGTTTTATATGAACTGAAAAACTTGATCAGCGTGCTGTGTACCCCAAAAACCATAAAGGGCCAGATCAAATTAGAAGCAGAAAGCAAATAACTAACCAGTCCGTAATGTTCCCGGTCCAGGAAATAGGTGAATAGGAAAAGCGTATTGATCGCCCCAATCCCGAAGCCGAGATAGGTCGTCACCATATTCTTGAACGACTGGTTGATTACAATTCCCATTATTTCCTGATCACTTCACTAAGTTTATATGTTAAATTCCGGCGGTGATATTGCTGAATTTCAGTCCTATCCGGTTGCAGGACTTCTCCTCGGAAACAGCTTAAAATATACGTTTTAATAGCTTTTTTCTCATGATATTGAAAAAAGCTTCCGGCTAAAGTTTTCTTCAATATCTGCTCCGCATCCCAGTTTGCTGGCCCCACAGCCAGTATAGGTTTATTGGCTGAAAGATATTCGAAAACTTTCCCGGGGATGATTCCCTTTGTTTCTTCAGAATTGATCTCCAGCAGCAACAAAACGGAACTCTGCCGCTGCAGTTTTAAGGCTTCTGAATGACTGATATAACCTTTGTTTTCCAGGAACTCCTGAAGTCCGGCTGCTTGAATACTTTCCAATACCGAATCACTGATCCTTCCAGCCAGTTTTAAACGAAATTTCTTCCTGAAATCTTCATTTTCATTAAGCAGCTCCGAAAGTGCCAGCCAGAGATTTTCAGGGTTACGCCCGGCCAGTAAAGAACCGATATGCGAGATCCAGAATTCTGAATGTTCGGTATTTTGCTGCTCAATTTCCGTATCAAAACCATTCGTAATCAAATGTACTGGTCGATTGGTTTTTGACTCAAATTCTTCCCGGGTCGTGTAACTCGTCACCAGAATATCATCAGCAGCATTCAAAACCTTTTTTTCCAGTTTTTCATGTTTCTTTCGAGACGATGCTGCTAACTTCATTTTTTCATGATAACCTATCTGCGTCCAGGGATCACGAAAATCAGCAATCCACCTGATACCTGTATCTTTCTTCAGTTCTAAACCGATTAGATGAAGGCTGTGTGGCGGCCCGGTGGTAATTATCGTATCAAACGCTCGCTTTTCGAGCTCCTGTTTCAGAAATTTCACGGAAGGACGTACCCAGAATTTCCTGGCATCGGGAATAAAGAAATTCCCCCTGATAAACAACAGGATTTTCTGAAGCAAGCTTTGTTTTCGGGAGTCCTCAATAATCCCGGAACTAATCGTTTGAGTTTCTCTTCTTCCGAAGATACCTGCCAAAGAATAGGGTTCGAAAATAGGCTTTTTCAGTATCTGGATATCGTCCGGTACTTCCTGCACCAGGTCTTCGTCTCTAATTGGGTAAGAGGGATTCTCCGGGATATACAAAACAGGTTCCACATTAAAATCTCTGAGATATTTGACGAATTTCAGCCATCTTTGAACACCTGGACCACCCGCAGGCGGCCAGTAATACGCTATAATGAGAACCTTCTTCATCGAAATTTACCTGCGCTTTTTCAGTTTAAGACCTATTCCGCCCAATAAAATCAAACCTATTAAAATAGCACTGATCATGGTGATGGTCCCACCAGTTTGGATCACCGCGGGCTCAAATTTAAATTCAATAGTATGATCTCCGGCTGGAATATTCATTCCTCGCAGAAGATAATCAACCCGAACATGAGACGCTGGATTTCCATCGATATAAGCATTCCACCCCGGCTGGTAATAGGTTTCCGAAAAAACAGCAAATTGCGGACTATCGGCCTGGAAACGGTAGGTTAAATGATCTGGCTGATATGTTTCGAGCTGAATGCTGGCAGTATTTTCCTTTGAAAAATTTTCTGAAACCTCTGGTTTAAAATCACTTTCTACCACTGCCACCTTCTGAAGATCGGTTTCCTTTAATGACTGGATAGCCGTGTTGGCATCTGGCACCCACTGGATCTTGTTCACCAGCCAGGCATTTCCAAAAGCTTCCGGGTTTTGCTGAGCCTGCGGTGCTCCGTCCTGCGTAGGAATGATGAAATATTTTACATTTAACATATTCAGAATATCCATATCGTTCTGGGAAATATAGAAATCGTAGATATCCTGCATACGCCCGGGCTTAGCAGCGTGATAGCCGCCTAAGGCATTGTGGAAATAAGAGGCTCTACCCGAATTGAAAGGATCACCACTCACATCAAAGACGCGATAATGTGAATTGTCCTGTAAAATCTGGGCGTCGGCCTGAGTTTGCTGGTAAGGTTGATTCATCACTCGCGCATTGACAAAATCTTCCTTATTAACATATCGAAAATCTACCGGAAGCAAATCTGCGAGGAACAGGATGGCAAAACCGGCTATTAAAAAGTCTTTTTTCAGCTTATTATTCAAATAGGCCCAAATACCGGCCACGGCAAATCCTACAAGTAAGAGACTTCTGAGGATATCATTGGTAAAAACCGCTTTCCGATCATCTTTCAGAGCCCTCATAAAATCAAGCCCGAAATTCTCCCGGTAGTAGCTATCGCTGGCACCTGCAAAATCAAATAATATGGATTTGAACAAAAGGAATAGCAATAATATTCCCCCGGTAATGATCCCCGTCCACTTTAAAGCGTCCAGTTTTTCCTCCTTCTGAAGTTTTTCAGAAAAAAGTCTTGACAATCCGAAAATTGCCATGAGCGGCACACATAATTCGATGATCACCTGGATAGAAGAGATCGCCCGGAATTTGTTGTAAAGTGGCACATATTCGATAAAAAATTCGGTAAGAAAAGAGAAATTTTTTCCCCAGCTGAGCATCAGGGCTAATATACTGGCTCCAACAATCCACCATTTCAACCTGCCGCGAACCAGGAAAAGGGCAAATATGAATAAGAAAATTACGGAAGCTCCAATATAGGCCGGTGCCGCCACAATTGGCTGATCTCCCCAGTAAAGCGGCGCGTTTTTGGCAAAATCGGTTGCCTGCGCCGGAGATGCTCCCATTTTAATAATCGCATTATAGATATTCGAATCTGTTCCTACATTTTCGGAATTTCCGCCACCCATAAATCGCGGGATAAACAAATCGAAAGATTCCCAAATTCCGTAGCTATATTGCGTAATATAATCAAAACTAAGACCGGAAGCTTCCTTGGTAGTCCCGTCAGGATTAATAGTCAAACCTGTCTTTCCCCGGGTACTGTGAGCGGTATATTCCTGAGTAGAAAGCAATAATGTGGCGTTTGCAGCGATTGCGATCACGACAGCAACAACCATTACTCCTATAGATTTAAAGAAATTCGGAATCATACCTTTCCTGAATGCATCAACCAGATAAGCGATTCCCAATATCACTACCAGCAGTAGTAAATAATAGGTCATTTGAAAGTGGTTTGCCTGGATTTCCAGGGCCATGGCCACCGTTAGCAGCAAAAAGCTCCAGATATTCCGATTTCTGAAAACCGCAATGATCCCTGCCAACACCAGTGGCATGTAGGCAATGGCATGGGCCTTGGCATTGTGTCCCACCCCAAGAATGATGATTAGATAAGTTGAGAAACCGAAAGCCAGCGAACCCAGGAAAGCGAGTTTCCAGTTCAGCCTCATACAAAGCAACAGGATGTAAAAGCCTATAAAATATAGAAAAAGATAGTCGGCTGGACGGGGTAAAAACCTCAGAGCCAGATCCAGACTTTTCACATAATTATGCGGAAATTTTGCCCCCAGCTGAAAGGTTGGCATACCTCCAAATGCAGCATCTGTCCAGTAGGTTTCCTCGCCGGTTTGTTCCCGGAAATCATTCTGTTGTTTGGACATTCCGATATACTGAACGATATCGCTCTGGAAAATCTGTTTTCCCTGAAGGACAGGGCTGAAATAAAACAAAGAGAGGATTACAAATCCCGCTAGAACCAGCAGGTGAGGCAAAAACTTTTTAAATTGATCCATTAAAGCGGATTTTTTAGGTACAAACGCGCATGACCGGCAGTTTGCCGAGTCAAAATCCGAAATTAATCAATTTCTTCGTAATCGATATATTCCCCTACTTTTTTGTCAGAAGTTCTGTCGTTTTTCGGTTTTTTATCGATGCTCACTTTTCCCTTTTGCTGGGCTTGTTGATTTTGAAAACCTCCACCGAATTGTTGATTGAATTGCTGTTCAAACTTTCTGCCCATTTTCCGCATAAAATATTTCAGAATAAGCGGGCCGAAATAGCGAAAGATTATTTTGAGACCGAAGTATACTAGGAGAATGATGAGAACCGTTTTCAATACTCCGGTTAACGATGCTGCTAACATTTTTAAGCTTTTCACAAAAATAAAAAGAAGCCTTCAGAATAGGGCCTAATGCAAATTAAAATTATAATAAAACTTCTATCTTTGAGAGAAACACGCCATTCTATGAGCCTTAAAAACCGCCTGACCAGCCTGGCTTTCTTCGTATTTGCCGGCTTGACCACTCAGGCTCAGTATACTGAAACCATCAACTCCAACCGGCCCGGACAATCCCAGGGTGCTTTTGCCGTGGGAAACAATGTGATCCAGCTGGAAACCGGTGCCTACATGGGAAACGACGAGCATTCTGGCCTTGGGTATTCTCATGATATTTGGGGAATTGATTACCAGTTGCGCTATGGTTTGCTGATGGAGCGCCTCGAGATCAACCTTACTGGTGCTTTTGAAAACCAGGACCAGACTTATAATTTTCTAGGAACGGTGGAAGAACGGAATATTCGGAATTTTCGTTCCAATACGCTTGGCCTGAAATACCTGGTGTATGACCCTAATGTGAGCCTTCCCGAGGAAAAACCGAATTTATACAGCTGGAAAGCTAACCAGCGCTTTAAATGGAGAACTTTAATTCCGGCCATTTCGGTCTATGCTGGGGCAAATTTTGCTTTCGGTGATAATCCATATCTGTACCCGGGAGAAGGAAAATATACTCCTAAAGCGGCCATTATCACCCAGAACAACTGGGGAAGAACCGTTCTGGTACTGAACCTTATTGGCGACCGACTTTCCGAAGAATATCGTTCGCTGATCGGGATCGCTACGGTCACCCACGCCATTACTCCCCAATTTGCCATTTTCGGGGAATACCAGGGAATCAATAGTGATGTGTATGCCGATGATATTTTGAGAGGTGGTGCGGCATATCTCTTCGGAACGAATTTCCAGGTGGATGTCTCCGGGCTGATCAATTTTAAAAATACCCCTTCCAGGTGGCAGTTAGCCGCCGGGATCTCCTGGCGCGTGGACCTGCATGAAGTGGACGAGTTCCTGGAGGATTCCAATGAAGGAAATCAACGCAAGGCACGTTCTGAAAAAATGAGCCGGGAACGTGAAGATGATGGGGATGGCGAAAATGATGGAGGCATTTAGACCGATTCCATCCAATCTAATCACTAAAAAAGCCGGCAAATTGCCGGCTTTTATTTTATATCAGATCTACTTTTAAGATTTATTGGCCATCGCCGCACTTACTGAAGCAGAAAGTCTTTTGTAAGTCCCATTCTCCAATCGCTCACGGATCGCAGAAAATGCGTCCAGCGTGATTTCTACGTCTTCCAGCGTATGGCTGGCGGTTGGGATTAATCTCAGAAGAATCAGTCCCTTCGGAATTACCGGGTACACCACGATCGAGCAGAATATTCCGTGGTTTTCACGAAGGTCCTTTACAAGTGCCATCGCTTCAGGAATACTTCCTTTCAGATAAACAGGGGTCACACAGCTTTGGGTTGTTCCAATATCGAAACCGCGATCTTTCAATCCGTTTTGCAAAGCGTTGACGTTTTCCCAAAGTTTATTCTTCAGTTCCGGCATCGTGCGAAGCATTTCCAGACGCTTCAATGCACCAACTACCAACTGCATTTGTAGTGATTTTGCGAACATCTGTGAACGCAGATTGTATTTTAGGTAATCGATGATTTCCTTGTCCCCGGCAATAAAAGCACCGGTACTCGCCATAGATTTGGCAAACGTGGCAAAATATACATCAATTTCATCCTGAACGCCCTGCTCCTCTCCTGCTCCGGCACCTGTTTTTCCAAGTGTTCCGAAACCATGGGCATCGTCCACGAACAATCTGAATTTATATTTTTTCTTCAGTTCAACAATTTCCTTTAGTTTACCCTGCTCACCGCGCATCCCGAAAACTCCTTCAGAAATAAGAAGAATTCCGCCGCCGGTCTGTTCTGCAATTTTGGTAGCACGCTGGAGGTTTTTCTCGATACTCTCCATATCGTTGTGCTTGTAGGTAAATCGTTGTCCTAAGTGCAGGCGCACACCATCAATGATACAGGCATGAGCATCTACATCGTAAACGATCACGTCCTGCTTGGAAACCAGTGCATCAATGGTAGAAACCATTCCCTGGTAACCGAAATTCAATAAATAGGCTGCTTGCTTGTGTACGAAAGAAGCCAGTTCATCCTGCAGGCGCTCGTGAAGGGTGGTGTGACCACTCATCATCCTCGCCCCCATGGGATACGCTGAACCATATTCGGCAGCGGCTTCAGCATCTACTTTACGAACTTCAGGGTGGTTGGCAAGTCCCAGGTAATCGTTCACACTCCAGGTGATCACATCTTTACCTCTAAACTTCATTCGGTTAGAAATAGGTCCTTCCAGCTTTGGAAAAACGAAGTAACCTTCTGCCTGCTCAGCCCACTTTCCTAATGGCCCTTTGTCCTTATATATTTTATCAAATAAATCCTTCATAGATCATCTTTTTGGTCGGGCGCAAAAGTACTGAAAATCGGCCCAATTCCACAAAGTAATTTTTTAAACATGGCAAGCTACTAAAAACAAAAGCATCCTACAAAATATAGAATGCTTTTGTTAATAAGTGTTAATATTTGTTGACTATTTGATTACTTCAATAGTATGTGTAGCAGATTCGGTTTGTGTATCGAAAAATCCCTGCTCATTCATCCAGTCATCAGAATAGATCTTGCTCATATAACGTGAACCGTGATCCGGGAAGATCACCACCACTTTAGAATTCTCATCAAATTCTCCTTCTTCATTCAGTTGTTTCAGTCCCTGCATCGCAGCTCCGCTGGTATAACCGGCGAACATCCCTTCGGTTCTGGCCAATTCACGAGCGGTATGGGCCGCATCTTCATCGGTTACTTTGATGAATTTATCGATCACATCAAAATCAGTTGCTGTAGGAATCAGGTTCTTACCCAGCCCTTCAATACGATAAGGATAGATCTCCTCCTCGTCGAATTCGCGGGTTTCGTGATATTTTTTCAACACAGAACCAAAAGCATCGATACCGATAATTTTCACCTCCGGATTTTTAGCCTTCAGAAATCTTGCAGTTCCGGAAATCGTCCCTCCGGTACCACTACAAGCCACCAGATGCGTGATCTGCCCTTCTGTTTGGTTCCAGATCTCCGGACCGGTAGAATTAAAATGAGCATCGATATTCAGCTGGTTAAAGTACTGGTTGATATACACCGAACCTTTGATCTCCTCATGCAGCCTTTTGGCTACCTGGTAATACGATCTTTCATCATCTGCCGGAACATTGGCAGGGCACACATATACCTTGGCGCCCATCGTTCTCAGCATATCGATTTTGTCTTTGGAAGATTTCGAGCTCACCGCCAGAATGCAATCGTAACCTTTGATGATGCTTACCATCGCGATACTAAAACCGGTATTTCCGGAAGTGGTTTCGATAATGGTATCACCGGGTTTGAGGATGCCTTTTTTTTCAGCTTCTTCAATGATGTACAGTGCGATCCTGTCTTTGCTGGAATGGCCGGGATTAAATGCTTCGACCTTTGCGGAAAACTGCCCTTTAAAACCTTCAGTTATCTTATTCAGATGTATCAACGGCGTGTTACCTACTAGCTGCAACACGTTGTCATAAACCTTCAAGTCTTCTTTCATAAATCGAGGTTTCTATTTTAAGGTGGTGCCTGAAACTTTCTGTTTCAACAGCGCTTCAAATTTAAGGTAAATTTTTGAATTACTCGCTGATGCCTTCCAAATCGAGCAGGAAGGCGTATTCTTCAGCCACTTCTTTCAGGCTTTCAAACCTTCCGGAAGCACCGCCGTGGCCAGCATCCATATTGGTATGCAGCAATAATACGTGATCATCAGTCTTGAATTCTCTCAATTTTGCCACCCATTTTGCCGGTTCCCAGTATTGCACCTGGGAATCGTGAAGACCGGTAGTCACGAGCATATTCGGGTAATCCTGTGCCACGACATTGTCATAAGGAGAATAGGATTTCATATACTCGTAATATTCTTTGTTATTCGGGTTTCCCCACTCATCATATTCCCCGGTGGTAAGCGGAATGCTGTCATCAAGCATCGTGGTCACCACATCTACAAATGGCACGGCTGCAATCACGCCATTATAGAGCTGCGGAGCCATGTTTACGACAGCGCCCATAAGAAGTCCGCCGGCAGAACCGCCCATCGCGTATAAATGATCGCTGGAAGTATAATTTTGATAGATCAGATACTTGGAAACATCAATAAAATCGGTAAAGGTATTCTTTTTGGTAAATAGTTTTCCGTTCTCGTACCACTGTCGGCCCAAATATTCCCCTCCGCGGATGTGGGCGATGGCATAAATGAAACCACGATCGAGCAGGCTGAGTCGCACGGTAGAGAAATACGGATCAATCGTTGAACCATAAGACCCATAAGCATATTGCAGTAAGGGATTGCTTCCATCTTTTTTTATTCCTTTCCTATAAACCAGCGAAACAGGGATTTTTGTACCGTCTTCCGCAGTCGCCCAAATCCTTTCCGAAGTATAGTTTTCCTTATCGAATTTTCCGCCGAGGACCTCCTGCTCTTTCAGCACGGTCTTTTCGCCGGTATTCATATTATAATCTACAACCTGAGTTGGCGTGGTCAAACTGTTATAGGAATAACGTAAAATATCGGTATCAAAATCGGGGTTTATGGAAGTGTAGGCTGTGTAGGTCTCACTACCGAAGGGAATGTAGGCATCCTTGCTGCCATCCCAGGCAATGATTCGTATGGTGTTCAAACCGTTATGTCGCTCGCTCACCACCAGATAATCTTTGAAAATATCGATGTCTTCCAGCAGGTAATCATCGCGATGCGGAATGACATTTTCCCAGTTCTCCTGGCTGGTTGCCGTTACCGGGGTCTTCATCAGCTTAAAATTCGTGGCTTTATCCTTATTGGTCACCACGTAAAAATGATCTCCGTAATGGGAAATACTGTATTCCAGTCCGAGTTCACGAGGCTGAAAAACCTGGAATTGCTCTTCTGGTCTATCGGCATCCAGGAATCGGTATTCGGTAGTCAGCGTACTGTGAGAACCAATGATGATGTACTGGCGTGATTTTGATTTATAAACGTAAGTATTGAAAGTATCGTCATTTTCCTCATAAACCAACTGGTCTTCTGAAGGATCTGTTCCGAGAATATGTTTGTAAATTCGGTAAGACCTCAGCGTTTGCGGATCTTTCTTTGTATAAAACAGCGTTTTATTATCATTCGCCCAGGTAGAACTTCCCGTGGTATTTTTAATTTCTTCGGAATAGATCTCGCCGGTTTCCAGGTTTTTAATCCTGATGGTATATTTTCTTCGGCTTAAGGTATCGGTCCCGAAAGCGACCAGTTTGTTGTCCATACTCACGTTAAGCCCACCCAAACTATAATAGTCATAGCCTTTGGCCATGTCATTCACATTGAACATTACTTCTTCCGAAGCATCTAAACTGCTCTTTTTTCGCGAATACACGGGATAGTCATAGCCTTTTTCAAAACGCGTGATATACCAGTATCCATTCAGTTTATAAGGCACCGATTCGTCATCTTCCTTGATGCGCGACTTCATTTCCTCAAAAAGCTTTTCCTGAAAATCTTTGGTGTGCGCCGTCATCTTATCATTATAAGCGTTTTCAGCATTGAGATAAGCGGTCACCTCAGGGTTTTCACGCTGGTTCATCCAGAAATAATTATCGATTCGTACATCGCCGTGCTTTTCCAGTTTTTTGGCTTCTTTCTTGGCAATTGGCGGTACCATGTTCTCTGTTTTCAAATTATTATCGTTTTGAGCGTTTGCAAATGTAACGCATCCTAATAGAATACCTAATAGTCTTTTCATATTGACTGGTTTAAACTCCTAATTTAGTAAATTTGATCTTTCAATTTTAAACTGAAAATTATGTTTGGAGATATGATGGGCATGATGAACAAAATCAAGGAAGCCCAGGAAAAAGTTGAAGCTACAAAAGAACGTATGAAAACGGTGATGATCGACGAATCTTCCAGTGACGGACTGCTGAAGGTAACCGTGAACGCCAACCGCGAAATTAAAAGCATCAACGTGGCAGATGAGCTGATGGATGATAAGGAGCAGCTCGAAGATTACCTCATCCTGACGCTGAATAAGGCACTGAGCCGCGCTTCGGAAATCAACGAAAGAGAAGTTGCAGCCGCTGCGAAAGATGGAATGCCAGACATTCCGGGTCTTGACATGTTCAAATAATTCAAAAGCCGGAAAATACATTCCGGCTTTTTTTATGATTTTCCCTTGGCGGGATATTCTTCTTTGATGATAAATTTGATCGCTCGAAGGAGTCGGTCAAAATCTGGTCGTACAAAAGGAATGGATTGGATGTGTGCCGAATATAAGGTCCCATCTGCTCTCACCAAGAACAAGGCCGGTTCGAAAAAATGTTCTGGCTCTGATTCTTTGACCGCTTCAGAAATGAATAAACCCCATTCCCTACCGGTCTCCAAACTTACCTCGTAGCCCAAATTGATCTCCTCCAGCTCCCATTCTTCAAATGTCTGTTCTGCCTGTTTTTGAGAATTCACACTAAGACAAAGCACCTCTACCCCCAAATCATTGAAATCTTCGAGACGTAATTCAAGTTTTTCCACCTGGGTTTTACACAATGGGCAGTGAATACCGCGATAGAACAGCAACATGGTAAAATGTTCCGGCGATCGATTGGCAAGCACAAATTCGCCTTGCAAGGTCTGAACCTGTAAATCAGGCACCCTGTCGCCGGGTTTTAAATTTCTCATGGGCTTTTTTCCGAATTTAATCCAACTTCAAAATTGAACTCGCCAAATTTTAGTTAAGATTTGCGCTTTTTAAAACATCCTGAAATCGCTGATGCATTTCTTCGGAATAATCCAAATGTGTCACGATACGCAATTTGCCCTGCCCCATATTACTGATCCTGATATTATTCTCGTGCAGGTGCTCCATAAAGTCTTTTTCCTTTGAAGCATCCTGAAGGTAGAAAATGATGATATTGGTTTCCACCGGTTCCACCTCTTTCACATATGGCAGGCTATTTAAAGTTTCCGAAATCTCGGTAGCTCTTTTATGATCTTCTGCCAAACGCTCTACATGATTATCCAACGCATAGATACCAGCGGCAGCCATAAAACCAACCTGTCGCATTCCGCCACCAAGAACTTTTCGTACTCGCATGGCATTTTTCATCAGCTTTTTATCCCCGATCAAAACAGATCCCATTGGAGTTCCCAGGCCTTTAGACAAACAAACTGAAATAGTATCGAACAGTTTTCCGTAGTCTTTTGGATCTTCCCCTTTCTTCACCAGCGCATTGAAAAGCCTTGCTCCATCCAGGTGTAAGCCCAGTTCATGTGTGTCACAGACCTTCCTGATCTTTTTGATCTCTTCCAGATCGTAACAGGCACCCCCACCTTTATTCGTAGTATTTTCAAGACAAACCAAAGTAGTCAACGGACTATGATAAAAATCTGGCGGATTGATATTTTCCTCAACCTGCTCAGCCGTGATCATTCCGCGGTGACCATCTACCAGTTTACAGGAAACCCCGCTGTTAAAAGATGCTCCTCCACCTTCGTAATTGAAAACATGAGCCCACTTGTCACAGATGAGCTGCTCCGAAGGTTGTGTATGCAATTTTATTGCAGCCTGGTTAGCCATACTTCCGGTTGGGAAAAATAAGGCTTCGTCTTTACCGAAAAGTTTCGCCAGTTTTTCCTCCAGCGCATTAATACTGGGATCTTCTTTATAGACATCATCTCCAACCTCGGCAGTCATCATCGCCTGCAACATTCCTTTAGTTGGTTTGGTAACCGTATCGCTTCTAAGATCTATTTCTTTCATAATCAAATTTAAACTCCTGCTAAAGTAACGGGTATCGGCACGAATTCCAACTGAGAAAATTTGAAAAAATTCAGTTTAAAATTATCAATTCGAATAAATTTTAAATCAAAATAGCCTTTCACCATAATTCGACCAACAATTAAGTATATTTTATAAGTATTTGATAATAAACTTCTTATTTTAAGAAAAAGAATCAAAATGCAGCCGGCAAAACCCACCTTCGAATCTTACAAACGCGATCCCAAACTTTATGATGAAATCTTTGATGAAACCGACCAGGTAAGAGAAATTTATAACACCTTATTCGATTTGTACAGCGAACATTCCGCTGCAGATTTCAATAGGCTGAACAACAAAGCGAAATCCTCCTTTTTTAACCAGGGAATCACTTTCCAGGTTTATGGTGATCATGAAGTCAAGGAAAAGATTTTTCCTTTTGACCTGTTTCCTCGAATCATTGATCCAAGTGAATGGGAAATCATTGAAACCGGCGTTCTCCAACGAAGTAAAGCGTTAAACGAATTTCTATGGGATCTGTATCATGACAAAAAGATCATCAAAAATGGGATCGTTCCTTTAGAACTGATCAGTTCTTCGGTGAATTACCTGGACCAGATGAATGGCTTTGATCCGCCCGGTGGAATTTATAATCACATTTCGGGAACTGACATCATAAAGCATTCAGATGGACAGTATTATGTTTTAGAAGATAATATTCGCTGTCCTTCCGGGGTAAGTTATGTGATCTGCAACCGTACAGCATTGAAACGTGCTTTATTCGGGGTCTTTAATCATTACCAGACACATTCGGTTACCAATTATGCCGAAAATCTTCTGGAAATGATGGAATCTGTCAAACCCCATGGTGTAGATATCCCAAATTGTGTAGTGATCACTCCAGGAATATATAATTCGGCATATTATGAACATTCCTATTTAGCCAAAGCTATGGGTGTTGAGCTTGTTGAAGGACGTGACCTTTTCGTGGAAAATGATTTTGTTTACATGAAGACCATCAACGGCCCGGAAAAAGTAGATGTGATCTATAGACGAATAGATGACCAGTTTCTGGATCCGCTGGAATTCAGGCCAGATTCTGCACTTGGCGTACCCGGGCTCATGGCTGCGTACAAGCAGGGAAATGTTTGCCTGGTTAATGCTCCCGGAACCGGCGTGGCAGATGATAAAGCGATCTATACCTATATGCCAGAGATCATCAAGTACTACCTCAACGAGGAGCCGATCTTGAATAATGTGCCGACCTATCATTGCAGCAGGCCGGATGAACTTCAGTATGTACTGGATCACATTCCTGAACTTGTGGTAAAACCTGTTGATGAAGCCGGGGGCTACGGAATTTCAATTGGAAACAAATTAACTTCCGAAGAAATCGAAGAGGTAAAGAAAACATTAAAAGCTCATCCACGAAAATATATCGCGCAGCCAATCATGTCACTTTCGGTTCATCCCACCTATATTGAAGAATCTGAATGTTTTGAACCAAGGCACGTCGATCTTCGAACGTTTACTTTACTCGGAGCCGACAAAAGTTTTGTACTGAAAGGCGGACTCACTCGAGTGGCGCTTCGCAAGGGAAATCTTATTGTTAATTCATCCCAGGGCGGTGGTTCGAAAGACACCTGGATCTTAAAAAATAACCAGTAATATGTTAGCAAGAGTAGCCAACAACCTGTTCTGGATGGGGAGATATATTGAAAGAGCAGAGCATGTAGCCAGATATTTGAACGTGAACTATTTTGCATCGCTAGATGCACCGAACGAACAATCCCAGAGTCGGCAATTTGTATTACAGTCCATGCTGTTTATGGCCGATGATCTCATTGACCTGGAATCTGAACTGGATGAAGAAAAAGTGCTTTATGATATTGGGCTTAACCCGGAAAAAAGTTTTTCTATTATCAGTTATGTAAAAGCTGCCCGTGAGAACGCGAATTCTGCGCGTGATCTAATTTCAACTGAACTGTATGAAGCCATCAATAAATTCTACCATTTTGTTCTGAATTATGATGTGGATAATTATGTGAAAAGGGGCTTGTATGATTTCAGCATCCAGGTAACCGAAAATTCTTCGATCTTACGAGGTAAGATTCGTGGTACTCTTCTGCATGATGAAGTATATGCTATTATCATGCTGGGAATTAATATTGAAAGGGCAACCCAGATCATACGCATCATCAATTCCAAATATCGTGATGCAACAGTCGCTCTTGGAAGTTACGGTGATACTCTAAAGAATAGCTACGAATGGACCACTTTGCTGAAATGTGCCGAATCGTACGATATGATGCGACGGTTTTACCGAAAAACACCTACCAGTATCAATACGCTCGAATTTCTAATTCTGAATCCTGATTGTCCTCGTTCGGTAATGAATAGTCTGAACCAGGTTAAAAAGCACATTTATGTACTAAGTGATGAAAAACTACCGTCAAAAAATTCGGCTGCATTCCAGATCGGAAAAGTAAAAGCAAAATATCAGTACAAAGTAATTGAAGAGATCGAAAGCGACCTCCAGACTTTTATTCAGAATATTCTAGATGACCTCAATGGGATTGCGCTCAAGCTCGAAAATGATTATTTTCATTATTAATTGATCAAAATGGCTTTTATTTGCCATGGTCAAAATCGAGTTCATGAGCCTGGAATACACGATTAAATATTCAGCTAAAAATTCATACGAAAACGGGGCTACTTCTGCACTATGGCAGTTCATGATCATTCCCGAAACTAATGACTCCCAGGAAGTTTTAAGCGATCGTTTTATCAATTCTCATTATATACCGGTTGAAAACTCTGTAAATGGCTACGGTTTCAAAACCTATAGAATTCGTTACCGTAAATCCAGTTTTGAAGAGATCGCATTTCATGCAGAATTTCAGCTCATCAAAGAGGTTGAAAATGTTTTTGAAAAACTGGCTGATCTTTCAATTGAGGAAGAATCAACTAAGCTGAATTCCTTGGAATTCAAGGCAGATAATGATGTTTTTCTAAGACAAACCGAATTGACCAGTCTTCCGAAGGAAACCGCTTTTCAATTTGATCAAAACATGAGCCTTTTTCAGAATTTGCAAAACCTAAATAAGTGGATCTTTGACGAGTTTACCTTTAAGGCCAATGTGACCAGTGTCGATACTAACCTGGAAGATATTCTAAAACTGAAACAGGGTGTTTGTCAGGATTTCACCCATTTGTTTATCGCAATTGCAAAATCACGCGGTATTCCTTCTCGCTATGTTTCGGGCTACCTGCACCAGGGAAACGGGTATTTTGGGGATTCACAAATGCATGCCTGGGCAGAATGCTGTTTACCTGAAAGCGGGTGGATCGGTTTCGACCCTACAAACAATTTGATTGCCGCAGAAAACCACATCAAAGTGGCTCATGGCAAGGATTATACTGATTGTCCTCCCTTAAAAGGTATTGTTTTCTCCAGCGGAAAAAATGAAACCGAGTATAGCGTTCAGGTTTCAGCCCAGCAACAGCAGCAGCAACAATAATTATTCAAAAGTTCCAATTGGAGAACCATCTGGTATCTTCGGAATATTCAGCTCAAACTGAAATTCTTCCGGCCGTTCCCTGAATTCTCTGATCTTGCGAAACATTTCCTTGTTTACGCTACCATCCTTACCTCTCAGCCAGGTTTCCAACTTGTCGACTTCCATATTTACTATCGCCTTTGTCATGGGAGTAGCATCATCATTGGCAGCCAGATTCAGCAAGTGTTTTAAAACCACAAAATTAATGGTTTGTTGCGCCCCGTTTAAATAATCATCTTTAACCGATTTCTGAACTGTTTCTTTCAGTAACTCATCCAGCATTCCTTCCAGCCCCATCAGACCACCATCCATATTATGTTGTTGTAATAAACGTTCAGCTCGGGCCTGGTGTAAAAGATATGTTAGCGTCATATCTGCAGCGGTTGCAGGTGCACCGTAAGCATCAAAAGCCACATCGGTATTACTTTTAAACGATTCCCTGCTTCTACCATAACCAAAGGCTCTTGGTGGAAATAATTTCAGTTTGTTCTTCGGGATGGCGATTTCCTCAGCGTTCAGTGTTCGCAACACAGCTTCCAGCGCTTTCTCCTGGCTCTTTCCATCCAGGTATTCCACAGCTACATTTTCATCTCCTTTTACAGCATAGGTATATTTCAAACCGCCGATCATCTTGGTTGTCGCTTCTGTTTGATAACGATGTAAGAAATAGAGCGGCACAAACACATCTTCTAAAACTGAAAATGGTTCATTGGTTCTGATGTTATCTTCGGAAAAATTCTCGATCGCTTTTTTGCGAATTTCCAGAATAGCGTCCAGTTCTTCCGAAGCATTTTTACCATTATCCCATAAATGAGCAAACGCATGGGCTCCGCCAGCAGAACGCGCATCAGAATCGGTTATAAAGGTAAAACCCCGATCTTTTGCTTTGTCAAGCACAGCATTTAAATAATCTCTTTCTAATTCTCCTTCCGGCACATCTCCATAACTATATGCCACGGTGATCTTATCCCATTCCCCGATATTGGTGTCGTAGGCATTTTCAAAAGAAATCTCTCCATTCTGCAACTCGAATTGCGGGTGCGGATAATCCATCACCGAAGACCGATCGCTTTCGCTTGCAGCAAAATTATGTGCAAATCCCAACGTGTGGCCTACTTCATGAGCAGCCAGCTGTCGAATTCTGGCCAATGCGAGTTCCATCATTGGTTCATGATTGTCATCACTATCTTTAAAAGGCTTGTTCATTAATGCCTGGGCGATCATGTAATCCTGGCGAATACGCAAACTGCCCAGACTCACGTGACCTTTGATTATCTCACCGGTACGCGGATCGACCACGCTTGCGCCATAACTCCAGCCACGAGTAGAACGATGAACCCATTGGATCACATTATAACGTACATCTAAAGGATCAGCACCTTCCGGTAAGACTTTAACCTGGAAAGCATCTTTATACCCAATAGATTCATAGGCCTGGTTCCACCAACTGGCACCTTCCATCAGAGCGCTTTTCACCGGTTCCGGTGTTCCGGGATCCAGGTAATAGATGATCGGCTCAACCGGTTCGCTAATTTCAGCTGAAGGATCTTTCTTTTCCAGTCTATGTCTAATGGCGAATCGTTTCATGATTGGTTCATAGACCGGTGATGCATAATCCATATAAGAGATAAAAATTGCGCCACTGCGAGGATCGAAAAGACGCTTTTTATAGTTATCGTCTGGCAACTTCACAAAAGAGTGATGCTCTGTAACTGTAATATGTTTGGGGTCTGGAACAACCGAGTTAATGGTCCTGCTCTTTGGTTCTCCTTCAAAAGTTAGTAAGGCCTCAAATTCCACATTTTCAGGAAAAGCCCTGGTTCGATCCAGGGACAGAGCGCTTTTAGATTTATCCAGTTTGTATGTTCCGTAATCTCCCCTTTTAAGCCGATTGGTAACACCATGAACATCTTCCATTAAAAAAGGTGTAAGATCTATTAAATACTTTCCTTCCTTTTGCTCTTTGATCTCGAAACCAAAAATGACCGATTTCGCAAAGGCTTCGGCAACCGAGGCTTTTTCCGCTTCATTTTCGGTGATTGCCCGGTAATCCATATTAGGTTGAACCAGCAATAACTTATTTCCTGCTTTTACGAATTTTACAACCGCCTCGCCACCTAGCTGCCCGCGATCCAAGCCGATATCGTTCGAACCAACACCACTAGTTAAAAAGTGAGAATATAAAAACTCTGAATCCAGGTCTTCCACTTCCAGATAGATCGCATCTTTTTTCTGGTCGTAGTGAAAATCGAAATAACCTTCGAAATTTTCAATGCTGTCTTTATCTTTCAGAAATTGTGATTGCGCAACGACACTAAAACTGAATGCCAGGAGAATAAGTATTTGTCTTTTCATCGGGAGAGTTTAAATAGCTTGCTTAAAACTATAAAAATATCGTAAAATACTTTTCTTAGGCGGCCTATAATTCTATTTTTACGCTCAAAAGCTGAATAATGACCAATACAGAATCTATTCGAGATCTGAGAGAGCGCCTGGTTGCGTTAAGGAGGTATCTTTGACATCGATAAGAAGAAAATAGAGATCACGAATCTCGAAGAAAAGACCTTTGCACCAGATTTTTGGGATGACCCAAAGAAGGCCGAGGCGATCATGAAAGAAGTCAATGCGGAAAAAAAGTGGGTCGAGGATTATGAAAAGGCCGAAACTTTCGTAGACGATCTGGATGTGATCTATGAATTCTATAAGGAAGACGAAGCTTCTGCCGAAGACGTGGAAGAACGATGTTCCAAAGCCGAAGAACTCATCGAGGACCTTGAATTCATGAATATGCTTTCTGAAGAAGGTGATGCGATGAGCGCAGTGCTGCAAATTACAGCCGGTGCCGGTGGTACGGAAAGTTGTGACTGGGCTCAGATGCTCATGCGCATGTACATGATGTGGGCTGAAAAGCGCGGTTTTAAGATCAAGGAACTCAACTACCAGGCTGGCGATGTAGCCGGGATCAAAACCGTAACCCTGGAAATTGAAGGCGAATACGCATTTGGATGGCTGAAAGGCGAAAATGGTGTGCACCGCCTGGTTCGTATTTCACCATTCGACAGTAATGCGAAAAGACATACTTCGTTCGCTTCGGTTTATGTTTACCCGTTGGTGGATGACAGTATCGAGATCGATATCAATCCGTCTGATCTTAGTTGGGAAACTATGCGATCTTCTGGGGCTGGAGGGCAAAATGTGAACAAGGTGGAAACGGCTGTTCGTTTGCGCCACGCTCCTACCGGGATCGTTATTGAGAATTCCGAAACCCGCTCCCAGCTGGAAAACAAGAATAAAGCCATGCAGTTACTGAAGAGTCAGCTATATGAAATTGAGCTGCAAAAACGTCTGGCACAACGAAGGGAGATCGAAGATTCCAAGATGAAAATCGAATGGGGATCACAGATCAGGAATTATGTGATGCATCCCTACAAACTCGTTAAAGATGTACGAACCGCACAGGAAACCGGAAATGTAGATGCGGTAATGGACGGGTCTATCGATGAATTCCTGAAAGCCTATTTAATGATGATGGGACAAAAAAGTGAAGATTAATTAAAACGCTAATTTTTAATTTTTGCCAGGAATTGATTATTTTAAAGAAGTAAAAATATCACTGAATGTTACGAATCTATCATAACGCCCGCTGCCGGAAATCCCGAGAAGGATTGCAAATTCTCCAAGAATCTGGAAAAGATTTTGAAACAAGGGAGTACCTGAAAGAGCCTCTGAGTGAAAAAGAATTATCGAAGCTCATTGGTAAGATTGGCATAAAACCTGCAAAGCTGGTTCGTAAAAATGAAACAATCTGGAAAGAATCGTATAAAGGAAAAGATTTAAGCGATTCAGAGATCATCAAAGCGATGGTTGAAAACCCAAAATTGATCGAGCGACCTATCGTTGAAACCGAAAATGAAGCGGTGATCGGAAGGCCTCCTTCAAACATTCAGAAATTGTTATAAAGAAAAGAAAGATGAAACTGGAACATAGAATAGCTTTGATTGGTGTGGCTGCTGCCGCGGTGGCAGGCTTTGTATATTCACAGATTTATATACACGAAAAGAATCGTAAGGAGATCAGGGAAGTTGCTGCAGAATTGGCCTTTACCTGGCAAAATCAACTCCATCTCAGCGACGAACAGGCGTCCATGCTGGAAGACACCATTATTGAGTACACGATCAAAAAGAACGAGATCATCAATTCCAGCCTGGGCATTGGCAGCCAGATTCAGAAACTGAAATCCATTCAGGGCAATGAACACAAGGCACTCCAGAAATTCATGAGCGAGGAACAGTTCGAAAGTTACCTGGCGATGAATAAAAAGATCACTCGTAAGTCCTGATTTTCAATAACCTGAAAAGACTTAACAAATAAATTCAGGCTTTAACGGAAAATTAACCCCTGTTGATTTAAACTAAATCGGTTTTACTCAGTCCAACTGAAAAATTGATTAATGACCAACAGAAAAATTTTCGTTCTTAGCGTATGTCTCATCCTGATTTCAGGATTTGTTTTTAAGACCTGGGCACAGGGCCCGGAACCTGCAAAAAAGTATACTATTTCAGGCAAAGTGATTGATGATGAACTGGGTGTTCCACTGGAATATGCCACCGTTTCCATCGTTAATGTGAATGATCCCAATGATATCAACGGTGGAGTGACCAACGCTGAAGGTGCATTTGCTATTGAAGTTCAGAATGGCACCTATAACATCGCGGTTGAATTCATTTCTTACGAAACCAAAAATTTCAATAACCGTACAATTAACAGTGACCTGGACCTCGGAACCATTAAGTTGGGACTGGGATCTGAGAACCTTGATGAAGTAGTTGTTCAGGCAGAAACCACTCAGGTGGATGTACGACTGGATAAGAAAATCTACAATATTGGTAAAGATCTTACCACTGCGGGTGGAACCGTGAGCGATGCATTGAATAACGTGCCTTCTGTTTCGGTAGATGTGGAAGGTGGCATCAGTCTTCGCGGAAATGAAAACGTTCGTATCCTGATAAACGGGAAACCTTCAGCTATGGCTGGATTTGGCGACAGCAACGTGCTTAGCCAGTTACCGGCTTCAGCAATCGAACGTGTGGAAGTGATCACCTCACCTTCGGCCCGATATGATGCGGAAGGTACAGCGGGGATCCTGAATATCATCCTTCGGAAGAAGGAAACACTTGGTTTTAACGGTTCCCTGAACCTTCAAACCGGTTATCCCGCGAACGGCGGAATTTCAGCAAACCTGAATTATCGCACCGAAAAATATAATCTCTTTGCCACTACCGGGTACCGCTATGACGAGTCTCCGGGAAATGCCAATTTTGACACGCGTTATTTTGATGTGCAGCAGGATGCTTTTTTAGATAGTATTCAGTACACGGAAAATTCCGAAGATCGCGATTATGACCGCATCCGAAGAAATTTCAACACCAACCTCGGTATGGAGTATTATATCACTGATATGTCTTCCATTACTGGTTCGGTTTTTTACCGAAAAGGAAATGATGATGATCTTACCACCAACATCAGCGATTATTTTTTAAACGGAAGTCCGCAAATTGGGACGACCCGTTACGAAAAGGAAACCGAAGATGAAGACAGTTACCAGATCGCACTGAACTACATCAATAAATTCGATAACAACGGGCACCAGCTAACAGCAGATTTTCAGTATGAGAGCGACCAGGAAGAACAAGGTTCTTTCATTAACGAGCCGGTGCGTTACAATAATACAGATTCTTTGGGCGTGAACATTCCGCGGGAACAAACCAGCACGATCGAAGATCAAAACCAGTATTTGATTCAGGCTGATTATGTACGACCAATTGGTGAAGAATCACAATTTGAAGCCGGATATCGCGGGGAATTCGAAAATACCCTCACAGATTATAAGCTTTTCCAGGAAAATGCTGACGGAACGCTCGTTCTGAACGAAAATCAAACCAATATTTTTGATTACACCGAAAATGTACAGGCGGTCTATTCACAATATGGTTCCAAATTCGGAGAATTCAGTTTCCTGCTGGGTCTTCGTCTAGAAAACACCAATTTAAAAGGAAACATCACCTCTGCCCTTACTGAAGCAGAGCTGCAGGACATTTATTCTTTTGAAATCGATACCGAATTTGACAACAATTACCTGGGGCTTTTTCCTACGGTGAACCTGATCTATGAACTTGGCGAGGATGAAAATATCACTTTAGGTTACAACAGAAGAATTAACCGTCCGCGTGGCTGGTTTATCAATCCGTTTCCTTCTCGTAGCAGTAGAAATAACGTTTTCCAGGGAAATCCTAACTTAAGACCCGCATTCTCCAATGCTTTCGACCTGGGATACCTTAAAAAATGGGATAAATTAACGCTTACTTCATCTGTATATTACCAGCATGAAACCGATGCGTTTTCCAGAATCCAGGAGCGTGTAAATATCACTGTTGCGAATCCAAGCTTTGGCGAGGCTGGCGAACCGGAATATGTGAACCAGGAAGTGATCAGAAGTATTCCGTTTAACCTGGCCACTAATGACCGTATGGGTGGGGAAATTGGTTTCCTATACAATCCAAATGACTGGTTAAGACTGAATGGTAGCTTCAACTACTTCCGTTTTGAACTGGATGGACAGTTTAATGGGACTGATTACAGTCAGAAAAACACCAGCTACTTCGGAAGGTTTAGTTCCAAAGTTTCCCTTCCGTGGAAAATAGACTGGCAAACCAATGCTTTCTATCGCGGTCCTTCAGACGATGTCCAGGGAACACAGGATGGCATTCTATCTATCGATGTAGCATTGAGCAAGGAAGTATTGAAAGATAAGGCCACTGTATCGATCAACGCCCGTGACCTTCTGAATTCAAGAAAAAGGAGTCAGCAAATTACCACTGACGATTTTTACCAGGAAAGTGAGTTCCAGTGGAGACAAAGACAAATAAACCTTTCATTTATTTACCGTTTCAATCAGCAGAAAAAACGCAACGAGCGACGCGGTGGAGAAGACAATATGATGGATGAAGATGGAGAAGGATTTTAAATTCTGTTAGTTGGTTAAACTAAAAAAAGGGACTTTAAAAAGTCCCTTTTTTTATACCTTCTGTTCTTTGGCTTTCTTTCTGGCCTCACGTTTTTCTTTCAGGATTTCTCCAATTGATCCGCCAACCCAATAAGGGACAACGAACCCGATAAGAAAGATCATTAACCAGAATCCCATTGTTAAAATAACAAGGAAAGCGATAAAACCAAGATACTGATCGAATTCGAACATCATAACGTTATGGTATTTTCAGATATCTGGTCAAAGATAGCAACTCTGGACGGCTTATCACAAAAATTTCCTAAATAATCTGAAACTGCTCACCTTTCAGCAATTTAGACACAAATCTTCTACCAATTTTCACGCAATTTTAAAGCGAAAAAGTTTTCGAATAAATAACTTTGCGAAACAATCAATTTTAGCATTATGGACTATAGAATAGAGAAAGATACTATGGGGGAAGTGAAAGTTCCCGCCGATAAACTCTGGGGTGCTCAAACCGAGCGTTCCCGCAATAATTTTAAAATAGGACCTTCGGCTTCCATGCCTCTTGATATCATATACGGTTTTGCTTACCTGAAAAAGGCTGCAGCCTACACCAATTGCGAACTGGGCGCACTTTCAGTTGAAAAAAGAGACCTTATTGCACAGGTATGTGACGAGATCCTGGATGGAAAACATGATGATCAGTTTCCGTTAGTTATCTGGCAAACCGGAAGTGGTACGCAGAGCAACATGAACGTGAACGAAGTGATCGCCAACCGTGCACACCAGATCGCCGGTAAAACTATTGGTGAAGGCGATAAAACCCTGCAACCCAATGACGATGTGAACAAATCACAATCTTCTAACGACACCTTTCCTACCGGAATGCATATCGCTGCCTATAAGAAGATTGTAAAAACCACCCTTCCCGGAGTTCGCAAATTGCGCGATACCCTGAAGAAAAAATCGGAGGAATTTAAAGATGTAGTAAAAATTGGTCGTACGCATTTTATGGATGCCACACCGCTTACACTGGGGCAGGAATTTAGCGGGTACGCTGCACAACTCGATCACGGGATTAAAGCTTTGGAAAACACGCTACCACATCTTGCAGAACTTGCTTTAGGCGGAACAGCAGTGGGAACAGGTCTTAACACTCCTAAAGGCTATTCCAAACGAGTTGCTGAATTTATCGCAAAGTTCACTGAATTGCCGTTTGTTTCTGCAACAAATAAATTCGAGGCTTTAGCTGCACATGATGCATTTGTGGAAAGTCACGGTGCATTAAAACAGCTGGCTGTTTCCCTGAATAAAATTGGGAACGATATCAGGATGCTGGCGTCTGGTCCAAGAAGCGGAATTGGGGAATTGAACATTCCTGCCAACGAACCTGGTTCCTCGATCATGCCTGGTAAAGTTAATCCAACCCAATGTGAGGCATTAACCATGGTTTGTGCCCAGGTGATAGGAAACGACATGACGATGAGCGTGGGCGGCATGCAGGGGCAATTTGAACTGAATGTTTTCAAACCTGTGATGGCTAACGCATTGCTCCAAAGTGCGGAACTACTGGGAGACGCCTGTGTGTCATTTGACGAACACTGCGCCCAGGGAATTGAGCCGAACCATTCACGAATCAAGGAACTGGTGAATAATTCCCTGATGCTGGTAACTGCACTCAATACCAAAATTGGATATTATAAAGCTGCGGAAATCGCAAATACTGCTCATAAGAACGGAACTACTTTGAAGGAAGAAGCGGTAAACCTTGGATATGTAACTGAAGAGCAATTTGATGAATGGGTGAACCCAAAAGATATGGTTGGAAGTTTAAAATAAACCCCTAACCTTCAATTACCTGCATAAAAAAACCTGCTCCTTCGAGCAGGTTTTTTTTATCCTCATATTCGGTTTTAGATGGTATCGGCATCTCGGGCGATCTCATTTTTCGCTTTCTTGGCATAATGTTTTTGGTACTTCCAGTAAGAAATCCCTCCTAAAACGAGTACTCCCGCAAATGTATAATACACAAAAGTTGGGGTGATCACCTTATCCCCACTCGCGTAAGAGTGTAGTCCCGCCAGGTAAAAATTCACACCAAAATAGGTCATCATAACGGAAGAATACGTGATGACCGACATGAAGTTAAAGGTCCACCGTCCCCTCAATCCAGGAACCAGTCGCATATGTATCACAAAAGCATAAAGCATGATACTGATGAGCGCCCAGGTTTCTTTCGGATCCCAGCCCCAGTAACGTCCCCAGCTTTCATTAGCCCATTGCCCACCCAGGAAGTTTCCTATTGTAAGCATGACCAGTCCAACTGTTAGAGCCAGCTCGTTGATGATCGTAATCTCCCGGATATTCAACAGCATTTTCTTCTTATTCTTTTCCGTGGTCATAATCATCAAAAGCAGGGCGACAACTCCCAGGATCATTCCCAGTGTAAGAGGTCCATAACTTCCAACGATCACTGAAACGTGTATCATCAGCCAGTAACTATCCAGTACCGGCTGCAGATTGGCAATCGCAGGATCTGTCCAGTTACCATGCGCGATCATCAAAACGATCGCCGCCACGAAGGCCGTAGAAGCAATCGTTAGATTACTTTTTCTTCCGAAGGCCAAACCAAAGAACATCGTTGCCCAGGCTACGTAGATCATCGATTCGTAGGCATCACTCCAGGGTGCGTGACCGGAAATATACCAGCGCACGGCAAGCCCAACGGTATGCAAGGCGAATAATATGATGATGGCGGCGATACTCAAATAGATCAGTCCGCGAATAAATTTATTATCGTAAAAGATATGCAGGATCACAAAAATAAGCATGAGGACCCCGGCAAGCATATACATCCAGTACAGGCTTTTGAAAACGTCATATTTATTATAAGTGATCTCGGCGTTTACTTTTTCTGCCGAAGGCATTACATCAGCTCCAAATTTCTGCTGATAATCTTTCATGGCCTGGAGATATTCATCGGCCTTGCTGTAATCACCGGTTTGACGAGCCTTCTGTAGCGCTCCCATATACATCGGCATGATCTGACGCGTGAAAACGGAGTCCATTCCTTTGAGATTGGCTTCCCCCACTTCAGGATAGGAGATCCATTTGTTATTTTCATCCCCTGGAATTGGAAAAATCTTCAAGACCCTACCTTCCAGTGCACGGTACCAAAGATTGACTTTTTTATCAGTTTTGATAAAATCTTTCTGGAACTGGTTTGGCACCCCGGCTTTGTATGCTTCTTCTAGATAGGGTGACAGCTTATAGGATCCTCTTTCATCAAAAAAGTCGGTAAGTGCCAGGAATTTCTTCCCTTTTTCCACGCCAAGAATCCTGTGCAGGCTATCGTTGTGTTTTTCAACATGCACGATCGGCGCATTGTACCAAAACATAGGATTTTCAGTAAGTGAAATTAAAACCTGGTCTGAAGACAAGCCTTCATAGGTATCAGTTTTGCTCAGTTTCCGAAGTAATTCTGAAGAATAGGTATTGGCCGGTTTCATTCGCCCGCCTGCATCCTGAATGATCAGTCTTCCGAATTTTGCCGCGTGTTCGGGACTTACGGCATTAGCCTTCAGGATACTGTCAATATAAGACTTTTTGATGCGTACATGGTCGTGATCGTCCTGTTGCTGGTTTTGCGCAGGAACTTCAGCAATCGTATCGGCTGTTCTTTGCGCGGCTTCTTCCGGAGCTGGCTGTTGTGCATTTCCGGCTACTGAAAGTCCTATCAGCAACAGCAGGGTCGATAATGTCTTCTTTTTGGCTTTTACTTTTTCCAGCATTTGTTTCAGGTTTCCGAAGCGGGAATTTTTATCAAATAAGATCCACATCAAGCCGAAATACAGCAGAAAATAGCCCAAATATGTGATCCAGGTTCCCCAACGATCATGGTTAACCGAAAGTACCGTTCCTTTCTCATCTGGTTGGAAACTGGACTGGAAAAAGCGGTAACCGCTGTGATCGAGCACATGATTCATGTAGATCTCGTAAGGTTGCGCCTCTTTGCCTTCTTCCACAATCTCCACTTTACTTTTAAAAGAGGAATAACCAGGCGTTTCACGATCAGCAGTTCCGGGATATTTTTCAGCTATAAAATCATCGAGTTTCAAAGCGAATGGCAGTTCCCGTTCTTTTGAACCGTAATTCAGGTAAATGTCGAGTCCGGCAAGTTCGATCTTTTGAGGATCGGCTGCAATACCTTTGGAACCTAACATGGTAAGGGTTTCTGATTCGCCTTCCGAAGAAACTTTCAAAGTCACAGCGTCCATATCTTCCTTCTTTCTGGGCTTGGTGGGAACGACATCATATTTTCCACGAACTACGGGATCGGGCACCACGAACTGAAAATTCCCAAGATTATACAGGGAGCGCAGCATGAGCGTTTGAGTAGAATCGGCGATCAAAGTACCCTGTTTTTGATCGGCCATCCTCATGTAATCGCCTTCAAAAGGAGAATTTATGGTGTATTCGCCAGCCTCGTTCACGAAAATATTGATCGCACCGTCTTTCGGATTATTGTAAGAAAAAATAATGTTGTGAATATTACTGATTTCGCCCTCCTTCAAATAATGATCGTGCCTGGTTCCACCTCCAGACTCCACAACTTTCAGGTAATTCTCTCCATCTTCAGTTGGAACCAGTGTTTCCTCGGCTCCTTTAATGAAATTCGTAAGTTCGAATGTGACCGGCTGCCCGTTAAAATCAGTGTTCAGTACATAATCATTATCTACCTCGGGGCCAAACAGAACTTCATCCTGCAACACGCGCCTCCTGGGCTGGCCATCGATCTCTCCATCGATAAAGAAGGTGAAATAGGTTTCTTCTGATAAAAATTTATTGGTGGTCTCCCCTTCCCTGATCGGCATGATCCCCTCATAGCTGATGTATCGCGTAATAAATGCACCAATCAGGATCAGGATGAAAGCCAGGTGCAGCAACAATGTGCTCCATTTTTCGCGTTTATGAAGGTTGTATCTCTTGATGTTTCCAATAAAATTGATGAGCAGGAACACCATGATCCCTTCAAACCACCAGGTATTGTAGATCAGGATTCTTGCGGTTTCAATGCTATACCAACTTTCTATAAAAGTGCCCATGGCCATGGCGACTGCAAATACTAAAAGTAGGACGGCCATTATACGGGTAGAAAAAATTACTGAAGCTATTTTTTTCTCCATGAAGAACGGATTTTTCGGGTGCAAATTTAAGTATTAAAATTTAGTTAACACCGGTAAAATCTGAGCAATATCGGCTCTACACCTGTTAATTTCGCCAGGCATATTTTTTTGGTAATTTAGCGGCATGATGAAAATCGCATTATTCGGTGCAGGAAATGTGGCCAGCCATTTATATCGGGCTTTTTCTGAAGGGAATTACGCAACTGTGAGTCAGTTATTTAGTCGGGATCCCGCGAAGGCCGACTTTGTTTCTTCGGAAACCGAAGTGATTGCTGATTATGCGCAACTGAAGGACGCTGATTTGTACCTGCTAGCGGTTAGTGATGATGGGATTGCCGAAATTGCCGAAAAACTGGAAGATCGCGGAAACCTTGTGGCTCATACTTCAGGCAGTACCGGTATGGAAGTCCTGAAGAAATTTCAGCAGCATGGAGTTTTTTATCCGCTGCAAACATTTTCAAAAAATCGGGAGCTCGATTACCGCACAATTCCTTTTTGTCTGGAAGCTAATTCCGAAGAAAACCTGGAAGAACTGAAGGACCTGGCAAAAAGTATTTCTGAAGCTATTTACGAGGTCAATTCCGATCAGCGGAGGGGATTGCACCTTTCAGCCGTATTTGTAAATAATTTCAGCAACCACCTTTTCACTTTAGGAAATTCCATTTGCAAAGACAAAAATCTGGATTTCAAAATATTGCAACCTTTAATTAAAGAAACAGTTTCCAAACTGGATGTGTTATTGCCTGCCGATGCTCAAACAGGTCCGGCACTGCGAAACGACCAGGAAACCATTCAAAAACATCTCAATTCATTGACCGGTGATCGAAAGCTGGTCTATAAAACCCTAACCGATTCTATTCAAAAATTCCATGGAAAAAAGCTATAAAGAACACCTGAACAAGATCAATACCTTTGTATTTGACGTGGATGGCGTATTAACCGATGGTTCCATCCAGATTTCGACCAGCGGAGAACTGCTGCGAACCATGAACACCAAAGATGGGTACGCCATGAAAATGGCTCATAAAGCCGGTTATACCGTTTGCATTATCAGCGGCGGGAAAAATGAAGGTGTTCGTGCCAGGCTTCGGGATTTGGGGATCACTGATATTTACCTGGGAGTAGATGATAAAGTGGAGCAAATGGACGAGTTCTTTGATATCTACGGCATTCAGCCAGAGGAAGTCCTGTACATGGGTGATGATATTCCTGATCTTTACCCGATGAAACTGGTGGGCCTGCCATCCTGCCCGCAGGATGCCGCACCTGAAGTGAAAGCGATCTCTTTATACGTTTCCCACAAAAAAGGAGGTGAAGGTTGCGTTCGCGACGTGATTGAACAGGTCATGAAGGTTCAGGGAAAATGGATCTCAAAAGACCAGAAATAAGATGTTGAAATACTTCAAACT
Source organism: Christiangramia flava JLT2011 (assembly GCF_001951155.1). Lineage (NCBI taxonomy): Bacteria > Pseudomonadati > Bacteroidota > Flavobacteriia > Flavobacteriales > Flavobacteriaceae > Christiangramia > Christiangramia flava. Next base: position 3,907,441 of record NZ_CP016359.1, read on the forward strand.
GGTTCGGGCGGGAAACCTGCTCTTCATTGCACTCACGATGTACCTCGTGAAATATGGCCTTTTTCATCCGTTTCAGGTTCCTATCACGTTAAACTTTCTTGGAATTACTCTGCTGGTTCTGGCGGTAATTTTTGTCGCTGCAGCTGGCTACATCATCAATGATCTTTATGATGTAAAAGCTGACCAGACCAACCGGCCAGATCGCACACTGGTAAACAACCAGATTTCTGAAAAGACGGCTTATAATCTCTTCTTCATTTTCAATATTTTGGGAGTTTTGTTAGGTTTTTATATGTCTAACCTTATCGGCCGACCCGGATTTACAGCATTTTTCATTCTCGGTTCTGCCGCCCTTTACATCTATAATTCCCAGCTTCAGCAAACTTTACTGGTAGGAAATTTTATCGTTAGTCTCATTATTGGTCTGGTGCCTGTTGGTGTGGGACTTTACGATCTTTTGCCGGCCATTACCCCTGAAAACCAGGCAACCCAATCTACCATTTTCTCCATTTTGGTAGATTACGGGATCTTTGCTTTCCTGATCAATTTCATTAGGGAGATCGTTAAAGACCAGGAAGATGTAGATGGCGATTACAACGCGGGATACCAGACGCTCTCCTTAAACCTGGGTAAAGACCGCGTTAATAAGATCCTTGCCGTGCTCAGTGTCTTACCCATCGCTTTCCTGATCTATTATATTTATGAATACCTTTTCGATACGATCGCTGCAGTCATGTATGTGTTGCTCTTATTAGTGGGGCCACTGCTCTATTTTGCGATCAATATCTGGAATGCGAATAAAAAGAAAGAATACACCAGGCTGAGCAAATTGCTGAAAATCGTCATGTTTTTCGGACTTATTTCCATAGGCCTGCTTCAATTTATACTCATTTAATGCTACTGAAAGAACTACTGAAAGATCACGAGGTCATCCTGGCATCCGGCTCCCCGAGAAGGCACCGGTTCATGGAGCAACTTGAAATCCCTTTTAAATCAGACGTTAGACCCATAAACGAAGTTTTTCCGACGCATTTAAAGGGAGAAGCAATCACAGCATATTTGGCAAAATTGAAAGCTGAAGCCTTCGATGACCTTGCAGCCCGCCAGATCCTGATCACCAGCGATACGATCGTTTATTTGAATGAAAAGGCTATGGGCAAACCGCAGGATCACGCCGAAGCGGTGCAAATGATCAGCGCTCTTTCAGGAAAAAAGCACGAGGTTATCAGCTCGGTTTGTTTTACCACTAAAAACGACCAGAAGACCATTTCTTTTACTACTGAAGTGACTTTCCGCCAACTGGAACGAGATGAGATCGAACACTATGTTGCTACCTACAAACCATTTGATAAAGCCGGTGGATATGCCATCCAGGAATGGATTGGTTTGGTGGGTATCACCTCGATCACCGGCAGCTATTTCAATGTCGTGGGTATGCCCACACACCTGGTTTATACCACGTTAAAAGAAATGCTGAGTCAATAAATTCGTATCTTTCGTTAAAAATGGCACTCCGATTTTTTTACATTTTTATAGCTCTGGCCTTTCTCTCCTGCGGAAATGACCAAGAGCCAGCAAGCCGCGAATTATCTTCAGAATTCCAGGATTACTGGTTTAGCGGAAAAGCCGAGATCACTACCTATAAACTACAACAGGCCCGGTACGGGGAAATTCGGAAAGGTCACGCCAGCCTGATCTACGTAACCGAAGATTTTTTGCCCGGCGAGCAGGTCAAAGCTAACCAGGCAGGCGAAAAAAACATTCCAGTCCTGAAACTAAACGCCACCAAAAAATTTGTTACCGGAATTTACCCTTACAGTATAATGCAAAGTACGTTTCAGCCTTTGTATCATACCGGTCATGCACTAAAAATTTCGGCATCCATTCAGGAGTGGTGCGGCCAGGTTTATATGCAGCTGAATAATCGCGATACCTACGAGATCGTGCTCCACTCCTATTTCCAGGGAGAAGCCGATAAAAATTTACAAATAGACAAAGCTGACCTGGAAAATGAGATCTGGACACAGGTTCGTATTCAGCCAGACAGCCTGCCAACCGGCGATTTTGAAATGATCCCTTCTTTGGAATACCTGCGGCTGAGTCACCAGCCGGTTCAGACCTATAAAGCTTTCGGTGAAATATATACTGCTGAAAACTTCAATGTCTACAGGCTTACTTACAAAGAGCTTCAGCGAACACTCAAGATCTATTACACCAAAACATTTCCTTTCAGTATTGAAAAATGGGAAGAAACCACTACCTCTCCTGAAGGAAAATCCCTTACCACCAGCGCTGTAAAAATGGCCAGCCTAAAAACTGATTACTGGACCAAAAACGCCAATAAAAATCTATCTTTGCGCGATAGTTTGAAGTTGACTTATGAATGATATCGTTTTAAATTATCGGGAAGAACTGGTCTATTCGCTCATCGTTCTCGTGATCCTTATCTTTATCCAGTTCATACTGAAGAAAGCCGCGAACAAGGTTGGAAAGAAAAGTGAGATCAACATCACCAGAACCCGACTCATGTTCAAATACATCAATATCCTGGTGGTGCTGATAGCGGCATTTCTCATGGCGCTGGCCTGGGGCGTGGGCATTGCCGAACTGGCACTGATCTTTTCTTCGGTCTTTGCCGTAATTGGTGTCGCGCTCTTCGCGATCTGGTCCATTCTGAGCAATATCACTTCCGGTATCATTCTCTTTTTCTCTTTTCCATATAAAATTGGAGATACCATAAAAATTCATGATAAGGATCTGCCGGTCGAAGCGGTCATTGAAGACATTAAGGCTTTTCACCTGCACTTGCGTACACGCGAGGGCGAACTCATCACTTACCCCAACAACCTGATTTTACAGAAAGCGGTTTCCCTGATCGAACACAGCGATTTTGATGAAGGCAAGGATGCCCTTTAATTAATCGGTAAAAATTCGGGGAGGAGGAATGAAAGTTTTTATATTTGGTAAAACTCAAATTCCATGAGAAAAGTCTTTTTAGCGCTTTTTCTTCTTCAACTTACTATTTGCAACGCTCAGGCTCCGGAAAAATGGTCTTCGGCTGAGATCTACGAACATATTAAAAAATTGAATTTCCTGGGATCTGTGCTGTATGTTGCAGCCCATCCAGATGATGAAAATACGCGGCTCATTTCTTATTTTTCGAATGATGTTCATGCCCGTACCGCTTACCTGGCTTTGACCCGAGGGGATGGCGGCCAGAACCTGATAGGCCCGGAACTACGCGAAGAACTGGGGTTGATCCGTACACAGGAACTACTCGAAGCACGCAAGATCGATGGCGGTTACCAGTTTTTTAGCCGTGCCAATGACTTTGGGTACTCCAAAAACCCTACGGAAACTTTACAGTTCTGGGATAAGGAAGAAGTGCTCAGCGATATCGTTTGGGTGATCCGGAAGTTTCAGCCAGATGTGATCATCAACCGTTTTGACCATCGTACGCCAGGCTCCACTCATGGCCATCATACTACTTCAGCGATCCTTAGTGTTGAAGCTTTCGATATGGCAGCAAATACCGAAAATTTTTCGGAACAACTGAAATTTGTTGATACTTACCAGCCAAAAAGGCTATTTTTTAATACTTCTCCATGGTTTTACGGCGGAAATGAGGCTTTTCAGGAAGCTGATAAATCGAATTTTGTAAGTTTTGATACTGGGACCTATTTTCCAGTTCAAGGCCTTTCTAATCCGGAAATCGCGTCTCTCAGTAGGAGTCAGCATAAATCCCAGGGATTCGGAAGCACCGGCAGCAGAGGTTCAGAAATGGAATACCTGGAATTGCTCAAGGGTGACAAGCCTTCAGACCAGGATGTTTTTGATGGCATCGATACCTCCTGGAACAGGCTCGAAAATGGGAAAGAGATCGGGGAATTACTCACTTCCGTAGAAAATGATTTCGATTTTGAGCATCCGGAGAAGAGTTTGGAAAAATTATTACAGGCTTATCAGTTAATTGGCAAATTAAAGGATGAACACTGGAAAAATATCAAGCTGGCAGCGATCAAAGAGATTATTTATGCCTGTAGTGGGCTTTTCCTGGAAGCCAGTACCGGCCAGCCTTCAGCAACTGCTTCGGAAACTCTGCCTTTGAAACTGGAAGCCATCAATCGCAGTAATGCCGCGATTAACCTGAAAAAAGTACTGTTGAATCCCGGCCAGACCGAATTGACAATGAATGTGGATTTAGAAAACAATAAAGACTGGAGCAGTCCTGTCTCCTATACCATTCCGAAAAATGCCAATTTCACCTCTCCCTACTGGTTGAAAGAACCCGGAACAACCGGAATGTACCGGGTAGAAGATCAGCAATTACGGGGTTTACCGGAAGACAAGGTACAAACTACGGCGACTTTTCAGCTGGATATAAACGGAACAAGCCTGAAATTCGTAAAACCGATCGTCTATAAATTCAATGACAATGTTTCGGGTGAAAATTACCGCAATTTCGAGATTGTCCCGATGATTTCGGTAGAATTCCAGGACGATGTCCTCATTTTCAGCGAGGAAAAACCACAAACGATCCGGGTAGAACTTCAGTGTCATAATGGTGCTGCCAAAGGAAAAATTTCCTTGAAGGCCGGGAAGAACTGGAAGATCGAACCGGCTTCTCAAGAATTCGATATCACCGAAAAAGGCGGTGCTGTTTCCGTAGATTTTGAAGTTACCCCGCCTGCCGGGCAGGACGAAACCGTATTAACGGCTGAAGCGACCGTCAATGATCAAAGCTTCAGCAACAGTCTCAAAAAGATCGAATATCCGCATATTTCCAACCAGAATATTATCAGGCCCGCCAAAATGAAGCTGGTAAGGCTGAATATTGCCAAAAAGGGAGAACGCATTGCCTATGTTCCCGGAGCGGGCGACGTGGTAGATGAGAGCCTGCGCCAGATTGGTTACCAGGTTCAGAAACTGGAAGCAGATGAAATTTCCGCTTCAAGACTCCAGAATTTTGATGCCGTAGTCCTTGGGATCAGAGCATATAATGTGGATGATGCCCTCGCCTTTAAACAATCGGCTTTATTTGATTATGTAAAAAATGGCGGAACGCTGATCGTACAATATAATACCAATCGCGGGCTGGTAACAGAAGACCTCGCACCGTTCCACCTGGAGCTTTCACGTGACCGGGTCACCGAAGAAGATGCGGAAGTGACTTTCATTGCTCCTAACCATTCGCTGCTAAATGTGCCGAATAAGCTCACAAAAGCCGATTTTGATGGCTGGGTTCAGGAACGCGGACTTTACTTCCCGGGTAATTGGGACGACACCTTTACACCGATTCTGAGCATGCACGACCAGGATGAAAGCGCTAAAACCGGAAGTTTACTGGTTGCACAATATGGAAAAGGCTATTTCATTTATACCGGGATCAGCTTTTTCAGGCAGCTACCTGCGGGTGTGCCAGGAGCTTACCGACTTTTTGCCAATATGATTTCAATAGGAAAATAAATGGAAAAGCCCGAAAAGTATATCTGGAAAAAAAGCTATACCATTGTCCTGCTGGCCAATTTGCTTTACATCCTGTTATTTTATTTTATCATGAATTCTTTTACCTGATATGCAGTTAATAGACTGGATCATACTTGTTGGAACCATCACTTTCATCGTCTGGTACGGGGTGTACAAAACCCGGGGAAGTAAGAATGTGCACGATTTCATCGGCGGCGGAAAGAACGCCAAGTGGTGGACGATTGGATTATCAGTGATGGCTACGCAGGCCAGCGCCATTACCTTTCTTTCTACACCTGGACAGGCTTTTCACGACGGAATGGGCTTTGTTCAGTTCTATTTTGGACTGCCTATAGCCATGGTCATCATTTGTATGGTGTTCATCCCGATCTATCACCGATTAAAGGTCTATACCGCTTACGAATACCTGGAAACACGATTCGATCGTAAAACCCGCACGCTCACTTCTTTGCTGTTCTTGATCCAACGGGGTTTGGCTGCCGGGATTACCATTTTTGCACCTGCGATCATCCTTTCTGCAGTTTTGGGATGGCATCTTACAACATTGACCGTAATTATTGGAGTACTGGTAATTATTTATACGGTTTCCGGTGGAACCAAAGCTGTTAGTGTGACCCAGAAGCAACAAATGGCCGTGATCCTTACCGGAATGATCCTGGCTTTTGTGATGATTCTCCATTTCCTGCCAGAGAGCGTTAGTTTTACCAATGCTTTGGAAATTGCTGGTACCGGCGGAAAAATGGATATCCTGGACTATTCCTTTGATTTTGAAAACCGCTATACGCTCTGGAGCGGACTCATTGGCGGAAGCTTCCTGGCCCTCTCCTACTTCGGGACCGATCAAAGCCAGGTGCAGCGCTATTTAACCGGCGGCTCGGTAAGAGAAAGTCAGCTTGGGATGATCTTCAACGGGTTGCTGAAAGTGCCCCTTCAGTTTTTCATATTGCTTGTGGGCGTCATGGTGTTTGTATTTTACCAGTTTCACACGGCGCCGCTCAATTTCAACCCGGCAGCCACACAAACGGTGCTGAATTCCCAATATGCCAATCAGTATGAAGACCTGATGGTTGAACACGAAAATACCCAGGAACAAAAGCAGCGAATCAGCCTGAATTATGCCGAGAATAAGGAAACGATGAGCGATCAGGAAATTGCCAGTTTTCAGAAAGAATTTAAGAGTCTTAGTGAAAAGGAGGAAATGCTGAAGGAAGACGCGAGAACTTTTATTGATGCCGCCGAAGGTGGAGCAGAAAGCAATGATAAAGATTACGTTTTCATCCATTTTATACTGAATAATCTTCCGAAGGGCGTCGTAGGCTTGCTGATCGCCGTGATCCTTTCCGCAGCGATGTCCAGTACCGCATCTGAACTGAATGCGCTGGCATCTACCACCACCATCGATATTTACCGAAGGAATATTCGTAAAGATGAAAGCGAAGAGCACTATCTCGAAGCATCCAAATGGTTTACCCTTATGTGGGGAGTGATCGCGATCGCCTTTGCCAGCCTGGCCGATCTTTTTGATAATTTGATCCAGCTGGTGAACATCATTGGAAGTATTTTCTACGGAAATGTACTCGGCATCTTTCTGCTGGCCTTCTTCATGAAAAAGATTAAAAGCAACGCGGTATTTATCGCTGCCATCATCACCCAGGCCTTGGTAATTTTGGTGTTCAACCTCAACTTAATGCCTTATTTATGGCTGAATGTGTTAGGCTGTATCCTGGTGATCAGTATTTCCTGGATCATCCAGATTTCGAATAACGCGAAGAACAAAACAGAAACGACAGTATGAAAAAGATAAAATGGGGAATCATTGGTTTAGGTAAGATCGCCGGGAAGTTCGCAGGTGATTTGCAAAAAGTAGAGGAGGCTATTCTCTACGGTGTCGCAAGCCGAAACATGGAAAAAGCCGAAGAATTCAAAGAAGAATTTCACGCCGAAAAGGCTTTTGGAAGTTATGAAGCTATTTTAAAAGACGAAGAGGTAGATGTGATCTATGTGGCCACACCGCATGTCTATCATGCTGAGATCACCAAAGATTGCCTTCATCACGGCAAAGCGGTTCTCTGCGAGAAACCTTTCGCGATGAACCGTTCCCAGGTCGAGGAAATGATCGCCCTTGCCAAAGAGAAGAATATCTTTTTAATGGAAGCACTATGGACGAAATTTCTTCCGCATTTTAAAGCCGTAGAGGAAACCATCAAAACTGGCAAATATGGGAAGATCAAAGCTATAAAAGCTGATTTTGGCTTCAAGGCCGATTACAATCCTGAAAAGAGGCTTTTCAATAAAGATCTTGGTGGCGGAAGTTTACTGGATATCGGGATCTATCCCGTTTTTCTGGCTCATCATTTCTTAGGAATGCCAGATTCTGTGGAAGCCGAAGCGATCATAGGGAAAACTGGGGTAGACGAGCGCTGCGACATCAGGTTTCATTATAATAATGGAACTTCCGCAGAACTATTCAGCACCCTGCAGGAAGATAGTGGTACAACTGCTGAAATTGAACTGGAAAATGGCAAGATCACCATGCACTCAAGGTTTCACGAACCAACTTCTGCCCAGTTTGAGATCGATGGAAAAATGGAAATTCGGAATTACGGGGTGACCACGAAGGGTTATAATTTTGAAGCGGAACATGTAACGAAAATGTTGCAACAGGGTAAAAAAGAAAGCGATATTATGAGTTTTCAGGATAGCCTGGAACTGATCAGTCTCTTGGACAGTATTCGGGAAAAGATTGATTTACAATATTAAAAAAGGCCTCAAATGAGGCCTTTTTTTATTTCGCTCCCCATTCTTTCAGGGAATCTTCGTTCATTTTCACATAATCTGGATTGCCGGCTTTTTTAGCGGCAGCGAGAGAACGTTTTGCTGTAGCGATGGCAGCATCCTTTTTCCCCATTTCTGCTTCGATCAGCGATTTCTTCCGAAGCATCCAATAAGCATCATCACCGGCCATTTTAACGGCCTCACTCACCCACTCATAAGCTTTGTCCAAATCTTTACCAGAGTCATGGTAATAAGACGCAGCAGCGAAATAATCGTTTGCCGTAGGACCGCTCATAGTTCGTTCGATACTAACCATTGTTTTTTGCTCGGTTGGAACCTGAAATGGCAGGCTAGCCACTTTATCAGCCCAAATGAATTCGATCACTCCGGAATCGTTGGAAAGATCATCGATCATGATCGTAAAGGTTTCCATATCAAAAGGAAGTGTGGAAACACTGGCTTCCGCTTTTAAAGCAACTGCTGAATCATCCCATTCCTGGGGGACACCCCAGTTATCACTTTTGCTGTAAAACATCACTTCCCAGGAATCCTGGTTCGGAATGGTATAAATGGCATATGTTCCTTTTTTCAGGTCCTTTCCACCAATCTTCACATCGTCTCCAAAAGTGATCTTGGTATTGGCATTGGCACCTGTTCTCCAAACTTTTCCGTAGGGAACAAGATCTCCAAAAATGCTTCGACCTTTCATGCCTGGCCTGGAATATTCAATGGTCACATCTGTAAGACCAACTTTTTGCTCAATCTTCCCGGTGGGACTCGGCTGCGGTGCCATAACCTGGGCGCTCAATGCGCTTCCAAAGGCCGCAAAAACAACTAGCAGTAGTAATTTTTTCATTTTGAAACAGTTTAGTTTGTCTAAATATAGAAATAAAAGCCTTTCAAAATATCAATTCCGGGCTACTGAACTTTAAAACTGCCATAGATTGAAACCGGTTCACCTTCAGCTGTAAAGCCCTGAACAGAAATTTCATATATCCCGGGTACATCAGAAGTGTAAAAGGAAATATCTTTCTGTTCACCTGTAAATTCGGGCTCCCAGAGCAACTGGGTACGGAAATCAGGAAGATTCCCGTCGTTCTTTGAATAATCCTGGCGAAAATAATTTTTCCGGATGTTCCCCGAGGTAAGCCTGATCTCTTTTGCGGAGGAATCGCGATAATTTTCAGCGAAATCAGCGTTGAAAGTTTGAATGATGATCACCCCTTTATAGAGGGCCGAACCGAAATAGAACTTATCCTGGATCACTTTGATTTTATCAATTTTCACCGATTCGTAATTCCTGATAAATTCATCTGGATCACTTACCGGAATACCATCAATCACCACTAGTGGAATTCCCTGAAAATCTTGATACGGTGCTTTTCCCAGCACTCTAAAGGCCATTTTCCCGTTTTCATTCCGGACACGTGCATAGGGAACAACTTCTACAAAAGTTTCCCTTACGGTCTTGAACCTGGTATATTCATCCAGAACATACTCGATCTGGTCCAGGCCGTCAAACAGGTTTGATTGCTGGTTCACTCGAACCGTGTCTGGTTTCAGACTGAAATAGGCATTTTCGATCTGGTTGTACACGCTGTGATCCTCGATCCACTTTTGTGACTTCAGGTCAACTCCGTAATCTTCAAATTCCAGCTTCTCTATGTGTGGCAATTGTTGTTCCGAAAGCTTGATCTCAAATCCCGCAGTATCCAGAACTTTTACAAAGGCTTTTTCTTCCGTAAAGTTTTCAGGAACATTGAAATAAAAACTACCATCGTCCTTGGTATTGGCGATCCGGAGGAAATACTCTTCTCCGGGTACGCTAAGCGCGATCTTTTTATTGGAAACGCTCAAACCCTGGGAAGAGCGAATTTGACCACTAAGCAATTTCCCTCTTAGGTCAGGCAGCGTAAAACTCCCATTTTCAAAGGTATTCTTCCCGGAGATAACCTGGTTAAATGCCACTGCTGATCTTTCGGATGGATGAGGAATGGAATCGAATTGCCGAACGGAAACTGAATAACTTCCTTTTGGCAAATTATCTAATTCTAGCTGAACTTTTTCCCGTTTTCCGTAGGTGTTTCCAGTGATTTTGAGTTTGCCGGAATTCCCTTTTTCAGCATATTTTCTGTAAACCAAAGAATCTTTTCTAATCGCAGTTTGTGCCGAAGTATAAGGATTCACTATAAAGAGATCCTGTTCAAAGAACGAATCCTGCCCGTTGTTTTTCATCCAGTTGGTATAGGCGAGCAACTTATAATTTCCAGAAGGAAGGTTGGTAGGCACAAAATAATCTCCGTAGGCTTTCCCGTTTTTCAGGTCCAACGTTTCGTTAAACACCTGCTCTCCGGCTTTATTGAGAATGCTCACATAAGCGATCTTACTCAGTGAACTCCGGGTATTGGTTCCTTTTTCCAGACAATAAACTGAATAATAAAGGTATTCACCCGTTAGCAGCATGGATGTATTTACCTGGGCATAAACCTGCTCGGCACCTACGTTTGCATTTTTCAGTTCCAGGCGGACATTCTGCTGTGCCTGTGCGGTGAAAGCGAAAACCGCAACGATGATCATAATTGCTATTCTTTTCTTCATCTTAGTTTTCATTTTCTTCGATCCAAAAATCAGGTTTTATCGGTGTTCCAATACTTCTACAGTCTATGCATTCTACCGGAACCATATTATAAGGTCCTTCGGGATTCAGAGGATCTGTGGAAGGTGGCGCATCAGACAGGTATTGCAAAAGTCCCGCGGAAACGTAAAAATCAATGTCCCCGGGTTCAAATCCCAAACCTGTCAAGGGCCTCACCACTTCACAATCGGCTGTTGGGTCTGGCCGCTCATCAGAATTGAACACATCTGTGAAATTGAAGAAAATACGCTGTTTGGAAACACTGGCTACTTCAAAATACCCCACCACATTTTCTTCCGGATCATTCACTGACATGATATTTCCATTCAGAAAACCTGGCTGGTTCTGGGAAAAAACCGATTCCGAATTAGACAATTCTTCCAAAGTTTCAAAATACCGATAGGCTTCTCCTGAAATTACCAGCTGTGAAACCAGGATACTGTAACGATTCAAAATCTTTTTATCAGTTACCGGGATAAATTTTATCAGGACATCTTCCTGGTTATCGGCATTCAGAAAATTGGTATTGCTCAAAACCCCTTTTTTTGAACTAAGTGTATTGTAACAAATCTCCCGTTCCTCATCTGGACCAACATCTACCAGCACCGCAAAACCATCTTCATCAGTAATGAATTTCTGGTTCGAGGTGTAGGGTGAAACAATTTTATAGGTTTCTTCATAAGTGTAACGATAGAATTTGGTATCGCCAGAGGCACTGTTGCTATTGGCCTGGATCGCTACCCCGAGAACTCCATCATCGTCAACGGCCCGGTTAGCTTCCACACTGGTTAAATTAGAAACACCGGTGATCTCTTCCTCGTCTGACCGATAGATCTTCCCCTGAAATTCTATTTCCAGCTGGTATTTCACCCCTTGCTCTGCCCGGTATTCATCCACAGAAAGATAAATTCCCTGCCCTGCCGAAAAATAATCAAAGCGTTCTCCTTTATCTGAAAGAACCTTCACGTTCGCATTCGTGACATAAGACACGGTGTCATCTTCCAGGCGATAAGTTTCTGAAAGCTTCACCTGGTGATGCTTTAACTCTGAAGTTAAAAAGCTTTCCACGACCAAAACCTGTTCAAAAACTTCAGTAGAAGGTGTATAGGGCTCCACACAAGAGTGGAAAAATAAAATGATGCCAATAACAGCAAGCCCAAAAATTCCTTTCATAGATTTTAAAATATTCTTCTTCATCATCCACCTAAAATTTGAAATTATAACTGATAGTTGGCACCGGAACGGCAAATATTGAGCTCTGTCGTCCTTCAATTTCCCCGTCTTTCGTTACAAAATAAACCGAATAGGGATTGTTTCTTCCCAGGACATTATAGACTGAAAAATTCCAGAAAGAATGACCCAGTTTTTGCAATTTATGATTACCCTCCAGGTTAAAACTCAGGTCCAGGCGGTAATAATCCGGAATTCGAAACTGGTTTCTGTTACTGTATAACACATACTCAGAACCATCATAAGAATATTGGCCTACGGGATACGTAATAGGTCTCCCGGTTTGATAGATGAAATTCGCTGAAAAACTGAACCGCTGGGTAAGTTTGTAATTTGCCACTATGCTCAGGTCATGAGGTTTGTCGTAATTCGAGGGGAAATACTCTCCTGAATTCACCCGTTCTTCCCGGAATTCACCATCGAGCTTCAGGAAGGATCTTGAATAGGTATAACCAATCCAACCATTCAGATCACCCGCTTTTTTCTTTAGCAGGAGCTCCACTCCATACGATTTCCCTTGCCCCTGAATGACTTCAGTTTCTACAAATTCATTCAAAAACAGGTTTGCGCCGGTCTTGAAATCCAGCATATTTTCCGAGGTTTTGTAATAGCCCTCAATGCTGGTCTCGATCTCATCATTTTCGAAATTCTTAAAGAGACCAAGACTGTACTGCTGCGCCCTTTGAGGTTGGATATGGTAACCTGAAAGTCGGTAAGTATCAGTTGGTGAAACCGTCACGTTATTAGACAGGGTATGGATGTATTGATAGGTATTGTTATAGCTGGCTTTCAATGACAGGTCGGGTAAAAGGTAATACCTTCCGGAAAGCCTGAATTCCGGGCCGCTATAGGTTTGAATGGGTTCGTTATTCGAGTATTCTTCCTGACTTACGACGGTATTATCAGCCTTTGCATTTCCTTCTTCATAGAACCTTACGGTATCAGGCCCCAAAGCCGTAAATAAACTGTAGCGTACCCCGGCACTTAACAGAAGCTGGTCGTTCACTTTAAAATCATCAGCCACCCAAATACCGCTTTCCAATCCTTTTTCGCGAGATAAACTAACGGGAAGCAATTCAGAATCTTCTCCAATTGGTTCGATAAATCCTGGATCTATTTGGTACAATTTCCCGGATACTCCATAATCGAACTGGTGTTTACTGCTCAAAATATGCTTCATATCCAGTTTCACTTCCGTTTCATTAATCTGGTAACCGGAATTAAAATTATCACGGAAGTTGTTTTCGTAATCAATATTGAAACGATAATTGCTATTGGTCAAAATGAGTTCCCCCCTATTTCGGTCGTTGAAACGATGTTCATAGTGGAGCGTGGCTATCCTGTTCTCATAGCTATATACCGAATCTGAGGTGATACTGAAGCGATCCTTACTCATATAGCCTGTAAGACTCAGCTTGTTATTCTCGTTGATCTGGTGATTGTACTTGGCAATTCCGTCATAAAAGAAGGCCGTACTGTTCTTTAATTGTGGTTCATCGAGATTCTTCAGAATCCAGTCAGAATACGTACTGCGACCACCAATCATCAACCCTGATTTTTCCTTTATAATGGGTAATTGTAAGGCCAGGTTACTGGTCACGGGACCAATTGAGGCTTCTCCCTGGAATTCATCAGTTGCCGCGTCTTTGGTTTGTATATCAAAAACTGAAGATAATCTTCCGCCGTATTTCGCCGGGATATTTCCTTTATAGATCGTCGCTTCGCCCGTAGTGAACGGATTAATTGCTGAAAATATTCCGAAGAAATGGGCAGGATTGTACATTACAGCATCATCGAGCAAGATCAGGTTTTGATCAGCTTTCCCTCCCCTAACATTAAATCCTGCTGAACCTTCGCCGGTGGTAGATATTCCCGGCAAGGTTGTGGCAACCTTCATGATATCACGTTCTCCCAGGACCAGCGGAATATTTTTGATATTTTCAATATCGATCTCTTCTTCTCCCGTATTGGCATTATCCACATTCTTATCAGCATTAGAGGAAATCTGAACTTCACCTAATTGCTCCAGACTTTCTGCCAGCTGTAAATCATAACTACCATCATTGTAAATAATGATCCTTCGGGTCACATTTTCATTCGTCAGAGATTTTGTCTGGATCAGGTTGATCCCGGGACGAAGGGAAATTTCATAATATCCATCAATATCCGTACTTACACCAGTCCTGGAATCATTAACAAGAATAGCCAGATTGGTAATTGGTTCGCCGGTTTTTTTATCATACGCATGACCGGAAAGGCGAAACCTGCTCTGATTGTTTCTACGGTTTTCTTTACCAATACGTACGGTTTGAACTTCCTGGTTGGAACTGGTGGTGTTCTCATAAAGGACCGGCGCACTGTAAAGGGTTTCTTCCTCATTTTCTGCGGGAATATTTTGATCGGTTTCTGCCAGTTTTCCGAAGAAACCTTCCGGAAGTTTGGAGTAGATCATGCTATTACGGGTTAGCACCACATCGCCATTTTCCAGTTGGTAAAAGTTCAGCAGAGATTCGTCAAGTAGATCTTCCAAAACTGTGGAAATGGCGGTATTCTGATAGTTTCCGCTAACCTGCTTTTCGGGAATCCAGGAATCAGGATAAAATATCTGGATACCAGCTTTAGCTTTCAATTGAGCCAATGCGGTTGCAAGGCTTTCATTTTCGAAACTGATGCTAACTGTTGGCTCTTTTCGTTCTTGTGCACTCGCCGAAATTCCCAGTAAGAATACGGCCAGGAGGATAATTTTCTTCATCATTCCGGCATTTTATAATTATCGGCTATCGATCCGAAAAGTAATTTCATGAAGGCATCACGGTTACTGCGGAATAGATCACGGTATTGCTTAAAAATTTCTTTGATTTCAGTCTTGTTTTCCGGAAACAGATCCACTACGTTTCCCCTTCCCCCAATTTCAAAGAAATCATTCCCTTTTTGCAGAAAATAATCAGGAGTATTGAACTCGTATTCGTAATACGTAAAACTTCGGTCCAGTTTCTTCCGACTGTTCTTTCGATATTTTTTAAATAACTGAAGCCCATTTTTATCCAATAACTTTTCAAAAAAGCCATTCTGAATATCTGGATTTTCGTTTTGAATCCTTACAAAATCGTGTGTCCCGATAGTGAAACTGTCTACCTGCGCCGTAACCAGTTCAAAGTTTGATTGTTTACCCTGGTAAGATAACTGGATGAGCAGCCGATCATCTACGACATTATATTTCAGGAAAACTTCCGGAAAAAACTGTTTATTGTAAGTAAGACTTCCCGGTACATATTCCTGCCCGGTATACAAAAACTTGTTCTTTGCATTGACCGATTGGGTGTTGTCCAGGTATTCCACCCCACTGAAGAGCACGGTGTTTTCAATTCCTATTGCATTATCGAAAGCCTTGTAAATAGCTTGATCCTGCGCCCTTGCCTGATGAAGGCAAAAGCAGAGAAGGCTCAAGGAGAGCGATAAGATTTTTAACATTAAAGGTAGAAAGGTTTATTGCAGTTATTATAAAGTTTTAATTAAAAAGGTAGATCAATTACTTGCAACGCGTCTAAACTATTAGAATAATTCGGTAAAAAAAAGCTAAATCGATTTTTTATTCAATTATCAATTTTCAATCAATAAAATAAGAATATCGCAACAGGATTTATGTTTTGTTTAACTCAATAATATTTTTTTTAAACAAAATGCATCTTAATTTTATTCCTATGAAAATTTATACGCTTCATAGTCGGCAAAAACTACCCATTTCTGCCAAACAGGCCTGGGAATTTCTTTCTGATCCCGCTAATTTAAAAACGATTACGCCAGATTATATGGGATTTGAGATCCTCTCGGGAGCTGACAGGCCAATGTACCAGGGCCAGATCATTCAATACCTGGTGAGTCCGGTTGCGGGCATCAAAACCAAGTGGGTCACAGAGATCACACATGTGAAGGATGGCGAGTACTTTGTAGATGAACAGCGTTTTGGGCCTTACGCACTCTGGCATCACAAACATTTTATCAAACCTATCGATGGCGGTGTGGAAATGGAGGATATCGTTGATTATAAGCTGCCCTTCGGAAAAATTGGCCAACTGGTTCACCCATTTATGGTAAAGCCAAAACTGAACGAGATTTTCGAGTACCGGCGCAAAAAACTGATCGAGCTATTCGGCGATTTTCCTTCAGAAAATGAACCGAAACCAAAACTGAAGCAGGACATTTTAAATTGAAAATCATGAAAAAAAATATTTTACTGATTGGGGGTTCCACCGGAATCGGAAAAAGTATCGCAGATAAACTGAAAAAAGATCACCAGGTTTTTATGGCCTCTCGCAATGATCCTGAAGACGACCAAATTCATCACCTGGCATTCGATGTGCTCAAAGATGACACTAGTTCGCTTGATCTTCCTGAAGAACTACATGGTTTCGTTTACTGTCCCGGAAGCATCGATTTAAAACCTTTTAAAATGATCAAACCCGAAACTTTTGAAAAAGAAATGCAGCTAAACTTCTTCGGTTTGGTCCGTTCACTGAAAGGGGTGCTCGATAAACTGATAAATGCCAATCAGGCTAGTCTTATTTTCTTCAGTACTGTGGCCGTTAAAACAGGAATGCCTTTCCATACCAGCGTAGCGGCTGCTAAAGGAGCCATTGAGGGCTTCGCAAAATCACTGGCTGCCGAGTATGCCCCGAGCTTCCGTGTGAATGTGATAGCTCCTTCCCTGACAGATACGCCTTTGGCCGAAAAACTATTATCTTCCGAAGAAAAGAAAACAAAAATGGGAGAACGCCACCCGCTTAAAAGAACCGGGACAGCCAGCGATATTGCCAATCTGGCGGTTTACCTACTAAGCGAGGACAGCAGCTGGATGACCGGGCAAATTTTAGGAGTTGACGGCGGACTTTCCACTTTAAACGTAAATTAATGGGAAAGGAAGTTAGTATATTTTGGTTCCGAAGAGACCTGAGACTGGATGACAATGCCGGCCTGAAGGCTGCCTTACAGGGAGACTTCCCGGTTTTGCCAATTTTTATATTTGATCCTGAAATACTGGATTCACTACCGGAGGATGATGCACGGGTAAGCTTTATTTTCGAGAGGCTGCAGTCTATGCGCAATACGCTCCAGGAAGAACATGGCAGCTCGGTCGCGATGTATCACGGCACTCCGGAAAAGATTTTTAAACAACTCCTGAAGGAGCATGCTGTTCAAAAGGTTTTTACCAATCGCGATTATGAGCCTTACGCAAAAGAACGCGATGAAAAGATCAGGAAAATACTTGAAAAAGAAGCTGTCGAATTTTGCGATTTTAAAGACCAGGTAATATTCGAAAAAGATGAGATCACTAAACAGGACGGTGACCCATACGTGGTTTACACGCCGTATAAGAATACCTGGATCAGCAAATTCAACAATACCGACCTGGAATTTCACTATACAAGCCGCTATACTAACAATTATATCCAGAATTCCCGTTTGCCCAACCTCACATTAGCAGATATTGGTTTTAAAAAATCTTCTATTGAAGTTCCGGACTACCAGGTTACTCCGGGACTGGTCAAGGATTATGAAAAAACACGGAATTTCCCGGCAAAAGAAGGTACTTCAAGGCTGGGACCGCATTTGCGCTTCGGAACGGTGAGCGTTCGGCAAATGGTTCGGGAGGCCAACAAACAGCGGAATAAGACTTTTCTGGAAGAACTGGTGTGGCGGGAATTTTTCATGCAGATCCTTTTTCACTATCCGGAAACAGTGACCGATGCTTTTCGGAAAAAGTATGATTCGATCAACTGGCGGAACAATAAGAAAGAATTCGAAAAATGGAAAAAAGGAGAGACCGGTTACCCAATTGTGGATGCGGGAATGCGCCAACTGAATCAAACCGGTTATATGCACAATCGCATCAGGATGGTTGTGGGGAGTTTCTTGTGCAAACATCTCCTGATAGACTGGCGATGGGGCGAAGCTTATTTCGCTGAAAAGTTGCTGGATTACGAAATGTCATCAAATGTTGGTAACTGGCAGTGGGTTGCCGGAAGTGGCGTGGACGCCGCTCCCTATTTCAGAATTTTCAATCCGGAGTCTCAAGTGGAAAAATTTGATAAAGACAAAGCTTACATCAAAGAATGGGTAAAGGAGTACGGAACTGATGATTATCCTGAACCAATGGTTGTTCATAAAGAAGCTCGCGAAAGGGCTTTGGAAACTTATAAAAAAGCCGTTAGCAACTAACCCAGGATTTTTCTGGCGTGTTCAAGATCTTCCGGCGTGTCGATGCCGATATTTTTCACGCTGGTCTCTACCATTTTGATCTTCTTGCCATATTCCAGATACCGAATACACTCGATTTTTTCCGCAGCTTCCAGCGGTAACATAGGCAGTGTGTAAAAATCCATCAAGGCTGATTTTCTGAAGGCATATATCCCGATATGTTTGTAATAGGTAACGTTGGCATTCGTATCCCGCGGATACGGAATGGGAAAACGGGAAAAATAGAGCGCCGTCTCATCTTTTGCCGTAATGACCTTGACATTGTTCGGGTTGGTAATTTCATCGCTATCGCTCAGCGGTGTTTTTAGAGAAGCCAGGTCGATCTCCATTTTAGAATCTGCTTCAAAGACCTGAAGCAGTTTTTGCAGGCTGGATTTATCGATAAATGGTTCATCTCCCTGGACATTTACGACAATGTCCACATCCATTTCTTCCACCGCTTCCGCAATTCGGTCACTTCCACATTCATGTTCCCGGGTACTGCGAATAGCATTTCCGCCGAAATTCACCACTTCATCAAAAATTTCATCACTATCGGTGACCACATAAACCGCGTCGAACAAGCCGGTACTTTCAGCAGCTTCAAACGTGCGCTGAATAACGGTTTTCCCCTTCAGGTCCTGCAATAATTTCCTGGGAAACCTGGTGGCCTGCAACCTGGCAGGGATCATAGCGATAATGCGCTTTTCAGAAGTCTTGGTCATGGCGAATTTTCGGTAAAAATACTAATTAGTTCTTTGCAAAAAAATCGTCTGGAAAGCCTATGAGATATAATTTTTCCTTAGCCCGTGTTATCGCGGTATACAGCCATCGCAGGTATTCTTTCCCCACCCCGTTGGGCAAATAAGGCTGTTCGATAAAAACCGTGTTCCATTGCCCACCCTGACTCTTATGACAAGTGATCGCGTAGGAAAATTTCACCTGAAGTGAATTAAAGTACGGGTTGTTCTTCACCTTCATGAATTGCTTGTATTTCGAGCGTTCATCGGCGTAATCCTTTTTCACTTCCTCATAAAGTTTATTAGACTCTTCGTAGCTCAAGGAAGGCGTGTTGCTGGTAAGGGTATCCAGCATCACGACGGTCTCGAAAGGCCGCATTTTCGGGTAATCAACCATCTGGACTTTCACTTCCGCGAAACGAAAACCATACAGTTCTTTAAATCCGAAAATTTCTAAAATCTTGACGATATCTCCATTGGCAATAAAACCGGCTTCGGAACTGGGCTTCACCCAGAAATAATTGTTCTTAACCACCATCAGGTAATCGCCGGCTGAAATTTCTTCTTCCTGAAACAGGATGCGATTCCGGATTTGCTCATTATACAGGTTCGCTCTTTTGTTGGAACGTACGATAATACTGGTTTCTTCGTGCCCCAGACTTCCGTAGCTATCCTGTATGGCGTCCATGATCTCGTAACCGTCCTGAAGCCGAACCACGTCAGCGTTTGGTGTGAGCTCAAACTGGAAACTTTCGTAAAATTCTTCCTGAAGACTTTCCCGAATCAGCGTGGCATTATGCAGGATGTCACTGGTCTCACTTTGGCGAACCACTTCATCCAGCTCGATCGAGACCACATCTTTATGATAGTTGATCTCCAGCGTGTCCTGCTCCAGTGCGGGACTCATCTCCATCTTGACCGGTGGCAGCTGCGCGGTATCTCCAATCAGGATTAACTGGCAGTTTCTTCCGGAATACACATATTGTATAAGGTCATCGAGCAGCGAACCATTCTCAAATAACTTGGCATTTCCGCGATCATCTGATATCATCGAAGCTTCATCCACGATAAAGATCGTTTCCTTGTGCTTATTGGGCTGCAGCGTAAACTGCACACCCGAACCCGATTTCTTCGGAAAATAAATCTTTTTATGAATGGTAAAAGCTTCCTTTTTGGAATAATTGGAGATCACTTTCGCCGCACGTCCAGTAGGCGCCAGCAACACACCCGATTTTTTTACTTTCCAAAGGTTCTTTACCAGGGTACTGATAATGGTCGTTTTCCCCGTCCCGGCGTAACCTTTCAGCAGAAATAAACGGTCTTTTGATGGCGTCACCACGAAATCACTAAGTAGCTGTAAGGCAATATCCTGCTTACTGGTTGCAGTGAAACCAAGGTCCTCATTTAGAATTTTCAGAAAGCTTGCGGGGGTATGCTTTTGCATAAAACGGCGTAAAATCTCAAAGATAACAATGGATTTTTATGACCAAAACTTTTCCGAATAAAAAAAAATTGTAGATTTGTCGTGAAACCTTTAACACTCATTAAATAATAAACTTAAAAGCATGAGATTTGTAATTCAGATACTTCTTTGGTTGGTGATTATCTTCTTGGCATACCTAACCTTCAATGCCGTTTATGAGCCAATCCAGTTCAATAAAGTAAAAGAGAAGAGGTATGCTAAAGTTATTAAAAATCTAAAAGACATCCGTGCAGCCGAAATGGCTCACAAAGAAGTTACCGGAAGATTTACCGGAGATTTTGACAGCCTTATCAGATTTATTGACACTGCTGAATTTGCGATTACTCAGCGTCGTGACACTGTAGTACTTGATGAAGAATATCAAAAAACTTATGGTGTAGATAAAAACATCGAAAAAACAATCATCGATACCTTGGGCTTCGTACCTGTAAAAGATTCTTTATTCAAAGGAAATGAGCAGCGTTACAGGAACATGATGGTCGTGCCAATTGAAGGAGCAGATGCCAAATTTGAACTTCAGGCTGGTAAGATCAAGAAAAGTAACGAAAGTACCATTCCTGTATTTGAAGTAAAAGTGGCCAAAAGCCAAGTGCTTTTCGATCAGGACAAAACCTTAATCCTTCAGGAAAACGAAATCCAGTCTGTTGATGACGTTAACGGAAGATATATCAGCGTAGGCTCTATGAATGAGGTCAATACCAGCGGTAACTGGCCAAAAGTTTATGGTGACCAGTAATTCACAAAATACCCAAAAGAAACTGTCCATTCAGGTTAGCTTGAATGGACTTTCTTTTTGTATCCTGGACGAAAGCTCTAAAAGCGTGGTTTTCTCCAAAACACTGAATTTTGAAAAGCAGCTGGATCCTATTAAACTATTATCAAAGATCGAGCTGGAATATGAAAACGAATCCCGCCTGAATCAACCGGTTGATGACGTCAAGGTAATCTTCAGCAACGCGCTGTTCACGCTTGTCCCCGAAGAACTTTTTAGCGAAGAGCAAGCCTCCAGTTTTTTAAAGTTCAATGCCAAGATCCTGAAAACTGATTTTGTCGCATTCGACAAACTTTCCGAAGGTATTGTGAATGTTTACATTCCCTACGCCAATATCACCAACTATTTTTTTGACAAATACGGGGAGTTCGAATACCAGCACTCCATGAGCGTGCTCATTGAAACTTTTCTTCAACAGGAACAGGGAACTGCAAAAGCTTTTTTACATTGCCAGCCGAACCATTTTGAACTGGTGATCATCGAAAAAGGCAAACTGCTATTTGCCAATTCTTTTGAATATGAAACCAGCGAGGATTTTCTGTACTATTTACTGTTTACCGCGGAACAACTTGGCATGGACCCGGAAGATTTTGAGTTGGTGCTTTGCGGCAACATCAGTAATGATGCTGAAGCCTACAAACTTGCCTGGAATTATATTAAGAATATTTCTTTTGCCGGCCCGCTTCACAGTTTTACCTTTGACACTTCGAAAGAGCAAAATGAGCAAGCAGGCTTTTTGCTGTTAAATTCATTTTAATGAGAATTATTTCCGGTCAATACAAAGGGAAGAGAATTACCGCTCCTTCCAAACTGCCCGTTCGCCCAACCACCGATATGGCGAAAGAAGCCCTTTTCAATATTCTGAATAACCAATTTTTCCTGCAGGACCTCAGTGTGCTGGATCTTTTCAGTGGCACCGGGAATATTTCATACGAATTTGCGGCTCGCGGATGTTCCAGCATTACCGCCGTTGATGGCAATTATGACTGCATGAAATTCATAAAAAAAACCAGCACAGAACTAGGTTTCCCTATTGCCGTGATCAAAAGCGATGTTTTTAAATACCTGGAACATACGGCGCTTACCAGTGATATCATTTTTGCCGATCCTCCATATGACATGGATTTAGCACAATTTGAGAAGATCATCGAGCTGGTCTCTCAGAAGGAATTACTGAAGGAAAATGGCCGCCTCATTGTGGAACATTCCAAACACACCGACCTGTCACATGTTAAAAATTTCTTAGAACAACGAAGATACGGAAGCAGCGTTTTCAGTTTTTTTGAATAATCTGTATATTCAAAATATGATTAAAGTTGAAAAGACCTGCGAGCTAGCTTTCACCACCCTGAAATTTTATAAAAATTTCGTTGTTTCCACGGTGCACGAAAATTCCAATCTTGATGAATCTGAAATTCAGGAATTGAGAGATGTAATTATTGATTATTACCAGAACAGGCCTTTTGTCTATATCTCCAACCGCCTTCACAGTTACAGTGTGAACCCGCTGATCTATGTGAATCTGGTACAGCTGAACCTTCTCAAAGGTATATGTATCGTATGCGAAGATTTTAACCGCCTGCAGACCGCCAATTTTGAACGGCAGTTTGCGACCATGCCTTTTGACCTTTTTCAGGATCTGGAAGAAGCCAAAGCCTGGGCCAAAGGACTTATTAACTCTTGAAATTCCTGGCAGTTTTATTCTGCGGAATGCTTAGCATGAATTCCAGCTCCCAATTCGTTCCCGAAAATTACGAACTCCTCTGGCAGGACGAGTTTGAATATCGCGGCAAACCTGACCGAAAAAAATGGAGCCACGAAGAAGGGCTTTTGCGCAATCTGGAAAAACAATATTACACATCGCGTAAAAAGAACAGCCGAGTGCGCAACGGGATGCTCGAGATTACAGCACGCAAAGAGGCCATTCGAAATCGCAAATATGAGGCAAGTGCTTCCAACTGGAAATACTACACTAAGGAAGCCGAATATACTTCAGCCAGTATAGAAAGTCTTGGAAAATTTGAATTTCAGTATGGCTATGTGGAAGTCCGGGCGAAACTACCAGCTGGACAAGGCGTCTGGCCCGCCATCTGGATGCTTGGAAGCGACTTTGAATCGGCTGTATGGCCTGAGAATGGTGAGATTGATATTTTGGAACATGTAGGTAAAGATCCGGAGAAAATCCATGCAACCGTACATTTTCCGGCGAATAACCATGTAGGCTACCAGTCGGTTGGAAATACCATTCAGGTGGAAAAACCACAGGAGCAATTTCATATATATGGCATGGAATGGACTTCGGAAAAAATAGATTTTCTGGTAGACGGGAAGATTTACCATCATTTTGAACTTTCCGAAGCAGGAGATCACGCTGATCTGTTTCGGAAACCTTTTTACCTAATCATTAATCTGGCACTCGGCGGAAATTGGGCTGGTGAGGTAGACCCGGAGATCTTTCCGCAGAAACTCCTTATAGACTATGTTCGGGTTTATCAGAAAAAATAAAAAAAGCAGGTCTGTAAGCCGGATTCTGTATTTCTGAAAATTTCAAAAATCCTTATCATTTATCTGAGACATACATTACTGCATGTCTTTAGCTGCCTACCCTCCGGTATGCGGGCGAGCAACCCGACTCAACCGGTATACATGGCATTGCACCGCCTAGAGTTTACCTGGTTTCACTACAGCATTACCTGTACATTCTTTCTGTTGCACTGGTCCTGATCTTTCGACCGGTGGGCGTTACCCACTAAGCTGCTCTATGGTGTCCGGACTTTCCTCCCTGATTGAACAGAGCGATAAGGCGACCTGCTGCGGCAAATGTAACGCAATTATTGTTGATTTCTTAGGCGTTTTGTTCATAAAAATCACGAGCCCGGCTGGCGTTTAGCCCGGTGATTTTTATATTTGTAATCCAATACTTTTTGATGGAACATTTTGTAGTATCTGCAAGGAAATATCGCCCGCAAACCTTCAAAGACGTGGTTGGCCAGCAGGCGATCACCAATACTCTGGCGAATGCGATCAGGAACAACCACCTGGCGCAGGCCTTGCTTTTCACAGGTCCGCGTGGGGTTGGTAAAACCACCTGTGCCCGAATCCTGGCAAAAATGATCAATCAACAGGAGACCCAGGATCCAGATGAAGATTTTGCTTTCAACATTTTCGAACTGGATGCGGCTTCCAATAACTCGGTTGATGATATTCGGAATTTGATCGACCAGGTTCGTATCCCGCCGCAGGTTGGAAACTATAAAGTGTATATCATCGATGAGGTGCACATGCTTTCAGCTTCAGCCTTCAATGCATTTCTGAAAACGCTGGAAGAACCGCCTAAACATGCTATTTTCATCCTTGCCACCACGGAAAAGCACAAGATCATTCCTACGATTCTCTCCCGTTGCCAGATATTTGATTTCAAACGGATCACCGTTCGGGATGCGAAAGAGTATTTAGGGTATATTGCACAACAGGAAGGTGTTTCCGCCGAAGATGATGCACTGCATATTATTGCTCAAAAGGCTGATGGTGCCATGCGCGACGCCCTTTCGATCTATGACCGGGTGGTAAGTTTCAGCGGGCAGCAGTTAACACGGCAGGCAGTTACGGAAAACCTGAACGTGCTGGATTACGACACGTACCTACAGGCAACCGATATGATCCTGGAGAACGATATTCCGCAATTGCTGGTAAAATTCAATGATATTTTGGCCAGCGGTTTTGACGGTCATCATTTTGTTTCAGGACTGGCGAGTCATTTCAGAGATCTGCTGGTTTGCAAGGATCAAAAAACGATCGACCTTCTCGAAGTTGGAGAGCAGACAAAAGCCAGATATTTTGAACAATCCCAGAAATGTTCCCACACATTTTTGGTTGAAGCAATCGACCTGGCAAATTCCTGCGACCTGAAATACAAAACCAGTCACAACCAACGCCTGTTGGTAGAATTATGCCTGATGCAGCTCGCCTCGATCACCTTCGAAGGCGAAAAAAAAAAGTCTGAACGAGGCATAGTCCCTCCCTCCCATTTCAAAGTTGGAGCCAGGCCCATGCCTACCGCTAAACGAGAGATCGTTCAGCAAAATGAGCATGAACAGGGAAATAATGACGAACAAGTACAACTTCCGGAAGATCATACTGCCGTAGAAACCTGTGCCAGCGTAAAAGATGAAGCATATTATTCTGACGATAGTCCCGGCGCAAAATCGGCTGAAATTCCTTCCGAAGAAAAGAAAGAAGAGTCGGTGGCTCAACATACTCCTTCCCAGCCGGCGATCAAAAGAGAACGCGTTTCCGGTCTATCCCTGAAAAGCATCAATAAAAAAAAGGAAATCGCCGAACAGCAGCGATCGATGATGCCTGAGGAAGAGGTGATGGACGATGCTTTTACCGAGGAAGAAATGGTCGAGCAATGGAAGAAATACACCGAAAAGCTGAAGCGAAAAGGCGAAAAGATCCTGGCCTCTATTTTGGAGTCGCAGGAACCCAAGCTGGAAGGCAAAAAGATCTGCCTCGTTTTTCCAAATGAGACCATGAAGCTTGACCTGGAAAAAGAAGAGAATCGCTTAATGCGCTTTTTGAAACAGCGATTGAGAAATACCCATATTAGCCTGAATATTCGTGTGGACGAAGCCGTTTCCAGAAAATATGCTTTCACTCCCCAGGAAAAATATGAGAAACTGCGGGAAGCCAACCCGTTGATCGATAAACTAAGAGCTACATTTGATTTAGACGTTTAAGATGTTAGGACTAAAATTACCAACCGACCCGAGATGGGCCGATATCGCCGAAAAAAATATAGAGGAAATCCTCGTGGATCATGCCTATTGTGAGCAGAAAGCAGCTTCAACAGCAATATCGCTTATTGTAACCTACCCTGAATATTCTGAATTAGTAACTGCGATGACTGCGCTGGCACGGGAAGAAATGGGACATTTTAAGATGGTTCATGATAAAATTTTGCAACGCGGTTATCAAATGGGATGGGATCGAAAAGACGATTATGTGATCGCATTGAGGGATTTTTTCCCGAAAGGTGGAAGCCGTGCCACGCAGCTGGTTCACCGCCTTTTAATCGCCGGACTCATCGAAGCCAGAAGCTGCGAACGTTTTCGATTACTTTCTGAACAACTGCAAGACCAGGAACTCGCCAAATTCTATAAAGACCTGATGATCAGTGAAGCGAATCATTACACGATGTTTCTAAAGTTCGCCCGTAAATTTGGAGAAAGTCGCGAGATCGTAGACCAGAAATGGCAGGATCTTTTGGAGTTTGAAGCCAGTATCATGAAAGATCTTGGCAACAAGGAAAGCATTCACGGCTAGGCCTTCTTCTTTCTTTTCGATGTATTGTATAGCGACTTGATGATCCCATCAGCCAGACCGATCTTCGGAACGAAAATACGACCTGCTCTCGCCCACTTCATGGAATTCAGGTAGATCTTGGAAGCCGGAATAATTACATCGGCACGGTCATTTTTCAAATCCAGTTCGGTGATACGCTCTTCATACGTGTAAGAATTGAGCTTTTCATCATAGTCCTTCAGATATTTCAGGCTCAGGGGTTTCCCTTCTTTCTTTCCGCTGGTCTTAAAAATGTTATTGATGTTTCCACCGGAACCAATCAGGTCAATATCAGCGTAATCTTTGGTTGTTTCTTTCACCCAGTCACGCATTTCTTCCCAGGTTCGATGTTCCACGAGGTCTTCCATCATCCTAACCGTTCCAACTTTAAAGGAACGGGAGGTCACAGTTTTACCATTGCTGTACAGTGTGTATTCGGTACTTCCACCTCCCACATCTACATACAGGTAATTACAATCATTCTGGATCAAAGCATGGAGATCGGTCGCGGCGATGATCGCTGCTTCATGAGAACCGTCGATAATTTCAATTTCGACACCGGTCTTCTCCCGGATGGTATTGGTCACAGCTTCTCCGTTTTTAGCTTCCCGCATAGCGGAAGTTGCGCAGGCTTTGTATTTTTCCACTCCATGTGATTTCATCAGTAAATTGAAAGCCTGCATGGTATCTACCATTCGCTCCAGGTTTTTATCTGAAACTTTTTGCTTCAGGAAAACATCTGCGCCTAACCTGATTGGCACTCGAACCAGTGAGGTCTTACGGAAATTGGTTTCCGAACCTTCTTTTTCAGTGATCGTGGATACCAGCAATCGAACGGCGTTCGACCCGATATCAATAGCGGCATATGTTTTCTGATTAATCATCACGAGTTGATTTCAATTTTTTTCAGATAGTAATTATAAAGATCGAATTGGGAGCGTACGGTCTTTCCTTCTGTCCCGCGGTACGGGTTTTCCATTCCGCGGCAATGAATACGGGCCTTCACGTTATCATTCCAGCTAATATCGAAAGTTTCGATAAGTTCTTCTTTGATATCCTGCTGGTAAATAGGACAGGAAATTTCTACACGCTGGTCGAGATTTCTGGTCATCAGGTCGGCCGAAGAAATATACACCCTGGGGTCTCCGGCATTTTCAAATATAAATACCCTTGGATGCTCCAGGAATTTATCTACAATACTAATGGCTTCAATATTTTCGCTCAATCCCTGAATTCCCGGAACCAGGCAACAAATACCGCGAACGATGAGTTTTACTTTCACGCCGGCCTTGCTCGCCATGTACAATTTATCGATAATGTGATAATCGGAAAGGCTGTTCAGTTTCATCCTGATACCCGCAGGTTTACCATTTTTGGCATTATCGATCTCATTCTGAATCAGTTTATAAATCGCATTTCGGGTATAATGCGGTGAAACGATCAAGTGTTTGTATTTATTAACCTTGTAATTGGTTTCGAAAAAATCGAAGACCTTGTTCACTTCTTTCAGAATTTCAGGATCGGCCGTGAAAAGCGTATAATCGGTATACACTTTTGAGGTGCTTTCGTTGAAATTACCGGTACTTATGAAACCATAACGCTTCATTTTACCCTGTTCTTCTCGTTCGATTACGCAGGTCTTACAGTGAACTTTGAGTCCAGGAACACCAAAGATGAGCTTCACACCTTCTTCCTGCATCTGTTCCGCATAACGAATATTGGCAACTTCATCAAAACGTGCCCGTAGTTCGATCTGAACCGTTACTTTTTTTCCATTTTTCACCGCATTGATCAGTGAACTGGCAATGTGCGAGATCTTCGCCAAACGGTAAATGGTAATTTTTATCGATTTCACCTTCGGATCCAGTGCCGCTTCCCGTAAAAATTTAACGGTGTAAGCAAAACTCTGGTAAGGCGTATAGAGCAAATAATCTTTTTTCGCGATACCTTTCAAAACGCTGGTCTGGAGAATCAATCCTGGAATTGGCAAAGGCTCGCGAACTTCATATTGCAGGTCCTTTCGCCCGAGACTAGGAAAATCCATATAATCGCGACGGTTATGGTAACGGCCACCGGGGATGATGGAGTCACTGGAATCAATTCCCATTTTATTCATTAAATAGGAAAGTGTGTCTTCGTCTATATTCTTGTCATACACAAACCGAACCGGCTCTCCCTTGATCCGGTCTTTCACACTGTCTGAAATCTTTTCAATGAAGCTCTTGCTCAGGTCGCTGTCCAGGTCGAGTTCTGCGTCCCGGGTAATCTTGATCATATGAGCCGTGAGACTGTCGTACTTAAAAATATTGAAAATTGAATGCAGGTTATAACGAATGAGGTCATCAAGCAGGATGATATACTGCCTTCCATCTTCTTCCGGAAGTACTACAAATCGTTCGATACTGCGCGGAATTTCGATCAAAACATAACGCTTTTCCCGCACCGGCCTGTTCAGTATTTTACTGATCCCTTTCGCTTCTCCATTCTTATCTTCACTCATCACCATTTTCACCGCCAGGTATGCGGCGCTGTCTTTAAGCGAAGGCATTTCTGAAAGTTCGTTCAGGATAATTGTAACCAGTGCCGGGCTAACCTTTGTAAGAAAGAAGTTCTTAATAAAGTCATGCTGACTCTCGGTGACTTCATTTTCCTTAATGATATAGATATTGTGATTCTTCAGTTTGGATTGAATATCTTCCAGAATCTTCAGGCTTTCTGCCTGCTGATCGATCACAATTTGGGTAATTTCTTCCAGCAGCTTACTGGCTTTAATACCGCCAAGCGCACTTTTCCCCGCTTTTCCGGCCAGGTCTATACGCTTAACCGTGGCGTAACGAACTTTAAAAAATTCGTCCAGATTATTTGAGAAAATCCCCAGAAATCTGAGGCGTTCCAGCAAAGGAACAGTTTCATCTGCCGCTTCCTGAAGGACACGGGCATTGAACGACAACCAGCTCAGCTCTCTGTTGATATACCGCTTTTCTGTCATTAATTATCGTAAATTTTTAGGGAGGAGGGTTAAAATGGTCGTTCCCTGGTTGATATCCTCCCAGCGATCGGTGTCAAAATCGATCACCACCAGGCCGGTTGTGGGAAGATTATCAAGCGGCTTATCACCCAGATAGTTTACCAGGATGGTCATGGCAGGATTGTGCCCGAAAACCATCAATTTATGAATAGAATCGGGGCAATTCTTTATTTCCCGAAGCAGATCGTTTTGATTAAAGGTGTAAAGCTCTTCTTTAACGGTGAAATCTTCATCGGCTATCTGAAGTGTAGATTTAAAGATTTCAGCAGTGGTACGGGCTCTCACGGCATGACTGGTCCAAACTTTTGCTGAAAATTTATAAAACTGGCTGAAGGTTTTCAGAACCAGCTCCGCATCATCATAGCCTCGTTGTTTTAAAGGTCTTTCGTAATCTGGTACGTCATGTTCCCAGGAAGATTTTCCGTGTCTAACCAATACAAGTCTTTTCATACATCAGGGTGCTAATCTCTCAATTTTCCAGTTATCATTATTCGGTGTGTATAGCAGGCGGTCGTGCAGTCTATTTTGTCGTCCCTGCCAGAATTCAAAGGAGACCGGTCTTACGAGGTAACCGCCCCAGTAATCTGGCAATGGCACACTGCCGTCTTGATATTGTTGTTCCAAATCTTTTAGTCGGTTTTCAAGTTCTTCCCTATTGGAAATGACGGAACTCTGGTGCGACGCCAGGGCTCCTAGCTGGCTGCCTTTGGGTCGCGAATGAAAATATTCTTCAGATTCCTGGCGCGGAAGTTTTTCTGCCTTCCCTTTTATGATCACCTGCTTTTCCAAAGCAGGCCAGAAGAATGACAGGCAACATTGCGGATTTGATTCCAGGTCTCTGCCCTTTTCTGATCCATAATTGGTGAAAAACCGAAAACCTTCCTGATCAAAGGATTTTAGGAGCACAACCCTGGACTTAGGCATGAGGCTTTGATCTACGGTAGCCAGCGTCATGGCGTTGGCTTCTTCAATATTTGCAGAAGCATCAGCCAGCTCGAACCAATTTTGAAAAAGCTCCCAGGGATTCTGCGGAACATCCACTTCGTCCAGGGCGCCTTTTTCATATGATTTACGATAGGCCGTAAGGTCTTTCTCCATTATCAGAAATCTTTATTGCAAGTTACAAGTTTATCTATCAATGTGGAAAATTTTCCGGAATAGTTAAAACAAAAGAAACAAAAAGCAGCGTTCGCAAAGGCTAAAC
The DNA here is from genome assembly GCF_001951155.1 of Christiangramia flava JLT2011. Lineage (NCBI taxonomy): Bacteria > Pseudomonadati > Bacteroidota > Flavobacteriia > Flavobacteriales > Flavobacteriaceae > Christiangramia > Christiangramia flava. The sequence continues at coordinate 3,938,372 of NZ_CP016359.1, forward strand.
TTATGTTAAAGAGACTTCGGAAACCTCTTTCAAATAAAAGTATCATAGTAAGGTAAATGCTCTATTTTAACATTGTAGGAACATCTACCATTTTCATTCAAATGTGCAGCAACTTATAAGGGGTTTCCCCTATCAATTTTAGTAAAATCCTACATGCCAAGTCTATAGAATGGGTCAAAACCCTTCATTTCGAAACCCCGGAAAAGGGAAAAATGTGTATTTGGACGAGTATTTTGTCGTTTATATCTAAAACTTTCAATAAAACATTCAACTGCCATTTTTTATAATAATTTTAACCTCAGAAACATCAAGCAGAGTCACCCCCAAAAACTCTTCAAAGGTAAACCCCTCAACTTACCTGGTGTACATACCCTAAGATTTTTATACTGACATCCCCAAATCAGAAGAAAGCGGTTTTCTCTGAAAACCTTGTGTATTGATTAAACTTAAAATCGGTCAACGATTAAAAATTGTTGATAATTCTAAACATTATTAATATGATTTGGAAAACTACTAATTCAAATGAAGGCGGAGAACAAGTAGCAGCTGTAAGAACTAGCAGCAACAATCTGTCATTCAACAGTTTATTCTTGTTTCTATCCTTACTGCTATTTCTAGGCCTTGGTTCTGTGAGCGCGCAAACTGCTCCCGGAGTTGCTCCTGTTTTAAACCCAACAGGTGGATTTGGAATTGATGGCGACCTTAAATCTAACATTCCGGTAAGCGGAATTGGAGATTGGGTACAGGGAGCTTCAGGTTCAGGCGGATTCGTCCTAAATAATAATGGAACTCCTGTTGACGGAACATTAACAGCCCTGATCCAGGATGCTTATGATGGAAATGATAATGCCTTTACCCAGGGATCTAAGGCAGGAAATAGTCCTGCTAGCTGGAGCTGGACCACCGGAAACGCTACCGGTAAAGGGGATATCAATAACGCCATGTATCATATAGCCAAATCGGCTAATGGAGATGAATGGTTGGTAGTTGGTGCAGATCGTAAATCAGTAACAGGTGACGCCTATATCGATTTTGGATTTTATCAGAATACTATTGCTACTACCGGAAGTGGTTTTAGTACCCAGGGACCTCACGGAGGACGTACCATAAATGACATTCTTGTTACCGTACAGTTTGAAAACGGAGGTGCCATCGCCAAAGTTTATTTTTATTTATGGGAAGCTGTTGGTAATGGATATGCCTTTGTAGAGAAAAATATCAGTACGGTTCAAACATATGCCGCTGTGAACGCTACAGCCGTAGACGTTCCTTTCGGAGCTTTCGGAACCAGCCAGTACCAACCGCAACAATTCGCAGAAGCCGCTGTTAACCTTACCGAAATCTTAGGTACGGTTGACCCATGTATCGGAATCAGCATCAAAACTTTATTAATCAAAACCAAGAATGCAAATTCCGATACTGCAGCACTAAATGATTTTGTAGAGCCAATTCAGACTAAAATCACCTTCGGAACAGCAACTATTGATTATAGTTATGCCGGTTCTGTTTGTGAAGATGACAGTGATGTAGCAGTTGATTTTTCAGGTGTGACCGGAGGAACATTTTCAGCTCCTGCGGGATTAAGCATTGATGCAACTACCGGGAAAATAGATGTTTCTGCCAGCACCCCTGGAACTTACCAGGTTACCTATACCTATAACACTAAAGGTTGTGAGAAATATGCCTACGCCAATGTGACCATTTATGAAAATCCTGGTGTACCGGTAGTATCAAGTACTACTAATACTACCTGTGGCGAGGACAATGGAGAAATTGTTTTCAATGTAGTTTCAGGAAATACTTATACGATTACAGATTCTGAAAACAATACCTATTCTCATACTAACGGAATTGTTAGCAACCTTCCCGCCGGGACGTACACTATCACAGCTAGTAATGGAAATTGTATTGCGGAAAAAACCGGGATCACTATTTCGGCTGATGCAGATGAAACAGATCCAACCTTAAGCGTTAGCGCAGATATTGACGAAAACACCTCGACCACCAGCTGTGATGCTTCCATTGCAGTTCCTGATGCTACATTTTCTGATAACTGTTCTGGAGCAGCTTTAAGCTATGTATTGACAGGTGCCACTACCGGTTCCGGAAATGGTCAGGTTGGAACCTATACATTCAATATTGGGATTACCACCATTACCTATAAAGTGACAGATGGTGCAGGAAATTCAGTTTCAAAAAACGTCAAAGTTACTGTAACCGATAATGTGAAACCAGTGATCACAGCATGTGCTACTGATATTACCAACCAGCCGGCTGATGAGGGAAGCTGTTCTGCCACGAACGTGAACCTTGGAACTATCACCGCTACTGACAATTGTGACACTAACCTAACCATTACCAATGATGCGCCTAACGTATTCCCTGCAGGATCAACTACCGTTACCTGGACCGTCACCGATGACGCGGGTAATTTCACAACCTGCACCCAGGTAGTTACGGTCGTAGACAATCAGGACCCAAAAATCATCAGTTGTGCGGCTGATAAAACCGTAAATGCCGATGCTGGTCTTTGTACTGCTTCAGGAGTAGATCTTGGATCGGTGGAAGCTACTGATAATTGTGACACAGACCTTAGCATTACCAATAATGCTCCGGCAATTTTTCCAGCGGGAAAAACAACTGTAATCTGGACTATTACTGATGACGCTGGAAATTCTGTTACTTGCGAACAGGAAATTACTGTAATCGATAATCAGGATCCGGTTATTACTGCATGTGCTGCTGATATAACTGATCTGCCAGCAGATAATGGAAGCTGTTCTGCTACTAACGTAAACCTTGGAAGCGTAACTGCAACTGATAATTGCGATGCAGACCTTAGCATTACCAATAATGCTCCTTCTGAATTTCCTTTAGGTGAAACAGTAGTTATCTGGACAGTTACTGATGATGCCGGAAATTCTGTAACCTGTGAGCAAACAATCACTGTTGTAGACACTCAAAAACCTGTTATCACCTCCTGTGCCAGTGATATTACTAATCAGCCTGCCGACGAAGGAAGCTGTTCTGCAACAAATGTGAATCTGGGAAATATTACGGCTACTGACAATTGTGATACTGACCTTACCATTACAAATGACGCTCCAACTGTTTTCCAGGCTGGTACTACCATTGTAACCTGGACTGTAAAAGATAAAGCAGGAAACATAGCCACCTGTACACAATCTGTTACCGTGGTTGATACGGAAGATCCAGTGATCACTTCTTGTGCGACAGACAAGACAGTTAATGCTGATAATGGTTTCTGCTATGCGACCGGTGTAGATTTAGGAAGCATTACCGCTACTGATAATTGCGATACGAATTTGGAGATCACCAATAATGCGCCTGCTCAATTCCCAGTAGGAACTACTACAGTAACCTGGACAGTAAAAGATGATGCGGACAATACCGCCATTTGTACCCAGAAAATAACAGTCGTTGACAATCAGGATCCAACCACCGAGCAACCAGATAACATTACTGTAAATGCAGATCCAACTATATGCGGGGCTACAGTGAACTTCAATAAAGTTGGTGCCGAGGATAACTGCGGACTGGAATCTGTAGAAATTACTGAAGGATTGTCCTCTGGTGAAGTATTCCCTGTAGGAACTACTACAGTAACCTGGACCGTGACCGATATTCATGGAAATACCACTACTGTTTCTTTCGATGTGACTGTGGTTGACAATACTAAACCGATCATCAGCTGTCCTGGTGATATGGTTGTTCCAACAGCCGAAGGTGAGGATTCTGTAATTGTGAACTTTAACGATGCTACAGCTACTGATAATTGTGATGTGACTGTAGAACAAACTGCTGGTCCAACTTCTGGTTCAGATCTGGCAATCGGGACTTACACTGTAGAATATACTGCAACCGATGCTTCTGGAAATACTGCTACCTGCTCCTTTGAAATTAAGGTTGTGGATGATGAAGATCCAACAATTAGTTGCCCTGGCGACATCACTGATATTAATGACGAAGGCGTTTGTGGTGCTGTGGTAACTTTCGCTACACCAGATGCTTCTGATAATTCTGGAAATGTTACGGTAGAGCAAGTTGCTGGTCCAGCTTCTGGAGAAGTGTTCCCGGTTGGAACTACAACTGTGACTTTCAGAGCAACTGATGATGATGACAATTTTGTAGAGTGTTCATTCGATGTAACCATTACCGATAATGAAGCTCCTGAAATTACCTGTCCTGCAGATATTGAAATTACTACTGAAGATGGCCTTTGTGGGGTGTCTTTAGCGAACCTTGACCTGGGAATGGCTACTGCTTCTGATAATTGTGAAGGTGAGATTACCATTACAAACAATGCACCAACCACCTTCCCTCTTGGAACTACTGAGGTAACCTGGACTGCGACTGATACTAACGGAAACTCTGCTACCTGTGTACAGAAAGTAACTGTTAGCGATGATGAAGCTCCAGTTGTGACTCAAATAGAAAATTATACGGATATCGATACCGATCCGGAAACCTGTGGTGCTGTGATCAACTACGGTACTATTCAGGCTACCGATAACTGTGAGATCGAGTCAATCGAAATGACCGAAGGTATCGCTTCTGGTCAGGTATTCCCTGTGGGAACTACTACAGTAACTTATGTGGTAACTGATGCTTCTGGCAACCAGTCTACAATGACTTTCACAGTAACCGTGGTAGATAACGAAGATCCTATGATCACCTGTCCTGGTAATATCGAGGTTTCAACTGCTGAAGGTGAAAACTTCGCGGTAGTTACCTTCGAAGATGCTACGGCAACTGACAACTGTGAGGTTACTGTTACCCAAACTGGCGGACAGGCTTCTGGTTCTGAGTTCGGTCCTGGTGTTCATACTATTGAATATACTGCAACTGATGCTTCTGGAAATACTGCGGTATGTTCTTTCACGATCACTGTAGAAGACGATGAAGATCCAACGATCACCTGTCCTGAAAATATCGTTCAGCCAAATGATCCTGGACTATGTGGCGCTGCTGTGGAATTCGCTATGCCTGAGTTTGCAGATAATTCTGGCCAGGTAACTATCGAACAACTAACCGGTCCTGCTTCAGGTGAATTCTTTGAAGTTGGAACTACAACCGTGACTTTCAGAGCTACTGATGCGGCTGGAAACACTGCTGAATGTTCTTTCGATGTAACGGTAAATGATACCGAAGCACCAACTACTGAAACGATGGAAAACATCACCGTGAATGCAGAACAGGAATTCTGTGGTGCTGTGGTAGATTTCGGAATGATCGGTGCTGATGACAACTGCGGACTGGAATCTGTAGAAATTACTGAAGGTCTGGCTTCTGGTGAAGTATTCCCTGTAGGAACTACTACAGTAACATGGACCGTGACCGATATTCATGGAAATACCACTACGGTTTCTTTCGATGTGACTGTGGTTGACAATACCAACCCAATTATCAGCTGTCCTGGTGATATGGTTGTTCCAACAGCTGAAGGAGACGATTCTGTAGTCGTAAACTTTAATGATGCTACAGCAACCGATAATTGTGATGTGACTGTTGAACAAACTGCTGGTCCAACTTCTGGTTCAGACTTAACAATAGGTTTCTACACAGTAGAATATACTGCTACAGATGCTTCTGGAAATACTGCTGTATGTTCGTTCAATATAACTGTGACAGACGGTGAGCCTCCGGTGATCAACTGTCCTGGAGATATTTCTCAAAATGTTGATGCAGGCGTTTGTGGTGCTGTGGTAACTTTCGCAACACCAGATGCTTCTGATAATTCTGGAAGTGTTACGGTAGAGCAAGTTGCTGGTCCTGCTTCAGGATCTGTATTCCCTGTTGGAACTACCACTGTGACTTTCAGAGCGACTGATGATGATGACAATTTTGTAGAGTGTTCATTCGATGTAACCATTACTGATAATGAAGCACCTGAAATTACCTGTCCTGCAGATATTGAAATTACTACTGAAGATGGCCTTTGTGGGGTGTCTTTAGCGAACCTTGATCTGGGAATGGCTACTGCTGCTGATAATTGTGAAGGTGAGATCACCATTACAAACAATGCACCAACCACCTTCCCTCTTGGAACTACTGAGGTAACCTGGACGGCGACTGATGCTAACGGAAATTCTGCTACCTGTGTACAGAACGTAACTGTTAGCGATGATGAAGCTCCGGTTGTGACTCAAATAGAAAATTATACTGATATCGATACCGATCCGGAAACTTGTGGTGCTGTGATCAACTATGGTACTATTCAGGCTACCGATAACTGTGAGATCGAGTCGATCGAAATGACCGAAGGTATCGCTTCTGGTCAGGTATTCCCAGTAGGAACTACTACAGTGACTTATGTGGTAACTGATGCTTCTGGCAACCAGTCTACAATGACTTTCACAGTAACTGTGGTAGATAACGAAGACCCTATGATCACCTGTCCTGGTAATATCGAAGTATCAACTGCTGAAGGTGAAAACTTCGCGGTGGTTACTTTTGAAGATGCTACGGCAACTGATAACTGTGAGGTAACTGTTACCCAAACTAGCGGACAGGCTTCTGGTTCTGAGTTCGGTCCTGGTGTTCATACTATTGAATACACTGCAACTGATGCGTCTGGAAATACTGCGGTATGTTCTTTCACGATCACTGTAGAAGATGATGAGGATCCAACGATCACCTGTCCTGAAAATATCGTTCAGCCAAATGATCCTGGACTATGTGGCGCTGTTGTGGAATTCGCTATGCCTGAGTTTGCAGATAATTCTGGCCAGGTAACCATCGAACAACTAACTGGTCCTGCTTCAGGTGAATTCTTCGAAGTTGGAACTACAACCGTGACTTTCAGAGCAACTGATGCGGCTGGAAACACTGCTGAATGTTCTTTCGATGTAACTGTAAATGATACCGAAGCACCAACTACCGAAACGATGGAAAACATCACCGTGAACGCAGAACAGGAATTCTGTGGTGCTGTGGTAGATTTCGGAATGATCGGTGCTGATGACAACTGCGGACTGGAATCTGTAGAAATTACTGAAGGTCTGGCTTCTGGCGAAGTATTCCCTGTAGGAACTACTACAGTAACCTGGACCGTGACCGATATTCATGGAAACACCGCTACAGTTTCTTTCGATGTGACTGTGGTTGACAATACCAACCCGATCATCAGCTGTCCTGGTGACATGACTGTGACAACTGCTACTGGTCAGAACTACGCAATCGTTGAGTTTGCAGACGCAACTGCAACTGACAATTGTGATGTGACTGTAGAACAAACTGCTGGTCCATTATCAGGATCTCAGTTCCCTATCGGTGATACTACTGTAACATTTACTGCTACAGATAATTCTGGAAATACGGCAGAATGTAGCTTCACTGTTACTGTTGAAGATGGCGAAGATCCTTCGATCTCGTGCCCTGAAAATATTGTAACTCCAAATGATCCTGGAATCTGTGGAGCTGCAGTGGAATTTGACATGCCTGAATTTGCAGACAATTCTGGAGAAGTAAGTATCGAGCAAATTTCTGGTCCAGCTTCTGGAGAGGTGTTCCCTGTGGGAACTACAACTGTAACTTTCAGAGCAACTGATGCTACCGGAAACACTGCTGAATGTTCTTTCGATGTAACTGTCAACGATGATGAAGGTCCTTCGATTGAACAACTTTCAAATATTGAAGTAAGCAACGATCCTGGAACATGTGGTGCTGTGGTAGATTTCCTAATTCCTGAAGCGACTGATAATTGCGGAATTGAAAGTGTAGAACTTACTGAAGGTGCTGCTCCTGGAAGTGAATTCCCAATTGGAACCACAACGATCACTTACACCGCTACTGATACTAATGGTAATACAGCGACTTCAACTTTCACTATAACTGTGACTGATGATGAAGCTCCGGTGATCGAGTGTCCAGAAAGTATAAATATTCAGGTTGAAATTGGAACTTCCAGCGTCATAGTGAACTATACCATGGTAAGTTATACTGATAACTGCGAAGGAACCACTGTGGAGATGACAGAAGGAATTGCCTCTGGTGAGGAATTCCCAGTGGGCGAAACCACTGTTACCTACACCGTAACTGATGCCGCCGGAAACACAGCCAGCTGTAGCTTTACCGTAACGGTAGAAGAAGAACCGCTACCGGAACCACCAGGAGCTCCTGGAACAACCGTAACGCAGGCCACCTGTGCCGAGCCAACCGGAACTATTGTTGTGACCGCTGTGGAAGGTGTTACTTACAGCATCGACGGTGAAAACTATCAGGAAAGCAACACCTTCTCTGAAGTTGCTCCTGGAACATATCAGGTAACAGTAAAAGATGAATTCGGGCAGGTTTCCGAAGCAACAACAGTAACTGTTAATGAAGCTGTAGCTGCGGAAATTGAAACAACTGATGCAACGCTGTGTATTGATGATTCCACGCTGGACCTATTCGATCTTTTCCTAAGCGAATATGACGAAAACGGAACCTGGATAGATAATGACAATTCTGGCGCGTTGACCGATTCATTCCTGGATCCTTCACAGGCAGATTTAGGCACCTATACTTTTGATTACGTGATCGAAGGCAACTGTCCTTCAGTAACAACAGTAACGGTAACTATAAATGATGATTGTGTACCATTGGCCTGTACGGTTCAGGATGTACGCGACAACATCTCTAAAGTGGTAACTCCAAATGGAGACGGACGAAATGATTTTTTCGAAATTGGCCAGGGAACCGAGTGTGACTTTACGTATGATGTGAAAATATTCAACCGTTGGGGTGCAGAGATTTTCACTGCCACCAGCTATCAGAATAACTGGGATGGTTTCTCTGAGAAATCGTTCACAAGTTCGAACCAGTTACCGTCAGGTACCTACTACTACGTGATCGAGGTAAGAAATACAGATTTCGAGCCGATAACTGGATACATCTATTTAGGAACAAAATAAAAAGGGAAACCATGAAAAAACAATTTCTAATCTTTTTAGTGATACTTGTTGCCGCCCCAGCTTTCTCGCAACAGCTCCCTCAGTTTACGCAGTATATGTATAACACCATATCTATCAACCCGGCCTATGCCGGTAGTCGGGATGCTTTTTCAATCATCGGGCTGCACCGCAGTCAGTGGGCAGACTTTGAAGGCGCACCAACAACGCAAACACTATCGATCAACTCGCCGCTCAGCAATAATAAGATAGGTCTTGGCTTGTCTATCATTAATGACAACGCGGGTTACGAAAACTACACCTATGCTTATGGTGATTTCGCTTACCGCATTGACCTGAGTGCCGATGTAAGTCTGCGAATGGGATTAAAAGCAGGTGCGAGCTATTACAATCTTGAAGAAGAACTGTTCACAGAGCCGGAAGTTATGAACGATCCGTTTTTTCAGGATCGGTTGAACCGCTGGACGCCAAATTTCGGGCTAGGTTTTTATTTGTCGTCTCAGAATTGGTATATCGGGGCTTCAGCTCCTAAACTGATCAACAATAACAATAACGAGTTCAACGAATATCTGGCTCTGGAGCAGGTTCACTACTATTTAACAGGAGGTTATGTGTTTGACCTGAGCGATAATGTGAAATTAAGACCCACTACCCTGGTTAAAATGACCAAAGGAGCGCCTCTTTCCGTAGATCTTACGGCTACTGCGATCTTCAATGAGAAATTCTATCTGGGCGGATCCTACAGGATCGATGATGCGGTTGGTGCCTTCCTGGATGTGCAGGTCTTTAACGGCTTTCGTGCAGGTTATGCTTATGAATATCCAATATCTGATATTCGCCCGTACACCAGTGGCTCACACGAAATCCTGCTGATCTATGAAATCAGACTTAAAAACACTCGATACAAATCACCTCGTTTCTTCTAATTAAAGCCTGTGGATTATGAAAAAACTTTACTTCATACTAATACTTCTAATCGCGTCGGTATCGATGCAGGCCCAAAGCGGAAAGCAAAAGAAGGCAGATAAACTGTATAACAATTTCGCTTACCTGGAGGCTACCGATGTTTACAAAGAACTCATCGAAGACGGCTACCAGGTTTCTGAAAACAGCAAAAAGCTGGGCGATGCCTACATGATGTTGCGCAGCCCTGAAAACGCCGTTCACTATTATGGTGATGTGATCGAAGAAGACAACATCGATCCCGAATATTATTATAAGTACGCTCAGGCTCTTCGTGGGGTGAAGCGTTACGAGGAATCTCGCACCTGGCTGAAGAAGTACCTCGAAAGTGGCAATTCTTCGGATGAGATCGAGAAAATGATCGAAAAAGACGAATACCGTCCTGGGATCACCTACAAACTTCAGTCTTCTCCTGAATTGAATTCAGAAGTAAGCGATTTTGGGGTGTTCGCAAAAGACAGTATGCTTTACTTCGTATCGGCACGCGCACAGGATAGTGATGTCAAAAAGAAAACCTACAGCTGGAACGGTGAACCGTTTCTTGACGTATACGTGCTGGATCAGAAAAGCGGAAACATTAGTCCTATTAAAGGTGATGTAAACACCAAGCTACACGATGGCCCAGTGGTGATTTCTCCTGATGGAAAGACCATTTATTTTACCAGAAACAATATCCTTGGAAATAAAGAAGGAAAAAAAGATAAAGACAGGACCAATAACCTGAAGCTGTATTCTGCAAGCTGGAAAAATGGAGAATGGACAGATGTAAAAGAATTGCCATTTAATTCTGATGATTATTCGGTAGGGCACCCCACTTTAAGCAAAGACGGTAAAACGCTCTACTTCGCATCTGATATGCCAGGCGGAATGGGTGGAACAGATATCTATAAAGTAAGTGTAGATAGTCTTTCCTTCGGAACACCTGAAAATCTTGGCGAGCCTGTAAACACTGAATTTGATGAGACCTTCCCTTTTATGGATACTGATGGCACCTTGTATTTTTCATCAAACGGGCATGCCGGCCTGGGACTTTTTGATCTCTTCCGCCTCGAAAAAGAAAATGATACGGTCATGAATCTTGGAGAGAGCATCAATTCCAACATGGATGATTTTGCCTATTTCCAGGTAAATGATTCCCGCCAGGGATACATTTCTTCCAACCGTGATGGTGGCAGTGACAATATTTATGTTTTTAATAAGCTGAATCCTTTAGTCCTGAAAGGAACGGTGACCGATGCCATTAATGGAGAGCCTATAAGCCAGGCTACTGTTCGACTGATGGACGATGAAAATCACCAGATTGCTTTCCTGGAAACCGATGAGGACGGAAATTATGAAACCGAGGTCGCTCGTGATCAAATGATTCCAATCGAAGCCAAGGAAATCGAATATGAAACTTTTACCGGTACCGTCAATACAAACGACAGTGATGAACAGGATGAAATGGTCTATGACATTCAGCTGAACCCTGTTCGTGATGTAGACTACCTGGCTGAAATTAATAATATCTACTTCGATTTTGACAAATCGAACATTCGCCCGGATGCCGCTCAGGAACTGGATAAACTGGTAGATCTTATGCAAAACGAATATCCGGAACTCGTCATCGAGATCAACTCACATACCGATCGCAGAGGGACTAATGCCTATAACGAAAAACTAGCCGAACGTCGCGCTAAATCAACTTATGATTACCTGATCTCTAAAGGAATTGCTCCGGAACGGATTGCAGACTACAAAGGTCACGGAGAAACCGAGCCGGCAATAGACTGTGACCGTTGTACCGAACAGGATCACCAATTGAACCGTCGTTCGATGTTTAAGGTCGTTCAAATGAAAGAATAAGCTAACTAACCAACTCGAAAGAAGTATCAATGTTTTTCAGGGTTCCCGTCAATCGTTTCCCTAATTTCGGAACTTGAATTATTGATGCTTCTTTCTTTATCTGATATCTGAAAACTCGGTTTACGGGGTATAAAACAGGATTACCTAGTAGTTTTAAAAGCAAATCGACCCCAACAAATCGATGATGAAGAAAAAGGTCCAGCCTCTAGCCTGGACCTTTTTCGATTTTATTCAGTTCGAAAATCCGCTTCCATAATTTTACCCAAATTCCTGCCCCCAATCAAATTTAGAATTAGATAAGATTTTAGAATAATATCGCGCCAGCGGAAACTCTCTAAAGAAAGAAAGTTGACAGGTGATTTATCCTATGAATTAATTATCTGATTTTTTTATTTTGATAGTTATCGATCTGGATCTTGAAAAGGTTTTAATAACGAATGGAAAGAAATCTGAAATGATTACACCTAATTCCCAATTGTCATCCAAGATTGCTCTGTCATTTAGCTTTCTTTTCAAAGTGCAGGAAGTAGTCCTTTCTATAACCAACTAAACTTCACTCTAAAACTGTTTCAGTTCTACAACCTATTTTGAAATATCCTCGGCTGAAAGTACAAACTTGGTGAGGTCTAATTTGCGGCTAATCCATATTTTCATTACGCTCAAAGTGGTAAATTAAAAATCGATTTATAGCAATTACTTAAAACCTGTTAAAATGGATAATCCGGAGCTCTCACTGCTAGCTCAAAATCGGATTTAAGTTAAATTTTAGAAAATAAAAAAAGGGCCAGCCTCTAGCCTGAACCCTTTTTTAGATTTGGGGGGGAAAACAAAACTTGCGGTTTTTACTTTTTGACGAAGATGTTAGTAAAATAATTTCTTCCATCTGCGTCCTGGCGAACAGATATCCCAAAATGGGTATTGTCTGCCTCTATATTTTCTTTATGACCTTTACTCTTCAGCCATGCCTTAACAACTGCGTCGGCACTTCTGTACCCGTAGGCTACATTTTCACTCACTGAACGCACGCCTAATTCCTGCATTAAAAAAGAAGCTCTTTGCGAAAAATTATCATGACTAACCGTACCCTGATCGATCATATATTCGTTGTGAGATTCAGCTTCGATAGAAACTTCAGTAAGCGGTTGCAATTCAGCTAAGCCGTTTGCTTTTCTGTAAAGATTGATGTCTTCCAGAATTTCAACTTCAATGGCATCATAGTCGTAAGCTACTTTCTTAGTAACCACCTGATCATACGATGTCACATCTTCAGAAAGGGAATCCTTAGAGCAAGATGTAAGAATTACCCCACAGAAGATTAACATAATGGTTTTTAACGTAATTTTTTTCATAGGTCAATCATGTTACATTCAGGGACGATAAATGTACATATTAAATCGACTAAAAGCACTCAAATGTCAATATTCTGTCAAATTTGAAGAAATTTTAACATAATTTGTAGGAAAGTACGGCCAGTGAATTGATTTAGAACCGGTTAAAGGGCGAAAAGCTTTAAGAAAAATTAGTCGCTAAAAGGTAAATTCCTTCCCGTCATCGGCAAGGGAAATATTCTGAAAAATCTCAGAGGCTTCGGTGCGAAATAGTTCAATATCGCTATAACGGGTAGAATAATGTCCCAGAATAAGATGTTGCACCCCGGCATCTCTGGCTATAGAAGCGGCTTGTTTTGCAGTAGAATGTTTGGTTGGAAAAGCCAGCTCATGCTGCTCTTCCAGGAAAGTGGATTCGTGATATAATGCGGTGACCCGCTTGATCATTGGTACGATCTCAGGATCATAGACTGTATCGCTACAGAACGCATACGATTTTACTGGTTCCGGATCTGATGTGACCATCGAATTCGGGATCAATTCCCCATCTTCTGAAACTACATCTTTTCCTTTTTTCAGGCTTTTGAAAAGAGTTTTATCGATGTTCAGTCGTTGTGCTTCATGAACCAGTAACTTGCGTTCGCCAGGCTTCTCTTCAAATAAAAATCCGTTGGTATACACTCTGTGCTTTAACGGGATGGTTTTCACGCTCAGTTTATCGTCCTCGTAGAGAAGCTCCTGTTCTTTGGATTGCAATTCATGAAAGATCAGCGGGTAATTGGTCCAGGAATTGGCCAGTTTCAGCTGTAAACTGATAATTTCCTTGATACCCTTGGGCCCATATACGTGCAATTCCTGCTCCCTGTTCAATAAACGGAAAGTAGAAATAAGTCCCACGAGTCCGTAGAAATGATCGCCATGTAAATGCGAAATGAAAATATGGCGAATCTTGGAGAATTTAATGCGATTTCGCCGAAGCTGAACCTGGGTTCCTTCCCCGCAATCGATGAGGAAAAGATGATTTTTCATCTCCAGCACCTGGGAGGTTGGATTGGTGAAGCTTCTTGGAGTTGCGGCGTAGCAACCAAGAATAGTAATTTTCATGTTACGGCTTGTTTATCGATATTTCAGAAACCCAGATCACGCTGGATTTCATCCATCTGGATCATATCCTCGGCTTCCTGGCTGGTAGGCACTACCACCAGTTCCTCGGGCAAATCGTCTATACTAACCTGATCAGAAATGATCACAAAGCTTCGGTTATTGGTTCGGTAAAGCTCGGCAATTTCCAAAAACCCCATCAGATGTTCTGAGGTTACATTCGGGTTATGAGATAGATCCACGACCACGTTGTCCTGCTCGATTTCTTCGTGATGTTTTGTAAGCGCGGAAATAAATTCAGTTATAGAACCACCTTTATGGGCGATCAAAACATAATTTTCCTTTCTATCAAACTTCATGTCTATCAGAATTCTAATTAAAAGTATAAAAAACCGTTACGAAATAAAACCTATTGTTTGATTTTCGAAGCCAGTAGGTAAATTACGGCCATTCTCACCGCTACTCCGTTCTGCACCTGGTCGAGAATAATCGCGTGGTCTGAATCGGCCACATCGCTGGTGATCTCTACTCCTCTGTTAATAGGTCCCGGGTGCATCACCACGATCTCTTTTGGAAGTTTGTCGAGTATCTTCCTGCTAAGACCATATTGTTTCACATACTCTCTCGTACTGGGAAAATAACTGATGTCCATCCGTTCGTTCTGTACACGTAACATATTGGCTACGTCGCACCATTCCAGGGCTTTAACCAGGTTAGGCTCCACTGCTACCCCTAGTGATTCAATGTGCTTCGGGATCAGGGTTTTTGGACCGCAAACCTTTACTTCCGCACCTTGAAGTTGCAGCGCAAAGATGTTTGAAAGGGCCACACGACTGTGTAAAATATCTCCTACAATGACTACTTTCTTCCCTCCTACATCACCAAGCTTTTCTCGTATGGAATAGGAATCCAAAAGTGCCTGTGTAGGATGCTCATGAGCGCCATCACCGGCATTGATAATACTGGCCTTGACGTGTTTTGAGAGAAAAATACCCGCTCCAGGATTGGGATGTCTCATCACTACCATATCTACTTTCATGGAAAGGATATTGTTCACGGTATCGATCAGGGTTTCTCCTTTTTTTACTGAAGAAGATGCTGCCGAAAAATTCACCACATCGGCGCTAAGCCTCTTTTCAGCCAGTTCAAAAGATAGTCTGGTACGGGTGCTGTTTTCAAAAAACAAATTGGCGATCGTAATATCTCGAAGCGAAGGAACTTTTTTAATGGGCCGGTTGATCACTTCCTTGAAATGATCGGCAGTTGCAAAAATGAGATCAATATCCTCTTTCTTAAGGTATTTGATTCCCAGTAAGTGATCTACACTTAATTCGCTCATTGTTCCTTATTTTGAAACCAGGTAAACGGCATCTTCCCCTTCATTTTCTACCCAGCAAACCTTTACTTTTTCTTCGTTGATCGCATCTACCTGTCGCCCGTTATAATCTGGCTGAATAGGCAAATGCCTGCTAAATCTTCGGTCTATAAAACTCAGTAATTCAATTTCTTTTGGCCTTCCAAAAGACTGGATAGCCGTTAACGCGGCCCTGATGCTACGACCGGTATACAAAACGTCATCAATGAAGATCACGCGCTTGTCTTCCACTATAAAATCGATGCGGGTCTTGTTCGCCTCCAGCGGCTTTTCTCCTCTTCGGAAGTCATCTCGATAAAAGGTAATATCCAACTGACCAAAATTCAGGTTTTCCAGCTGGTATTCCTCTTTTAAAATTTTTACGATCCTGTTGGCCAGAAATACGCCACGTGGCTGAATACCAATAAGAACCGTAGATTGAAAATCAGTATGTTTTTCTACCAGCTGACATGCCAATCGATGAAGGATAATATCGATTTCTTTGGCATTTAACAGGACTTTACGGCTCATACACGAAATTGTGAGTTGCCACAAAAATAAGATTTTTTTGTTTCAAACTTTAAAAGTTCTTCCCGAATCTCGGCTATTCTGTTTTTTCTTTTCGGAATATCTGAAACGGCTTAATATTTCTATTTTTACGGAAATCCACACGCAATCCACCATTCATGAAAAGACTACTTTTATTTTCCTTCCTGCTATCTGCATCCGGATTTTCCCAGAAGGTAGAGCTGGACAGCTTACTGAAGAATTCCCCGGCAATCCTCGGCAAAACAGAATACCTGGATTCTCCTTTCCTGGTTTCCGGTAGGAGGTTATATATGGTGGGTCATCAAAACGGTTCTTTCCCGGAGATTGGCTGGCACATTCCCGGAGAAATGGGTGGGATTTGGGATCATCCCATCAAATTGTTCGATGGTTTTCAGGCTGAAATTACAACTTCTGGCCACTCGATCGCACTGGACGATGCTTCGGAATTCACTAATTTCCCGGTGGCTTCCAGGCAGGTTTTTAATTTTTCCGAAGAACAGTTGAAAGTCGAACGCTGGCAATTTGTGGCAGATACTTCCGAAGCGCTATTGATCAATTTCACAATTCAGAATACATCAGATCAGCCGCAAAAAATAGGACTTCATTTCAGCATATTTTCAGACTTGCGACCAACATGGCTTGGAGAAAGAACCAATATGGAAGACGGAAAGGATGTTGCCGCAATTCAGCATGGCAAGGTACTTTTCAAAGACAGTCTCAATTCCTGGTTCGCGATGATAGCCAGTGATCAGAAAGCTGTGAAAACCACAAAAATTCCTACAAAATATAAGGGAAAAGGTGTGGGTATCAAAATGGATTATGAATGGGAAATCCCTGCGAAAACCACCAAAAATATCCAATTCTATCTTTCCGGCTCCAATGTTTCTGAAAGAGAACTTCAGCAGAATTACCGGCGTTTTCGCCAAAATCTTTTTCAGGAAATCGAAAGCAAAATTTCAAAATTTGAACATTTAGGAGAACTATCCAGGCTTCAGATCCCTGATAAAAACTTGCAAACTGCTTTTGAATGGCTGAAGTACAACAGCGAATGGCTGGTTCAAACCGTTCCCGGGCTGGGCACTGGAATGACTGCCGGGATTCCAGATTATCCTTGGTATTTTGGGGTGGATAGCGAATATGCCCTGAGAGGATATATGGCCGTAGGACAGGAAGAAACCGTGCTCCAAACCATCAGTTTACTAGACAGTGTTTCGTCTGCCGTGAACGCCAATGGCCGTATCATTCACGAAATGTCTACCAATGGAGCGGTTTTCAATAGAGGCAATATTAATGAAACTCCACAGTTTTCCACCCTGATCTGGGAGATCTATAAATGGAATGGAAACGAGGCATTTTTGAAAAAATATTTCCCAACTATCGAAAAAGGACTGGACTGGCTGCTCTCAGAAAATGATAAAAATGGGAATCTTTTCCCGGATGGTTTTGGAATGATGGAAATTCATGGCCTGGACAGCGAAATGATAGATGTAGCGGTCTATACGCAACAAGGTTTTGAAGACGCTGCAAAAATTGCAGAGAAATTAGGAAATTCTGACAAACAAAAAGCCTATTCTGAGATCGCCAGAAAGCTAAAAACACGTATCAATGACAGGTTCTGGTCAGAAGAATTTCAATCGTATGCTGATTTTATTGGAACTGACGAACAGGCACTGAAGCTTACGGAAGATGCGATCATCAGGGCCGATACATTAAATAAACCTTGGTCTGTCAAAGAATTGAAAAATACCAGGGATTACCTTTTAAAGAACCCTTCGGCAACTGCCAGGCCATTTGTTTTGCATCACAACTGGGTAGTGAACACCCCAATGGAAATGGGAATTGCAGATCCTGGTAAGGCGAGGATGGCACTGGAAACCGCTGTTTCATACACCAATCCGTTTGGTGTTTTCGTAACCGGGATCGATCGTGATGAAAGTTCAGAGACCGGAAACGGAAGTTTTAAGGGCAGTAAAAGTTTTTCCTACACCGGTGCGGTGATGACACTTCCTACAGGCGTCCAGGCGATTGCCGAAAATAATTATGGAAATCCAGATCGTGCACTGGAATACTTGCAAAAAATGACCCGGTCTTTCAGCTACGCTTTTCCCGGAAGCATCTACGAAGTTTCGCCAGATTACGGGATGATCACCCAGGCCTGGACCATCTATAGCTATGCGATTCCTATAATCCAGCAATTCTTCGGAATAGATCCTATGGCTTCGGAAAAAGAGATTCATCTCCGACCTTTGATGCCCAAGGCCTGGCCGAAAGCATCCCTGGAAAATGTCAAAATTGGCGATAATGAACTTTCTGTATTTTATTCAGAAGAAAATGAGGTTATGAACCTGAAAATAATCCAGACACAGGAAAACTGGAAGGTTATTTTCCATTTACCGGAAAAATTCTCCAATCTATCTATTGGAAATGAACTTCAGGCGATTCCTCCTGACCGGGAATTTGTTCTCACGGGTAAGGAAATTCTGCTAAAAGCTGAATAATATTACCGATTTCAATATTTAGAAAAAGCTTCCTTTCCCTTTAAAACACACGAAAAAAACGGTGAAAGACCCGAAATCTGGAATTAAGCACTATATTTTTTTAAGTGCCCTATTGTTTTATATACTCAAAAGAAGTTATTTTCGTAAAATCCTGATTCCCAAATCACCCAAAAAGCTACAGGAATGGCTAAGACTGTGAATGCCTTAGATTATTTACGCGAAAATTCGGATGCATTTGAGTTTTCCCAGGTTTATGGATTAGATGGTTTCCTGATCCTGGAAAACGATTTTGACAACATTATTTACGCTAACCCCAAAATTCTTCAGGTTCTGGGATACCAGAATTTGCAGGAGATCCAGGCTGCCGACCTTTTTCTTCCGGAAGAATTTCAGATGATCCATTCGGTAACCGAAAGATTTGATTTTCATCTTTTTCGAAAAGATCGCTCCAGACTTTCCGCAGAAGGAAATATCCTTCAATTGCCATCAGAAAACAGCATGTTACTGGCCATTCGTAAGACCTGCAATAAAAAAGAGCAGGAGAATCTTCAGAAATTAAAACGGTACACCAGCATTCTCAAAGATACCGACCTGGGCGCCTGGCAATGGAATGTGCAAACGGGCGAAACCATATTCGATGAAAACTGGGCGAAATTACTGGGTTATGAACTTCAGGAACTGGAACCTACTTCCGAAGATACCTGGCGAAAACTGGCACATCCAGAAGATCTCGCGCTCTGTGATCAGTTATTCCAGAATCACTTCAATGGGCTGACGGATTATTACCTCAGTGAAGCCCGCATGAAGCATAAGAACGGCAATTGGGTATGGGTAAAAGACAAAGGTAAGGTCGTGAGCTGGACGCAGGACGGCAAACCTGAATGGATGGCAGGATTCCAGGAAGAGATCAGCGAGATCAAACATCGACTAGGCGTTAAAAAAATGTTCATTGACCAGGCTCCTACGGCCATTGCCATGTTCGATAATGAGATGCGCTACATCGCTGCATCCCGGAAATGGTACGAAGATTATAAACTGGAAGAAGAAGATATTACGGGAAAATCACATTATGAAATTTTTCCCAATATGCCGGAAGCCTGGAAAGTGGTTCATCAACAGTGCCTGGCAGGCGCCATCAGGAAAAAAGATGAGGATGGATTCATTAATGACCAGGGCGAAGAACAATGGATAAGTTGGGAGGTGAGACCGTGGTATACCCACGAAGACGAAATTGGCGGTATCATCATGAATACCGTGGACATCACCCGAATAAAAGAAGCTGAGAAAGAGGTTTTTGAAAAGCAGCGGATGATGGAAGCTGTTTTTTATAGTATCGACGTTGGCCTGGTTGCCTGCGATCGAAACGGCCAGCTCACGCTTTTCAATGAAGCGACCAAGAGATGGCATGGATTGCCGGCGGAACAGATTCCGCAGGAGAAATTATCAGAATATTACGGATTGTATACGGCAGACGGCAAACGGCCGCTGGAAATGTCAGAAATTCCTTTGCTGAAAGTACTGGAAAGCGGGAAGCTAGAGAACGAAGAGATCATGATCAAGCCAAATAACGGCAAACCGATCATTGTTTCAGTAAACGGAAAAAGGCTATTTGACGAAAATGGAGAAATAGATGGTGCCGTAGTCGCCATGCACGATATTACGAACCGGGTGGAAACTGAAGACAAACTACGAATCAGCGAGGAAGCCTTTAGAGGCGGGTTCGAGCACGCGGCAATTGGAATGGCACTGATCAGCCCGGAAGGAAAATGGCTGAAAGTGAACACGCGCCTTTGTGAGATCGTGGGATACCGGGAAGAAGAACTACGAAAACTCACTTTCCAGGATATCACGTACCCGGCAGACCTGGAATCAGACCTGCAGTTGCTGCAGGAATTGATCGCCGGGGAGCGCCAGTATTACCATATGGATAAGCGCTATTTCCATAAAAACGGGCACCTGGTGTATATTCATCTGGCCGTTTCCGTTGTACGCGATGAAAAAGGTTATCCGCTGTATTTTGTTTCGCAGATCACCGATATTACCAAGGAAAAGGTTGCTGAGCAAAAACTCCGTAAAGCCCTGGCTGAAATGGAAGGCCTTTTTGAATCGAGCACGCAGGTGAGTATCATGTCTATGAACTACGATGGCGTGATCACCTCCTTCAATACCGGGGCCGAAAACCTTCTTGGATATGATAAGGAGGAAGTTATAGACAAACAAACGCCACTGATATTTTTCCCGGAAAAAGAGCTTCAGAAGATTTCTGAAGAGATCTTAACTGAAACCGGGGAAAAACATGAGGGAATGGAACTGTTTCAGTACCTGGCGCAGACAAAGATGCATGACACCCGGGAGTGGACCTATATCAGAAAGAACGGAACGACGATCCCGGTTCAATTAAGCATCACGCGTATTGAAGATGAGGGCGAAACCATCGGCTACCTGAAAGTGGCTACCAATATCAGTAAGCTGAAAGTGGTGCAGCGAGAATTATCAGAAATCCTAGACCTTACAAAAGACCAGAATGACCGACTGAAAAATTTCGCGCATATCGTGAGCCACAACCTGCGCTCCCACTCCAGCAATTTTGGGATGTTGCTGGATCTTTATATTGGGGACCATCCAGAAGAAAAAGAAAACCAGATCCTGCAAATGTTGTACAGGGCTTCTGATAACCTGAAACAAACGATCGACCATCTCAACGAGGTGACGCTAATCCATACTTCCGTAGATGAGAATCTCAAACACTTTAACCTGCATTCTTCCATTGATAAAATCCTGACTTCAGTGAATGCGCACATCCAGGAATCGGGAATTGAAGTGGAAAATCTGGTACCTCAAAATATTGAAATTCTGTCAATTAAAGCGTATCTTGACAGTATCCTTCTGAATTTCACGACCAATGCGATCAAGTACCTGGATAGTGAAAAAGACAGTTTTCTTAGGTTTTCGGCGGAAGAAACTTCCGATGAGATTCAGTTAAAAATTGAAGATAATGGCCTGGGCATCGATCTCAAAAGGCATGGTGACAAGATCTTCGGAATGTACAAAACCTTCCACCGTCATAAAGACAGCCGCGGAATTGGCCTTTTTATCACTAAAAACCAGATCGAAGCCATGGGCGGAACGATCACTGTAAAAAGTCAACCCGGTGAAGGAACCGAGTTTTTAATTAAAATGAAGAAAAATCATGAAGATTGATATTGCCTGTATCATCGATGATGATCCAGTTTTTGTTTTTGGAACCAAGAAGATCATGGAACTTGCGAATTTCTCCAGCAGTATCATGGTTTTCCACAATGGCCACGAGGCCTTGCAAAACCTTAAGCCAATTATTGAAAAAGGTGAGAATATCCCGGAAGTGATTTTGCTGGACCTGAATATGCCCATCATGGATGGCTGGGAGTTCTTGGATGAGTTCATCGATATTCCTACCAGCAAACAGATCACGATCTATATCGTGACCTCATCGGTTGATCCGGCCGATTCGAAACGGGCGGAGAAGTATGATAATGTAAGCAATTACCTGGTAAAGCCTATTCGCTCAGAAGACTTGAAGAGCATTCTGGAAAATTTCAAGAACGAAACCAATATTCCCAATTCTTAAAAACTTACTGGAAAGACATAAAAAAACCTCCCAGTTGGGAGGTTTTTCATTTTATAAACTTCTGGAAAAGTGATTAATTCTTTCCTTCCATTTTGTCTTTCAATGCCTGAAGATCAGCGTTCACATCACCAATAGTTGTTTTCTCCTGGTTTTGTGCAGCCGCTTTTTTAGCGTTTTGCTTCACGATCTTCTGCTCTTCTTCTCTGTGGATTGCAGCGTGAGAAGCTACCACTCTTTTGAATTCTTTGTTGAATTCAATGATCTGGAATTCTGCTTCTTCACCTTTCTTCAGTTTGCTTCCATCTTCTTTCTCAAGGTGTCTTTGCGGTACGAACGCAGTGATATCCTCGTTGAAATCTATAGTAGCTCCTTTGTCTACGATCTCAGCAATCTTAGCAGTGTGCTTGGTTCCAACTCCGAAATCATCTTCGTATTTATCCCAAGGGTTGTCTTCGATTTGCTTGTGACCTAGAGAAAGTTTTCTTCCTTCTACATCCAATTCAAGAACTACTACTTCAAGCTCGTCACCTACGTTACAGAACTCAGATGGGTGCTTGATCTTCTTGGTCCAAGAAAGGTCAGAGATATAGATCAATCCGTCGATTCCTTCTTCCAGTTCTACGAAAACACCGAAGTTGGTGAAGTTACGTACGATACCGGTGTGCTTAGAACCAACAGGGTATTTCGAAGTAATATCAGTCCATGGATCTGGAGTCAATTGCTTGATACCAAGAGACATTTTTCTGTCTTCTCTGTCCAAAGTAAGGATCTGAGCTTCTACTTCATCACCAACATTTACGAAATCCTGAGCAGATCTCAAGTGAGTGCTCCAAGACATTTCAGAAACGTGGATCAATCCTTCAACACCTTCAGCAACTTCGATAAACGCACCGTAATCAGCAATTACCACTACTTTACCTTTCACGTTGTCACCAACTTTCAGGTCTTCGCTAAGGGCATCCCATGGGTGCTGGCTCAACTGTTTAAGACCAAGCTGAATTCTTGTCTTAGACTCATCGAAGTCAAGAATTACAACGTTCAGTTTTTGATCAAGTTCAACGATCTCATTTGGATGGTTGATACGTGACCAGCTAAGATCAGTAATGTGGATAAGTCCATCAACACCTCCAAGGTCAACGAATACACCGTAAGAAGTGATATTCTTAACAGTACCTTCCAGTACCTGACCTTTTTCAAGCTGCCCGATGATCTCTTTCTTCTGCTCTTCGATATCTGCTTCGATAAGCGCTTTGTGAGATACCACAACGTTTTTGAATTCGTGGTTGATCTTCACCACTTTGAATTCCATGTTCTTACCAACGTAAGCATCGTAATCACGAATTGGCTTCACATCGATCTGCGATCCTGGAAGGAAAGCTTCGATACCAAATACGTCTACGATCATACCACCTTTGGTACGACATTTAATAAATCCGTTCACAACAAGGCTTTCATCATGAGCTTTGTTAACACGCTCCCAAGCCTTGATTACACGAGCCTTACGGTGAGAAAGAACTAATTGACCGGTTGCGTCTTCACGAACATCGATCAAAACTTCTACGTCATCTCCTACTTTAAGGTCTGGATTATAACGGAATTCGTTCAGAGAAATAACTCCTTCACTCTTTGCGTTGATATCGATAATTGCATCACGGTCGGTGATATTGATCACTTTTCCGGTTACAACTTCATCATCTAAAGTGTCTACGAAATTCTCTTCAACTAGCTTTTCAAATTCTTCCAGCTTCTCATCATCGATAGGATCAATTCCTTCTTCGTAGTTGTGCCAGTTGAATTCTTTTAGGAACTTCTCAGGGTTTTCCTGTTGTTTTTCAACTTCAGGTTGAGAATCTGTAGCCATTCCAGCTACATCCTGTACTTCTAGCTCAGCATTTTGAGCTTCTTTGTTTTTAGTTTCTTCAGCCATTACTGACTTAAAAATTTGTATCCTGTAAGTACTTCGGAAATCATTACTGCGGAATGCACTACAGAAGATGTTTTACATTTTTGATTATCAAACCTTTTTGAATTTCCGTTCTTCCGTCAAAAAGGAGTGCAAAAATACAACGAAATTTCCTTTTATCAAATGTCTTTCCCACTAATTTTAAGCAGATTGCTTTTTCCGAAGACTCAAATGAAAAATAACGATCAGAATAGTAAAAAACAGGCCGAGACTCGCCACACCAGTCCACCTGAAATACTCCCAGGCATAAGCGCCTGTGGTAGTTCCAAGGGCCCCGCCAATGAAATAGCCAACCATATAAATAGTATTGATCCTGTTACGAGCCTCGGGATTCCGTGAGAAAATGATGTTCTGATTCGTGATGTGCAGTGATTGCAGCCCCATATCCATCAGTAAAACACCTATTATGATCCCAATTATTGAAAATGCGGAAAATTCAAAAATAATCCAGGCCAGGAGCATGGTTAAACTGGCAAAAAGAATGAGCCGGTTTTTATTCATTTGATCGCTTAGCTTGCCAATGTAGGTCGCTGCCACCGCTCCACCAATCCCGAGAACTCCAAAAGTCCCGGTGATTCCGCTGCCATAGCCAAAATTTTCTTCCATTAAAAATACCAGGGTAGTCCAGAATGCGCTGAAACCGGCAAAACCAAGACCTCCACGAATGGCGGCCAGTCTTACGGCATTTTCAGATCTCAGGTAACCGAATAGCGACCTCATTAATTGCCAGTACGAACCCTTAAAATCTGGAAGCAGCTCCGGAAGTTTCCATTTCAGCAAGACCCAATAGACCAACATCATTCCGGCGGCGATATAGTACATACTGCGCCAGCCGAAAAATTCTCCTATATATCCGCTGATAAAGCGACTACCTAAAATTCCAATCAGCAGGCCGCTCATTACAATCCCGATCGCCCGCCCTCGGTTATCATCATCGGCCAGCTGGGCGGCCATCGGCACAAATACCTGAGGTACGACGCAGGAAAAGCCCACAAGAAATCCGCAAACTATTAAAATGGGAAGACTTGGAGAAAGTGCCATTCCCAAAAGACTGGCAACTATTAGGACAAAAACTGTCAATACCATTTTCTTCCGTGGTAATTTATCCCCGAGCGGAATAATGAACAATAACCCGAAAGCATAACCCAGCTGTGTAAATAGTGGAATATTGCTCACTTCTGATTCTGAAACACCAAAATCTTTGGCGATGAGACTTAGAAGAGGCTGATTGTAATAATTATTGGCGACCACCAGGCCAGCGCCGGCAGCCATCAGGTATAAAACGGAGTTGCTGAGCTTTTGCGGCATCCCTTTTTAGGAATCGATACGATCTTTGGCCAAATGGAGCATTTTCTGGTAAACTTCCTCCACGCTAATCCCGGAGGTATCAATCTCTACTGCATCTTCTGCCTTACGCAGAGGAGAATCTTCACGGGTACTATCCACAAAATCACGGTCTTTCACATTCTTCAGCACTTCTTCATATTCCACCTCATCACCGCGAGACTTCAATTCATCAAAGCGCCTAGTCGCCCGTTCTTCCGTAGAAGCGGTCATGAAAATCTTTAATTCGGCATCGGGAAAAACCACGGTTCCAATATCGCGCCCATCCATGATCACTCCTTTATCTTTCCCCATTTCCTTCTGTTGCTCCACAAGCATTTTTCTTACCTGTGGCACAGCTGCCACCTTGCTCACCTGGTTGGAGACTTCCATATACCGTATCTCTTTTTCCACATTTTCAGCATTCAGGTACATCTCCCCAAAACCCAGGTCTTCATTAAAATGAAACTTCAGATTAATAAAAGGCAAATGCCGAATGATCGCTTCTTCATCAAAACTACCATCAGAAACGAATACTTTTCGCATCATGTAAAGAGTGACGGCGCGATACATGGCACCGGTATCAACGTATACATAATTGAGTTCTTTAGCCAGCCTTTTAGCCACAGTGCTTTTACCTGTAGAAGAAAACCCGTCAATAGCGATGGTAATTTTTTTGCTCATATAATTTTTTGAAGACTACAAAGTTACTTTTTCCTGAAGGAAACAGAAATTAAAAAGCCTCCTTTCGGAGGCCTTTTTGCTATAATTCTTTAGCGTTTTTCACTTTTTCATCGGTGATCGCAATATTAATGACCTCGCTCATTTCCTTAACATAGTGGAATGTAAGACCTTTCAAATATTCTTCCTTGATCTCCTCGATATCGCGTTTATTATCTTCACAGAGGATGATTTCCTTGATCCTCGCCCTCTTGGCAGCCAGGATTTTCTCTTTGATCCCGCCCACTGGCAGCACTTTTCCTCGTAAAGTGATCTCACCGGTCATGGCAATGCTCTTCTTCACTTTTTTCTGCGTAAACAGGCTTACTAGCGACGTGAGCATCGTGATACCGGCACTTGGACCGTCTTTAGGAGTAGCGCCTTCCGGAACGTGAATATGCACATTATATTTATCAAAAACCGATGGATCCAGGTTCAGTGTCTCGGCATTGGCCTTGATATATTCCATGGCGATCGTTGCCGATTCTTTCATCACTTTTCCAAGGTTTCCGGTAATATTCAGGTTTCCTTTTCCTTTAGAGAGTATGGATTCGATGAACAGAATATCCCCGCCTACCTGTGTCCAGGCCAGCCCGGTGACCACACCTGCAACATCATTGTTTTCGTATTTATCGCGCTCCAGTCTTGGACTGCCCAGGATATCCAACACATCCTCATCAGTAATCTTTACGTTGTACTCCTCCTCCATCGCGATATTCTTCGCGGCGAAACGAACTACCTTCGCTATCTGTTTTTCAAGACCTCGCACTCCAGATTCCCTGGTATAACCTTCCACGATCTTTTCCAGCTGTTTTTTCCCAATCTTCAGGTGTTCCGAAGAAAGCCCGTGTTCTTCCAGTTGCTTCGGAAGCAAATGACGTTTGGCGATCTGTACTTTTTCTTCGATTGTATAACCGGTCACATTAATGATTTCCATACGGTCTCTCAATGCCGGCTGAATGGTACTCAGGGAATTACAGGTTGCAATGAACATCACTTTGGAAAGATCAAATCCCATTTCCAGGAAATTGTCATGAAAATCACTGTTTTGTTCAGGATCCAGTACCTCGAGTAAAGCTGAAGACGGATCTCCAGCATTCCCAATACTGAGTTTATCAATTTCATCCAGCACAAACACCGGATTGCTCGTCCCTGCTTTTTTCAAGCTCTGGATGATACGGCCGGGCATAGCTCCGATATAGGTTTTTCGATGTCCGCGAATCTCCGCTTCATCTCTCAATCCTCCCAATGAAATCCGCACATATTCTCTTCCCAGCGCTTCCGCAACCGATTTTCCAAGGGATGTTTTACCAACCCCCGGAGGGCCGTAGAGACAAAGAATTGGCGATTTCATATCATTTCGCAGTTTTAATACTGCCAAATATTCAATGATTCGTTTCTTAACATCGTCCAATCCATAATGATCCCGATCCAGAATTTTTTTGGCTCGTTTGAGATCAAATTTATCCTTACTGAATTCGTTCCAGGGCAAATCCAGGAACAAGTCCAGGTAATTTCGCTGAATGGAATATTCCGCTACCTGCGGATTCATACGCTGCATTTTGGACAATTCCTTCTCAAAATGTTGCTGTACATTTTCATCCCATTGCTTGGATTTTGCTCGCTCGCGCATTTCCTCGATTTCCCCCTCATGGGAAACACCTCCCAGCTCTTCCTGGATGGTCTTCATTTGTTGGTGAAGAAAATATTCCCGCTGCTGCTGGCTCATATCACTTTGAACCTTGCTCTGAATATCATTTTTGAGTTCCAGTTTCTGGTACTCGGTATTCATATGCTTTAGCGTCGCGAGAGCGCGTTCCTTCAGGTCATTGATCTCTAAAAGCTTCTGTTTTTCCTCAACCGTAAGGTTCATGTTGGAAGACACGAAGTTGATCAGGAAGGAGTTGCTTTCAATATTTTTAATGGCAAAAGAAGCTTCCGAAGGAATGTTCGGGCTCCCCTTGATGATTTGTAAAGCCAGGTCTTTGATAGAATCGATGATCGCATTGAATTCCGCATTTTCCTTTTCAGGCTTTTCTTCAGGCACTTCCGTGACCGTAGCGTTCATATACGGCTCTTCTGTCACAACCTGCGTGATCTGGAAACGTTTTTTCCCCTGGATGATCACGGTCGTATTTCCATCGGGCATTTTCAAAACCCTGAGAATCCTTGCCACTACCCCAACTTTATTGATATCTTTCGCGCTAGGGTTTTCAACCGATTCATCTTTTTGTGAAACAACACCGATGATTTTACTGCCGTTATTCGCCTCGTTTATTAGCTTAATAGACGTATCTCTTCCGGCAGTGATTGGAATTACCACACCAGGAAAAAGTACCGTATTTCTCAAGGGTAGAATGGGCAGGGTTTCGGGAAGATTTTCCCGGTTTATCTCTTCTTCATCTTCAGGTGTCATTAATGGGATAAGATCCGCATCTTCGTCTATTCCCTGAAATGACAAACTGTCAATATTTGTAAATTTAGTTTTGGCCATAATCTTTTTTAAGTCAAACTGTCACCAGGACAATCTGTACAATTTCTTTTCAGATTCCTGAAATCCCCTGCAAATAAAACATTTGGGAGATTTTAGCTATTTTTCATTTTAATTATTCAATTCCTGTGCCATGCTTTTTTTAAAAATTTCTGCGGAAAGTGTAACAATTTAAAATGAATCCCATCTTTACTACAGAAACCAAGTTTTAATTGACACCAACCATCAATCATATTAACGACCTGGTAGACCGTTGTCGTGAAGGCGACCAGCGTGCCCAAATGCAGGTGTATGACCGCTATTATAAAGCGATGTATAATACCGCATTCAGGATCACCGGCCATTCAGCTGAAGCCGAGGATATCATGCAGGAAGCTTTTTTAAGCGCGTTCACCAAGATCGATAGTTTTCACGGGAACTCCACATTCGGAGCCTGGCTGAAAAGAATCGTGGTGAACGAAAGTATAACCGCCTACAACAAATCGGTGAAACTTGGTGAGGTTCGTTATAATGATGAATTGAAAAATGAAGCAGACGATACCGGCGTGGCGCTGGCAGAAGATGAAAAAGCATCCAAAAAGGTGCGAAAGATTCTAAAGGCCATTAATCTGTTGAAAAGCAATTACCGCCTTGGTCTTACGCTTCATCTCATAGAAGGTTACGACTATGAGGAAATTTGCGAAATCATGGATATTTCCTACGCTAACTGCAGGACCATGATTTCAAGAGCTAAACAAAGTTTACGAAAGAAATTGGAAAAAGATGGAAAATAAAGATTTAGACGAGCTCTTCGGTGGCCTTAATTTCGATATTGAGGAACCGCATGCTGGTCACCGCGATCGGTTTTTCAAAAAATTGCATCAGGTTTCCGAAGAACCCAAAGGAACAACCCAGCGGCTCTGGAACCCGATGTTTGGAATAGCCGCTGGATTTTTACTGGCACTCTTCCTGGTTTTTGAATTCACCAGTCCCGTGCAGGCCGGAAATACTGATCTGGCCAGCATTTCCCCGGAAATGAAACAAACACAGGAATTTTATACTGGTTTGATCCAGAAGGAACTCAATACCCTAAGAACTGAAAAGACTCCGGAAACTGAAGCAATCATCCAGGATGCCATGTCCCAGATGCAAAAACTCGAAAAAGAATACGCCAAACTTCGGGAAGATTTGAGCGAAAGCGGAAAAGACAATCGCGTGATCCATGCCATGATCAGCAACTTTCAACAGCGTATCGATCTTTTGACAAACGTATTAGAACAAATTGAAACAATCAAAGAACTAAAAAATGCCAATCATGAAAGTACTATTATCTAGCCTGCTCCTTTTTGGAGTTCTTGCAAACAACCTCCCATTTTATGGAGAAGATCTCAAATCCAGCTGCGATGTCGTACAGAGCGAGCATTCTAAAAAAATGGAAGGCAAACACACCCGCGAACGCAAAATCAAAAAAGAATTTACCGTGGGAGCCAGTGATGAGCTGGAAATTGACAACAGCTATGGGAACGTAGACATTACGACCTGGAATGAAAACCGGGTAGTTATTGAAGTAACCATCAAAACTAACGGCGATGATGAAGACAAGGTGGAAGACCGCCTGCGCGCCATCGATGTGGATTTTAACCAGACCCCCGGGGGCGTCAGCGCTAAAACACGTTTTCAGAAAGAAGACCGTTCCTGGTGGAAAAACCTGTTTGACGGCTTCAATAATGTAAATATGGAAATCAATTTTCTGGTAAAGGCACCGGTGGGCAATAACCTGGTTATTGATAATGATTACGGCGGGATTTATATAGATAAGACCAACGGTAACGCGAAGATTAACTGCGACTACGGAAAAATTGATATCGGCGAACTGAACGGTAGTTCCAATTTCCTGAATTTCGATTATACCCGGAACAGTCGCGTAGGAAAACTAACTAATGCAGAGATCAATGCCGATTATTCCGACTTTGAAATTGGAGAAGCAGATCGCGTGAACCTCAGTGCAGATTACACCAATTCTGTATTTGAAAAAATTTCCACCCTGGAATTTTCTTGCGACTACGGGAGCCTGAAGATCGATAAAGTAAAAGAATTACGCGGGAGCGGTGACTATCTTTCTACCAAGATCAATAGAATCTTTACAACAGCCAACCTGGATATGGATTACGGGTCCCTGAGCATCGAAAAAGTGATCAAAGGCGCGCGATCCATTCAGATCGATACTGATTACACTGGGGTAAAAATTGGCTACGACAGCGAAATGAACTTCGATTTCCATGTAAAAACTTCTTACGGGGGAATCAGCGGGCTTCGCGATCTGGAAGTAAATCGCAGCAATGATCGCAATACAAGCAAGGAAGTTTCGGGCTATTACGGCGGAAAAGGCGGTACCCAATTTCAAATTTCTACCAGTTACGGTAGCGTGGATTTTTCAAAAAAACAATAATCATCAATCAATATCTTAAATCATGAAAAAAGCAATTTTAATCCTGGCCAGTATTTTATTCACAATCAGCAGCGTTCAGGCGCAATGGTGGAGTTCTTCGGAAAAAGTAAAAGGTAACGGCAATGTTGTAACAAAATCCCGAAGCACCGGAGATTATGATGGTGTGCAACTCGTTGGTTCCATGAACGTTCAACTGGTAGCAGGAAACGAAGGCCAGCTGAAAATTGAAGCCGAAAGCAACCTTCAGGAATATATAACTACTGAAGTCAAAGCGGGTACCTTGAAAATTTCAACTAAAAAAGGTGTAGACCTTCGGCCAACAAAAGAAATTCTTATTACCGTTCCTTTTGAAAGTATTTCGCAGGTTTCCCTGACCGGTTCCGGCGATATCTGGACCAGGGATCAGATCAGCTCATCCTCATTCGGAGTTTCAGTAACAGGAAGCGGCGATGTGGTGCTCGACATCAATGCCGGGGAACTGAAAGGCTCGATTACCGGAAGTGGGGACATTAAATTAAAAGGCAAAGCGCGTAATTTTGACTGTACGGTTACCGGAAGTGGAGATTTCGCAGCCTATGACCTGAGAGCAGAAAGTGTGAACGCTCGAGTTGCAGGATCTGGAGATATCCAGGTTTACGCTAGTGCTTCTTTGACCGCAACGGTTTCCGGCTCTGGAGATATCATGTATAAAGGAGATCCGGAAAAGCAAAATTTCAAATCTTCTGGATCCGGAGATATTTCAGCTTACTAAATACGGATATCTTAAAACTAAAAAGCCTGCGATCGCAGGCTTTTTTTATTCTTTTATTTTCTGCGGAACACGCATCAGCAAAAACACGCCAACGATAAAAAAGGCAATAAGGAACAGAATGGCATTCCGAATACTTCCGGTGAGCTGCGCAACGAGTCCGTAGGAAAACATCCCGATGACGATCCCGATCTTTTCCGATACATCGTAAAAACTGAAGTAACTCGCGGTGTCTTCGGTTTCAGGTAGCATTTTAGAATAGGTAGACCGGGAAAGTGACTGGATCCCTCCCATTACGAGTCCAACCGAAGCAGCGGCAATGTAGAATTGCATCGGGCTTACAATAAAATAGGCGTAGCCACAGATCGCGATCCAGATGAGATTGATGAAAATCAGGATCTTAATATTCCCAAAACGCACTGCAAGCCGGGAAGTTAATAACGCACCTGCAACCGCCACCAGCTGTATCAATAGAATACTGATGATCAATCCAAAAGTAGAGTCCTGTTCTCCCCAATCGAGCTCTTCAATCCCAAAATAAGTTGCGATCAGCATGATGGTTTGCACGGCCATGCTGTACACAAAGAATGCGGCGAGATACCTCTTCAATTGAACATTATGTTTGAGAGCCCGCCAGATCTTCCGGAGTTCTTTAAAACCATTGAACAAAACTGAACGATGCAAGGTAGATTTTTTATTACCCTTCGGAAGGTACTTATACGTATACTGGCTAAAGCCAATCCACCAGAGACCGGTTAACACGAAAGAAAACCGGGTTGGAAAATTCTCATTTTTAAATCCGAAGAAATCGTAATACAGGATCATGATCAGACAGATCACAAGCAGAATCACACTCCCGATATATCCCAAAGAAAATCCTTTCGCACTGGCTTTGTCCTGCTGATCGGGAAAAGCGACATCTGGCAGGTAGGAATTATAGAAAACCAGGCTGGCCCAGAAACCGATAAGTGCCAGGAAATAACATAGAAGGCCAAACCACAAATAATCCAGGTTGAACCAATAAAGACCAATACATGAAATGGCACCGAGATAACAGAAAAATTTGAGAAAATTCTTCTTATTTCCTACGTAATCTGCAATTCCAGAAAGGAATGGGGACAAAAAACTAACCATTAAAAACGCCGCGGCAGTGACATAGCTGATCAGCGTGTCATTATTAAAATCGATGCCCAGGAAAGTAACCGTATCATCCAGTTTTTTCCCATTTTCATCTTTCAGAATAGTTAAGGCTCCATAAAATATCGGGAAGATGGCTGAAGAAATTACCAGGCTGTAAACGGAATTTGCCCAGTCGTAAAAAGCCCAGGCATGGATGAGCTTCTTACTGCCTTTTGGTAGTTGTTTCATAGCCTAAAAATAGAAAAAGCCACCGAGTTGGTGGCTTTTTCTATTATATTTTATCGTTATTAAAACGACTGACCGTATTTGGCGGCTTCTGCTTTAGCTGCCGGTGCCCATTTTTCAAGATTATTGATCCTGGTCTGGTTAGACGGGTGAGTACTCAAAAATTCTGGCGGAGCCTGCCCGTCGCTCTGCGCCTGCATACGTCTCCAAAGGTTAGCAGCTTCATCAGGGTTATATCCGGCAATTGCCATTAATGTAAGGCCAATTCTATCAGCTTCAGACTCGTGACTTCTACTAAAAGGAAGCATTACTCCAACGGTACTTCCGAGGCCATAAAACTGAGCAAACATTTGCTGTGTTTGTTCACTTTTACCACTTAAAGCAACAGTTCCAGCCACTGCACCCAATTGTTGAAGTTGAGCCGCACTCATTCTCTGCGCACCATGATCTGCCAGAGCGTGTGCAACCTCGTGGGCCATCACCACTGCCAAACCTGTTTCATCCTGTACAATTGGCATAATTCCCGTGTACACCACTGTTTTTCCTCCTGGCATGGCGAATGCGTTTACCGCATCATCTTTTACCAGGTTAAATTCCCATTCAAAATCTTCAAGGAATCCCTGGTATCCATTGGCATTCAAATAGCGTTCTGCCGCGGTTACGATCTTATTACCTACTCGTTTTACCTCAGCCGCTTCCGGTGTATTTCTTACTACTTCGTTCTCTTCTAAAAACTGGTCATATTGAGCGAACGAAGCCGGAAAAAGCTGGTCGTTACTCACAAAATTCAGGTTCTTTTCACCTGTGAAGGGATTGGTCTTACAGGCCACCATAAATAGAACCAGGCTCAATCCTATAAATAATTTTTTCAGTTTCATAATATTGGTTTTAGTTACCTAAAAGTACAAAAGCCAACAACTGGCGCTTTTCTGTTTAAGTATGATTTAACAATAAAGCATAATCCAAAAACGATACCATTTTAAAAATTCGCTGTAATATTGAGGTCTCGCAGCATTTTCAGAAATTTGAAAAAATTTGTAGTCGCACAGACGAGAAATCTTAAAATATGCCCAAAAAAGCTAAGGAAAAAGTCCCCGTTCAGAGACTGCTTGTTCCTAATTACATCCTGCAGTTTTCCAGAATATTAACCAGTATTAGTCCGTTTTTAGCCAGCAGGTTTGCTGCGAAATTATTTCTTACACCTTTCAAATATCCCCTTCCGAAGCGCGAAGAAAAAATGGACCGCGAATCCATTCAGAAAAAAATAATTGTTCCCGCTATTCATCGCGAGATCATAGTTTATGACTACGGAAATCAGGATGCTGAAAAAAAGGTTCTGATGGTTCATGGCTGGAGCGGCAGAGGAACTCAAATGTCTAAAATTGCTGAAGCGCTGGTGGAACAAGGCTACAGAATCATCAGTTTCGATGCTCCGGCTCACGGTAAAGCTGATGGCAAGATCTCGATGATGCCTTTTTTTATTGAAGCCATTCATTATTTATCGAAAACATGCGGGGCCTTTGATGTGATCATTGGTCATTCACTGGGCGGGATGTCCTCCCTGAAAGCTATTTCCGAAGGACTTTCTGTTCAGAAACTGGTCATTATCGGGACGGCCAATTCGGTTACGAAAATCACCAAAGATTTTGCGCGAAATATGAAAATGAACGACACCGTAGCCAGGAAAATGAAAGCCTATCTCGATGAAAAATTTGGTCAGGATATGGACGATTATTCCGGAGCGCATTCTGCTGAAAATGTCCAGGTTCCCAGCCTGGTAATTCACGACAAACAGGATGTAGACGTAGAGGTAGAAAGCGCCTACCAGATCCATGAAAAATTGCAAAATAGCGAACTAATGATCACTAACGGCCTGGGGCATCGCCGAATCCTTGGTGATGATGCGGTAATTAACAAAATCACAACTTTTATCACGGCACAATCTTTGTAATTTTAATTCCAAAGAAAGTATTATGAAAAAGATATTCCTGGTGCTGTGTACAGCGCTTCTGGCCAGCTGTAATGGCAATGCCCAAAAAACCGAAAAAAAAGGTTCTGAAAATTTCCCGGTAACCAAAACCGATGCCGAATGGAAAGCTGAACTCAGTTCGGATGAATACGCAGTACTTCGAAAGGCTGCCACTGAAAGACCATTCTCCAGTGACCTTTTAAAAGTTAACGAAGCGGGCACTTTTGTCTGCGCTGCCTGCGGCAACCCGGTATACGAAGAACAATATAAATTTGACAGTGGTACCGGTTGGCCAAGTTTTGATCGTGCCATTGAAGGTGGTGTCGCCTACGGAAGGGACTCAAAACTGGGTTATGAAAGACAGGAAGTGCATTGCGCAAATTGCGGGGGGCATTTAGGACATGTTTTCAACGACGGGCCCACCGAAACTACCGGAAAACGTCACTGTATCAATGGCGTGGCAATGGATTTCAAACCTGAAAGCGAGCAATAAGATGAAAAAATACAATATCGAAAAATCGGAAGAGGAATGGAAAAAAGTTCTGACTCCGGAAGAATACCGCATTCTTCGTGAAAAAGGAACCGAAGCTCCTCACACAGGCCGTTTCAATCTGCATTTTGAGGATGGAACTTATAAATGTGCTGCCTGCGGTGAAAAACTTTTTGAAAGTGATTCCAAATTTGAAAGCGGCTGCGGATGGCCCAGTTTTGACGAGGCAATAGAAGGAAAAATAGAATATGTTCAGGATCGAACTTTTGGGATGATTCGTACTGAAATCCTTTGTTCTAACTGCGGAAGTCATCTTGGCCACGTTTTTGATGATGGACCTACAGAGACTGGTCAGCGTTACTGTGTGAACTCTGCCAGCATCAATTTTGAAAAATAACTAAAACTCAATGATCATGAAAAAACTTCTATTTCTTTTTACGATAATCGGCCTAACGCTTACTTCTTGTTCCAATGAAGGTCCTGTTGGACCTCAGGGACCTCCGGGTATGGATGGTGAAGACGGGCTAAATGGTTACCTGGGAACTACTTTTGATGTAAATGTAGACCTGAACAATAGCACAGGCTATGAAGCCCTGATCAATTTCAATGATGCAGGCGTAGAAGTGTACGAATCAGATGCTGTACTGGTTTACCATAAAGTGGGTGAAGACGGTACGACAGATGATGGGCAACCTGTTGAAATTTTCGAACAGCTACCTCAAACTTATTATGTAGATGGCGGAGAGTTTCAGTATAATTTTGACTATACTTTTTATGATGTTCGTTTGTTCATCATCTCCAACATCGATGCGGCCACCATTTCTGCTGATTATACCGATAACCAGGATTTCAGGATTATTGTGGTTCCTGCAGATTACCTGGAGAATTCCGGTGTTGATGTAAGTGATTATAATGCCGTTCAAAGTTTGATCGATATGGAAGATCACGATATCATCAATGTTTCCCCGCTTCAGTAAAAAACTGGAGATCGTTATATAAAAACCTGTCTGAACACGACAGGTTTTTTTATGCCTTTATACGAACGGCAATAACTTTTAGTTTAGCCTTTAATTGCTTAAATTCGCAACTTCTATAACCGATTCAAAATATACCGAATATGAGTAAATACGATGTGTTAGTTTTGGGTAGTGGTCCAGGTGGATATGTAACTGCCATCAGATCTTCACAACTTGGTTTCAAAACCGCAGTGATCGAAAAAGAGAATCTTGGTGGTGTTTGTCTTAACTGGGGATGTATCCCAACTAAAGCGCTTTTGAAGAGTGCGGAAGTTTTTGACTATTTGAAACATGCCGAAGACTACGGATTGAAAATTGAAAAAGCCGACAAAGATTTTGGAGCGGTTATAAAAAGAAGCCGGAATGTAGCAGATGGAATGAGCAAAGGTGTGCAGTTCCTGATGAAGAAGAACAAAATCGATGTGATCAACGGTTTCGGGAAACTGAAGTCTGGTAAAAAGATCGAGGTGACAGATAAAGATGATAAAAAGAAAACCTATGAGGCAGATCATATTATCATTGCAACTGGTGCAAGGTCACGTGAACTTCCAAACCTGAAGCAGGATGGAAAGACTGTGATTGGTTACCGCGAAGCCATGAGCCTAGAAAAACAACCGAAGAAAATGATCGTTGTTGGGTCCGGTGCTATCGGGGTGGAATTCGCTCATTTCTACAACTCAATGGGAACTGAAGTAACGATCGTGGAGTTCCTTCCAAACCTGGTTCCTCTCGAAGACGAAGATGTTTCCAAGCAATTCGAGAGAAGCGTGAAGAAAGCCGGAATCAAGGTGATGACCAATTCTTCCGTAGAAAGCGTGGAGAAATCTGGCGACAAGGTTAAAGCGAAAGTAAAAACCAAGAAAGGTGAAGAAACTTTGGAGGCTGATATCGTTCTTTCTGCCGTTGGAATCAAAACCAATATTGAAAATATAGGTCTGGAAGATCTTGGTATCAAAACCGATAAGGATAAGATCGTTGTAAACGACTTTTACGAGACAAATGTAAAAGGTATTTACGCGATCGGTGATGTGGTTCACGGTCCTGCCCTGGCCCATGTTGCATCTGCTGAAGGTATTATTTGTGTTGAAAAGATCAAAGGAATGAACGTCCAGCCGCTCGACTACGGAAATATTCCTGGTTGTACCTATGCCACTCCTGAAATCGCTTCAGTTGGAATGACTGAAAAGCAGGCTAAAGAAGCTGGATATGACCTGAAAGTTGGTAAATTCCCATTCTCTGCCTCTGGTAAAGCGAAAGCCGCAGGAAAATCTGATGGTTTCGTAAAAGTGATTTTTGATGCGAAATATGGAGAATGGTTAGGATGCCATATGATTGGTGCCGGCGTGACAGATATGATTGCGGAAGCTGTTCTTGGTAGAAAACTGGAAACTACCGGTCATGAAGTATTAAAAGCGGTTCATCCACATCCAACCATGAGTGAAGCTGTAATGGAAGCGGTAGCCGCTGCTTACGACGAAGTGATCCACATCTAGGAAGATAATGGAAAATAGCTATAGAAGCCTGGCGAAAGCCGGGTTTTTTTATGCTTTTAATTGAAAATAGGCAAATTCGGTATCCCATTTTCCCGCTGTTGCAGGATAGGTTTTCGTATAGCTCTTTCCTTTTTTGAAGGCTACGGCTTTCCTGAAGATTGGACCATCAAACACGAACGTATGAAATTCTCCATTTTCCCCACAGGGATCAACATTTTCCGGTAGATCGTTCAGGAAATTTTGGTCAATTTCCTTTCCGCAGAATGACCGGTCCAAATATTTCAAATTCACACAAACACAGATCGCCTTAAAACCGCTGTCCAGGAATTCCTGCATCAAAGTAGCTGTATCCCGCTTCCACAGCGGAAAAACGGCCTCTATCCCAACATTTTTAAGTTGCTCTTCACGATACTTTTTCAGGTCTTCCAGAAAGATATCGCCAAAAACTGCTCGTTCGAAGCCATTTTTTCGGAGTTCCAAAAGTTCTTTGGTTAAGATTTCAGCATAAACA
Organism: Christiangramia flava JLT2011; assembly: GCF_001951155.1. Lineage (NCBI taxonomy): Bacteria > Pseudomonadati > Bacteroidota > Flavobacteriia > Flavobacteriales > Flavobacteriaceae > Christiangramia > Christiangramia flava. The sequence continues at coordinate 3,977,046 of NZ_CP016359.1, forward strand.
GGAGCCGTATATTCGGTTGGCAGATGTATTTTCCGTAGGGGAATATTTAGACTTTCAGCCTGTCGCTCGAGTAGTTTTTCCGGGACTTCGTGCATGCTGACAAAAGCGAGCTCCTTGTTAATGGTCGTTAACAGCAATTCGACCTGCAATTCTTGAGACTGCTGAAGTTTCCACAGTGCCATGGCCGAATCTTTTCCGGAGCTCCAGTTAAAATAGGCCTTTTTCATGCCTATTCCTTCAGAAAACTGTGCACTGCCAGTTCGTAACTCTGGAGGCCGAAACCAATGATCACGCCTTTCGCAGCAGGGGAAATAAAGGATTTATGGCGGAAATCCTCCCGGGAAAAAGTGTTTGAAATATGCACTTCGATCACCGGAGTTTGAATGGCTTTGATCGCATCGCCAATTCCTACTGAAGTATGGGTATATGCGGCCGCATTCAGAATAATTCCGTCAAAATCATCATCAGCTTTCTGGATCTTCCCAATCAGCTCTCCTTCGATGTTGCTCTGATAATAAGCGAGTTCCGCTTGCGGGAAGTTCGCCTGCAACTCGGTGAAAAAACTATCGAAATCTTTGTTTCCATAAGTACCAGGTTCGCGCTTGCCCAAGAGGTTCAGGTTTGGACCGTTAATAATTAGTAGTTTCATAAGCTAAAGATAGCATTTTGAGCAAATAAAAAAGGAGGTTTCAGTCGTCCTTTATGAATTTCCTATTAAAAAAAACGGCTTAAAATTTAAAGAAATACTTGTATTCCGGATCATCCAGATAGGCTGTTGCCAGCTTGTCCTAATAGAAAATTCTATCAATCACACTTAATTTAAAATGTTTGGCCTCGGGATCGACCACACAACTGCCAATTCACTCATCTAGAAATATAAGAAAACAAAAAGCGGAGACCATGCTCCGCTTTTCCTAGGTGTTAATTAATTGATTCAAATCTTTAAAACATGAATCCAACTCCTAGCTGGAAACCATTGTTTTTAATGGCATCTCCATCAAAATCATTACTGTCATAAACATTTGAGAATCCCTGGGTATATCTACCATCCAAAAAGAATCCGTTGTTGAATTTGTAAGAAACCCCAGCTGCTCCACCAAATTCAAAAGAACTCGCCATGTCTGAGTCAAATTCAGCATCTAAAGCAGAACTGTCAAAATCGTATTTTTCATTTGCCAGGAAGTTAAATGATGGTCCAACTTCCAGAGCCAATCCATCTATTAGGTAAATTTTGGCTAAAACAGGCACCTGAACATAATCTAACTGGTATTCTCCAGTATACCTATCTCCCGCAACAACCCTGGTAGCTTCAGTTCCCTGGGTAGAGTATAGCACCTCTGGCTGAACCGAAAAACGGTCGCTTACCGGAATTTCAGCTAAAACTCCCAGGTGAAAACCTGTTCTGGAATTGTTTTCCTCAAATCCGTCTGAAGTCATATTGGTGAAATTCACTCCACCTTTCACTCCAAAATTCCAATATTCCTGTGCGCTCATTTTGGCACCGAATCCAACTAAAAGTACTGCGAATAATAAAATTGTCTTCTTCATCATTTTTCGTTTTTGAATTGGGTCAAAAGTAGGCTTCATCTTGTTAAAAAAAAGTTAGGTTTCGATAAAGTATTATTAAGACTACCAGTGGCAAATCCTTATATTTAACACATGAATTGGGAGCATGCGCTTAGGGATTATCAGCATTATCTTCGGCTGGAACGCGGACTTTCAGATAATTCCATCACCAATTACAGCCTGGATGTTCGAAAATTGATGCGCTTCCTGAATGTTAACAACATCAGCATTTCACCGGAAAAAATTGACCATCAAACGCTGCAGCAATTCGTTTATGAAGCTTCCAAATCTCTCAACGCCCGTTCACAGTCCCGACTTATTTCCGGTTTAAAGAGTTTTTTCAATTACCTGTTATTTGAAGATTATCGCGTGGATAATCCCATGGAATTAATGGAAAGCCCGAAGATCGGCCGAAAATTGCCCGATACCTTATCGCTTTCAGAAATCGATAAGATCATTGAAGCGATCGATCTCAGTGCTCCGGAAGGTGAACGAAATCGCGCAATTATCGAAACACTCTATGGTTGTGGTCTTCGCGTTTCCGAATTGATCAACCTGAAACTGTCCGACTTGTTCTTTAAGGAAGGATTTATCAAGGTGACCGGGAAGGGTGAAAAGGACCGTTTCGTGCCTATTTCCAACTATACCCAGAAATTCATCAATATCTATAAAGACCAGATTCGAAACCATCTCGAGATCAAACCGGAAGCCACCGATACGCTTTTCCTGAATCGACGCGGCAATCAGCTTACGCGGGCCATGATCTTTACCTTGGTTCGGAAATTTACGGAACTGGCCGGAATTCATAAAAAAGTGAGTCCGCATACTTTTCGTCATTCATTTGCCACTCATCTGCTGGAAAATGGTGCCGATTTACGGGCCATCCAACAAATGCTTGGCCACGAAAGCATTACCACCACTGAAGTATATGTGCATGTAGACCGTTCCCATCTTCGGAAGGTTATGGAAGATTTCCATCCCAGGAAATGATATTAAAGTTCTGCTAAACCGGGTAGATTTTTTTCTGAAGCAAGGCATTCTGAGTAAATTCAGAAAAAATTGAACAATGAAAAAACTAAAATTCACGAATGGCGACCAGATGGACGCTATTGGACTTGGAACATGGAAATCTGAAAAAGGCGCAGTGACCAAAGCCGTAAAAATTGCCCTGGAAAACGGGTATCGGCATATAGACTGCGCATCTACCTACGGAAATGAAGCCGAAGTTGGTGAAGCCTTCAAAGAAGTGTTTGAAGGGAACACGGTGAAAAGGGATGATGTGTGGGTAACTTCTAAACTTTGGAACAATGCTCACAAAAAGGAAGATGTCATTCCAGCACTGAAGAACACCCTAAATGATCTAAACCTGGAGTACCTGGATCTCTACCTAATGCACTGGCCAGTGGCTATTAAACCGGAAGTAGGCTTTCCTGAAAAAGCGGAAGATTTTCTTTCTCTGGATGAAGTCCCGCTGATCGAAACCTGGAATGAAATGGTTAAAGCTAAGGAACAGGGACTTGTAAAACATATTGGAGTTTCCAATTTCAGCATTCCTAAATTAAAAGGATTGATGGAGGAAACTGATCATACTCCAGAGATGAACCAGGTGGAACTGCATCCTTATCTTCAGCAAAACGAATTGTTGGAATTTTGCAGCAGGAACCAGATCAATGTGACCGCTTATTCTCCGTTGGGCAGTGGCGACCGGCCAGACCGCATGAAAGCGGCTGATGAACCATCTCTTTTAGAAAATCCGGTGATTCAGCGTATCGCCAAAAAACATGGTGCTAACGAAGGCCAGATTTTGATCAAGTGGAGCGAACAACGAGGGACGGGAGTCATTCCGAAGTCGACCAATAAAGAACGTATCATTGGCAATCTTGCCAGCGCTGGTTTCCAGTTAGATGAAGACGATCTGAAAGAGATTGCGGAGCTTGATGAACATTTCCGATATGTAACCGGAAAATTCTTCGAGATGGAAGGAAATTCTTATGAGAATATTTACGATGATTAATTTTTGTGATATTACATAAAAAAGCCGGGCTGTATAAGCCCGGCTTTTTTATTTACATTTTCCAGATAACTATTTGGCAACGTTCACCGCTCGTGTTTCACGAATTACAGTTACTTTAACCTGTCCCGGATACGTCATATCTGTCTGGATCTTCTGAGAAATTTCGAAAGAAAGGTTGGCCGCCTTATCATCGGTCACTTTTTCACTTTCCACGATCACACGAAGTTCTCTACCTGCCTGGATTGCATAGGCTTTCTTCACCCCGCCAAATCCGAAGGCTATATCTTCCAGGTCTTTCAATCGCTGAATATAAGAATCCAGCACCTGTCTTCTCGCACCTGGTCTTGCACCGCTAATGGCATCACAAACCTGGACTATTGGCGATAATAAGGAATTCATTTCGATCTCGTCGTGGTGAGCTCCAATGGCATTACAAACTTCCGGTTTTTCCCCGTGCTTTTCAGCCCATTGCATACCCAGGATCGCGTGTGGTACTTCTGTTTCAGTTTCCGGCACTTTCCCAATATCGTGTAATAAACCGGCTCTTTTTGCCAGTTTTGGGTTTATACCTAATTCCGCAGCCATAACTCCGCAAAGTTTTGCTACCTCGCGAGAGTGTTGAAGCAGGTTTTGACCGTATGAAGAACGGTACTTCATTCTTCCAACCATTTTGATAAGTTCCGGCTGTAGCCCGTGAATTCCAAGATCGATTACCGTTCTTTTCCCAATATCAATGATCTCTTCCTCGATCTGTTTCTTCGTTTTCTTTACCACTTCTTCGATTCGTGCAGGGTGAATACGACCATCGGTCACCAGCTTATGCAGCGATAACCTTGCTACTTCCCTTCTTACGGAATCAAAACAGCTCAAGATGATTGCTTCCGGAGTATCATCCACGATGATCTCTACTCCTGTCGCTGCTTCCAAAGCGCGAATGTTACGCCCCTCTCGACCAATGATTCGGCCTTTCACATCATCGCTTTCCAGGTTGAATACAGAAACGCAGTTTTCAATGGCCTCTTCTGTACCAATTCGCTGAATGGTATTAATAATGATCTTCTTTGCTTCCTGCTGCGCAGTAAGTTTGGCTTCTTCCACCGTATCTTGGATCAGGGCCATAGCATCAGATTTTGCCTGATCTTTCAGCGACTCTACCAGCTGAGCTTTCGCATCTTCAGCAGAAAGGCCGGAAATAACTTCCAGTTGCTGTACTTTACTATTATGTAATTTATCGATTTCTTCCTGTTTCTTTTCCAGGTAATCTACACGGTGAGTATAATCTGCCAGCTTATCTTCCAGGTCTTTGTTCAGTTTCTTATTCTTGGAAAGTTCATTGCTAACGTGAGATTCTTTATCCTTAACCCTTTTTTCGGCTTCGTTGATCTTTTTATCCCTGGAAAGAATTACCTTTTCATGCTCTGATTTCAGTTCAATGAACTTTTCTTTCGCCTGAAGAATTTTATCCTTCTTAATGCTCTCGCCTTCAGCTTTCGCTTCCTTCACGATACTGGCTGCCTCTTTTTTGGCATTGAGCAAAGTTTGAGAGGCCTGTTTTTTTTCCAGCATCTTCGCGATACCAAAACCGAGTGCTAAGCCCACCACTGCGGCAATTACTATGATTAGTATGTCCATATTTCAAATTTAGATATATAAAAAAAGCCTGTATTAGTCATGGTTTTTGTACTAAACTCCTTAAAATCAAGTTTAGGGCTAACAGATTGATCAAGAATCCGCTCTCCTCGTGAGAGGACACGGCACGCTTTTACAACCTAGACTCACCCTCTTTAAAGAATTCGCGTTGAGTTTGTCAAAAAAAGCACTAATACAGGCAGTTACCTTTTGCTATTTAAAGAACTTATGAAGCCAGATGCTCTTTTAGAAGGTCGTTAAGCGCTCTTAACTTATCTTCCGTTTCCAGCATATCGCTCGATTTATCAATATCTTTCTGCTCGGTCTGGGCCGCAAACTGCAAGGCGCACATGGCCAATACATCCTGCTTGTCCCTTACGGCATAATTCTGCTCAAATTGTTTGATCATGGCTTCGATCTTTTTCGCGGCCTTGCGTAAACCTTCCTCCTGCTTCGGCTGGATGGTTAGCGGGTAGACCCGGTCTGCGATCGATATTTTTATCTTCAGTTTGTCGCTCATCTCTATTCGGATAACTGAACAATGCACTGATCTATTTCCCTGATCAGACTATTTATTTTGAGCTTCGTTTCTCGTTTATGTTCGGTACTGCCAAGCATCGCATTTGCGGCTTTGAGCGTCTGGATCTGGTCGTTGGAATGCTGCAATTGCTCCTCCACCTTCCCGTGTTCCATTCTTACAGATTCAAGTTCGGCCTTCAGGGACTCGTTCTGCTGCTTTAAAACTTCAAACTTGTGCAGCAGTTTCGAGATCCTATTCTCAAGGTTATCAACTATTTCTGTAATCTCACTCATACTCGCAATTAAACGATGTGAACCCTTACAAAGTTAACATACGGTTTGAAATATCCCAATACTTTCTTTTTAGTTTTCAAATTATAATTAACAATTAAAACTAAGCATCTGAGCTGAAGTGCTTTAATTTTCAACTGACTTTTCATTACATTTACGCCAAGGTTGAAAATTGATTTCCCCAGATTTATGAAGAGAGTGACAAGCCTGCTATTTCTATTAGCATTTAGCCTTCTGAAGGCGCAAAATTCCCTGCCACAAGATTATTTTCAAAATCCGCTGGACGTGCCCATCGTTCTTGCCGGCTCTTTCGGTGAGTTGCGATCCAATCATTTCCACAGCGGTTTAGACATCAAAACACAGCAACGCGAAGGTTTACCCGTAAAAGCTTCGGCCACCGGTTACATCAGTCGTATCAATATTCAGCATTATGGCTACGGAAAGGCCCTCTATATTCAGCATCCAAACGGATACACCACTGTTTACGGCCATCTCCAGAAGTTAGCTCCAAAATTGCAGGAATACCTGAAGAAAAAACAATATGCCAAAGAAAGTTATGAAATCGAGCTGTTCCCGGAAGCTGGGGAACTACAGGTAGAACAGGGCGAGCTCATCGCCTACAGCGGCAATACCGGTGGCAGCGGCGGCCCGCACCTCCATTTTGAGATCAGGGACGGCAGCCAGCGACCTATGAACGCGCAGCTTTTCGGAATTGATGTTCCAGATTCCCGTGAACCTCTTATAGAAGGTCTTTTTGCCTATGCCCTGGATGAGGAAGCACACGTGAATGACAGCCAAAAACGCCAGAAATTAAGACTGATCCCTACCAGTAACGGCAATTTTACCACCAATGAAGTGGATGCCTGTGGGGAAATTGGCTTCGGAATTTCTGCTGTAGACCAGCAGGATGGCGCTTACAATCACAATGGTGTTTTCCGAATAGACGCCAGTTTGAATGGCGAACAGGTCTTTGAAATCGACTTTGATAAATTTTCGTTCGCGGAAACCCGAAACCTCAACAGGCTGATCGATTACCAGTATTACCAGAGCAGTAGAAAACGAATTCAGAAATTATTCAAAAGCCCTGATAACCCCCTGAGCATGTATGGCGAACTTCAGAATTACGGTAAACTGAATATTAAAGACAGTCTCGATTACCAGTACACCATTAAAGTGACCGATTTTAAAGGAAATGAAAAGACGATCACTATTCCTATTAAGGGTCGCTCGAGCAACGAAATTTCCAAAGAAACACCTCCGCCAAATTTCACACTGGTCGAAGCCGGTAAGAACTTTTCAGCAAAAGAGAATGGGATCGATATCTCCATTCCTGCAGGTACAATTTATGAAGATGCCTTTATGGACATCCAGTTCATGGGCGATACAGTTAAAGTTCATAAAGACGAAATTCCCGCGGCGAGCAATTTTACGATTGGCTTTGACATTAGTGAGGTCCCGGCGGAAAAACGGGACCAGTTATTTGTGGCGCGTATTTCAGATTATGGAAAACCGAGCTATTCTTCCACCTATCGCAACGGCAATCGAATCACGACGCGCACCCGAACCTTCGGAACCTATACCTTGGCCACCGATATTCAGCCTCCAAGGGTAAGTCCGGTCAATTTCTATGACGGGCAGTGGATCTCGAACAACGAGACGTTGAAAATTCGAATTAGCGATGATCTTTCGGGGATCAATTCTTACCGGGCCACCATAAACGGCAAGTTCATATTGATGGAATATGAATATAAGAACAACACGCTGACGTATGACTTTTCAGATAACGTGATCACTGATACTGCTGATAATGATCTGAAAGTGATCGTGACCGATAATGTGGGAAATACCACGAGCTTTACGGCCACTTTTCACCGAAAATATTAGGAATTTAAAACCCTAGCTTTCGATAAAATCCTTTAAGGTCTTTACCACGTAGTCGATCTCCTCTTTGGTATTGTAACGCGAAAATGAGAATCTGAGCGAAGGTTTTTTCAGGTCTTCTTCGGAAAGGAATGCGTTTAACACATGAGAGCCCTGGTCGCTACCACTCTGGCAGGCACTGCCTTTTGAGCAACTAATGCCCTTCAGGTCCAGCTGGAATAACAGCATTAAGGCCTTTTCGGCGCTTACCGGAAGACACACATTGATCAAGGTATAGGTACTTTTTTCAGGATCAGAACAGGTCCCGTTGAATTTCACGCCATTAATATGCTGCTGAAGCTGCTCTACGAAATAAGCCTTTAGAGAAAGTACATAATCGCGCTCCTCCTCCAGGTTCGCATACGCCAGTTTCAAAGCTTCTTCCAGGCCCACGATATTATGCACACCTTCAGTCCCAGCGCGATGGCCACGCTCCTGCTCCCCTCCAAAGATTAGCGGCTTGAGACCGGAATTTCGTCGCACAAAGGCAAATCCCACCCCTTTTGGCCCATGAAACTTATGGGCGCTAACCGCGGTAAAATCTACCGGGATCTTTTCCAGGTCCAGCTTAAAATGCCCAATAGACTGGACGGTATCTGAATGAAATAAGGCTCCATGAGATTTGACCAATTCAGCAGTTTCCTGAAGATCCAGCATATTCCCAATTTCGTTATTTACGTGCATGAGACTCACCAGTGTCTTTTTTTGAGACGCTTTCAAACGCTCTTCCAGGTTTTGCAGGTCGATATCGCCGCAAGCCGTAACATCAACATATTCTACTTCGATTTCGAAACATTCCTGAAGCTGCTCCACCGTATATAATACCGCGTGATGCTCCAGCCTGGAAGTGATGATTCGCTGCACTCCAAGATCCCTAACTGCACTGTTCAGTGCAAGGTTATCGGCTTCCGTACCTCCTGAAGTAAAGACAATTTCAGAAGCTTTCACATTCAGAATCTCCGCAACAGTCTTACGGGCCTGCTCGATCTGAGATTTGGCAGAACGGCCATGACTATGGGTCGAACTTGGGTTGCCGTAAGTTTCTTTTAATACCTGTGTCATACGATCGATGACCTCTTCCCTGATCTGGGTTGTTGCTGCAGAATCGAAATAAACCTTGTTCATGCGCGCAAAATTAAAGTAAATAAAATAATTTCTCACAAGGCTTTGGGATCAATTTGATTCCATTATTTTTGTTGAAAAGCCCGTTCATGAAAAGAGTTATTTTCCCCATTTTTATCGTGATGCTGTTCGCCGCCTGTGATGATGGAGAGATCGTTGTGGATAATCTTGATTTCGAAGATAGTACAGTGGATTTTTGTGACGGCCCGGGCAATTCCAAGGATGTGATCTACGCTTATAAAAACGACGGAAGTTTCGAATCCTTTTCCGTAGAGATCAACAACGGTATCCTGGAAACCAATGAAAATGGCCAGATCATTCCCCCGGAAGAGGAAACCTTGCAGGTCAACCTGAACACCGAAGGGCTGGCTACCTATAGAATTTATAATACCGAAGTGCCTTCAGACTATTTCTGTTCGGTAGTACCACCCAGCAATATCCAGATCACCCAGGAATGGATCAGCGGCGACGGAGCGAAAATGTTCATTCAGAAATATGCTACTGATATCGCTGCGAATGCTGATGCTGATGGTGATGGGCTTACCAATTTGGAAGAAAATTTCCAGGAAGAACAGGATACAGATGAAGATGGGATCCCAGATTACTTGGATGTGGATGACGATAATGACAATGTATATACCAGCAGAGAATTGGAAGGCTCAGACACTGATCCGGTGGTGGTGATAAACGGAAAGGAGTTTTTGGATACTGATGAAGATGGTATTCCTGACTACCTGGATGAAGATGATGACAATGACGGTATCCCGACCAGGAACGAGGTAAATCCCGGTGAAACGAGACCTGAAAACCTTCAAAGCACGGAGGAAAAGGCAGATTACCGAAACGCTGAGCAAACGGGCAATAACAATCCCAACGAAACATATCGGGATCACGATATCAACCGGGATTACAGCTATGTCATCACCATTACCGGCCTGGAGCTTACCAGGACCAACCAATCTGATGCTGAAAGTTTGAAATTTGGAGTGCCTTTCAATATGGGGTCATTCAGCGAAACCAATGTTCCACAAACGCTTTGCCCATACGACACCTGCCCTGAAGAAGAGCCTACTGAAACTACCGGCTCTCAGAATTAAGCATTCTGAAAGATATAAACTTCGGTAGCTCCCAAACCGTATTTCTTATAATCGGCATCGTAATATTTTAAATTGGAATAGCGGCTAAGGAGATAGTCCAGCTCCATTTTCAGGACGCCCTCACCCACTCCGTGAATGAAAACCACCTTCTGGATTCGCTTCCTCATGGCAAATTCCAGCTTATGTCGTGCGGTATCCAGTTGCAAATTCAGCATTTCGTGATTGCTCATATTTTTAGAAGAGACCGTAAGCTGGTGAATATGCAGATCCACTTCCATTGGCGGAGCATTGCGCTCTTTTGGTTTGACACGCTGTGAACTTGGTTTTTTAGGGATCTTTTTTTCCTGTTTTACCTGTTCCGAATCAAAATCTACCAGGTCAAATTCATCGATTTCGTCATCGATCCTGACCAGGTCAGCTTCCGAAAAATCCATCAAAAAGCCTTCAGTAGTTCTTACCGTTATAAAGTCTGAAGTGATTTTTTCCACGCGCCCCTGCAGATTGTCATCCATCAGTTCTACCCGATCTCCTGCCTTGAATTTGCTCATTTTTCATCATTTTCCTCGTGATCATCCTTGGTTGCCACCCAAAAATTGGTCGCGCGATAAAGGCCAAACATAATAATCACCAATCCAGCAATCTTAATATAGGGAGAAGCATTTTCCACAGAAATCGCGTACATCAGCAGCGCTCCACCCGCAACAATTAAAATCGTATTTAAAACCTGCGAACTATTCATTTACAGTAAGTTAAATTTTCATCGGACTGATTTATGAATCGTCCAATTAATTACATTTATGCAAATTTATGGCTTTCATGAAGCTTCTCCTGATATTATTCGGTCTTTTTGCGGTATTACCGTCATATTCTCAGCTCAGCATCCAGTCTAATGACCAAGCTGAGCACTTTCTCTATGTTCGGGATCGGGAATTATTTGTTCAAAAAGAGCTTCGACTCGCACAAACAAATACTTCTTCGTTACAAGCTGCCTTATATCTTCGGAAAGATGCGCAGTTGCTGCAGGGCGAGAAAAAAGACAATGAGAATATCGGCAACGGGAATATTTCCGTTTTTCAAACCGGAACGTCCAACGCATACCAGTATAATTACTGGGGAATGCCGGTGAGAATTCCTCCAAATTTGCAATTCCTGTTCAACGATTTTGTTGCAGAACCACTGGATAAGATCACCTCCCGAAAAGCTACTCTCATCTTCCAGCTCGATGGAAAGAGCATTCCGCTGAGTATTTCCTCAAAATGGCTCTATAAATTCTCCGGAAAAACATACAGTTCCTGGGAATTCCTGGGAAATGACTTCAATCTGAAATCTGGCGAAGGTTTTAGCATGAAAGGAGTGAACGGTAACAACTTTTCTGAAATTGAAGGGCAGCCCATCAATCCCGGGTCGGCTCAAATTTATAATTTTCTGGGGATGCCCAATGATGGTGAGATAGACCTGGAAATTGAAAAAGATCAGGTAATTCTTCTTGGAAATCCATATCCGTCTGCGCTGGACCTCAACAAATTCCTTTTGGAAAATACAGCGACTACCGGAATAGCCTATTTCTGGGATAGCAGCAAAAGCCTGAATTCCCACTACCTGAAAGATTATGAGGGCGGCTACGGAATGTATTCCCCTGGCGCCAATCTCTATCTGCCACCGGCATTTATCCGGTTTTCAGACTACAGCTTTACCGGCGAAACCGGGAAATTCGTCGCGCGAAGATTTGCACCGATCGCACAGGGTTTTATGGTCATAGGAAAGAAGACCGGGAAGATCATTTTCAAAAATTCCCAACGAGTATACCAAAAACCAGACGCGCTGCTCTCCCAATTCAAAGCACCTTCGGAAGACATTCCATCCTTGATCCTGAATATCGAAACTGATTCTACTTACATCCGGCAGCTTGGGCTGGCTTTCCGAAGCGATTCTTCTATTGAAGAAGACCATGCGATGGATGCCGAAATGTTCGATGAAAAGCCTAATGAAATTGCTTGGTCTATTTCCGGAAAGAATTACGCCATCAATGTTAGGCCAATGTTAGACCAGGAACTTATTCCGCTGAATATTTATCTGAAAGAAGCGGCGGAATTGCAGTTTTCGATTAGTGAATTACGAAATTTCAATCCTGACCGCATATTTATTTACGATTCCAGGGAAGGCCTGTATTACAGCATCAAAACCGGTTATTATAAAATGAGGCTGGATGCCGGCGAATACCTGGACCGATTTTATCTTAGCTTTCTTGAAAAATCTCCTGTTGAACCGGAACCTTTGATTTCCCCGGCCTCTGAAAAGCTCTACAAACCCAAAAATGTACTGCTGAACAGTTTAGAAATCTTTCAGAATAATCTGGAAGAACAATTGGAAATCAAAATGCTTTACGAAGCAAATCTTCAAATGCTACGCCTTTATACGATTAACGGAAGGCTTGTTTCCCTAAAAGAGTTCCTAGGCCAGGAAAAAGAATTTCAGCTTGCTACAGGAAATTTGAGCACGGGTGTGTATATTGTAAAGGTCAATACTTCAGACGCCAAGGAGATAACCAAGAAAATAGAAATAAGGAATTGATCAACCCGGAAGAATACATGTTGCCCTGCCTGAATAAAACGCTTTTTGGTGTGGATTGCACTGGCTGCGGAGCGCAAAGAGCGGCATTTTTGCTGGTGAAAGGTAACTTTTCCGAAGCATTTATCATGTATCCCGCGATTTATCCTATCGCTTTATTGTTGATCTTCCTGTTTGTGAACCTATTTGTAAAATTTAGAAATGACCATATCATCAAATTGTCGCTCATCATTTTTACCGCAGCGGTTATGATCATTTCTTACCTTATCAAAATGTATTCATTCTTTAACCTAACCAATTAATATCAATCTCATGGAAAAAAGAGAATTACCTAACTCCACACTCATCCTGGTTTTCGGGATACTTTCGATCGTTGGCTGTTGCTGCTACGGTGTTGCCGGGCTTGTCTTCGGGATCATCGCCCTGGTCATGGCAAAAAAAGCTATCGAGATCTATAATGCAGAACCAGAACTCTACACCGGTTACCAGAATGTGAAGACCGGTCGTATCCTGGCGATCATCGGGATCGTGCTGAGTGCGCTGGGTATCATCACCTCACTGATCAGCTTCCTGTTTTTTGGAGGTATCAATGCCTGGCAGGAAGTCATGGAGGAAATGGGCCGCCAATACGGCGGATAAAAATAAAGCCGGCTCCAAAAGGAGCCGGCTTTCTAATTTCATACATCTCTGCTTATTTCTCAAACTGCTTCAGGGTAGTTACGATAATATTCACGCAATCTCGCAACTGCTCTTCGGTCATCACCAAAGGCGGCGCAAAACGAATGATATTTCCGTGTGTTGGTTTGGCAAGCAAACCGTTTTCCTTTAATGCCACACAAATATCCCAGGCGGTAGAACTCTCAGGAGAATCGTTGATCACAATGGCATTTAGCAGCCCACGGCCACGAACCAGTTCCACGATATTTGATTCCCTGATATAATCATCCAGTAACCTTCTGAAAAGGTTCCCCAGGTTTCGAGCATTCTGGGTAAGATGCTCATCTCTTACCACATCCAGAGCCGCAACGGCCACAGCGGCTGCCACCGGGTTACCTCCAAAAGTGGAACCATGTTGTCCCGGCTGGATGACATCCATTACTTCGTCATCTGCCAGTACTGCTGAAACCGGGTAATTCCCTCCGGAAAGAGCTTTCCCTAGAATCAGGATATCAGGTCTAACATAAGTTTCTTCCTGTCTCTCACAATGCCCCTGGCAGGTACAATTTCCACAAACAGCCAGGAGTCCGCCGGTACGGCCAATTCCAGTCTGTATCTCATCGGCCATGAACAACACGTTATGTTTGCTGCAAATTTCTTTGGCACGCGCTAGAAAATCAGAAGACGGTGTGTAGACCCCGGCTTCACCCTGAATAGGTTCCACTAAAAATCCTGCTATATTCTGATTGTTTTCAATGGCTGCTTCCAAAGCTTCCGGATCATCGTAAGGAATTTTAATGAATCCCGGCGTATAGGGCCCAAAATTTCTCCTTGCTTCCTCATCGTTAGAAAATGAAATAATGGTGGTAGTCCTTCCGTGGAAATTATTTTCGCAAACGATAATATTGGCGTCGGCTTCTTTTACCCCCTTGCGTTCATAGGCCCATTTTCTGGCAATTTTGATTGCAGTTTCCACGGCCTCAGCCCCGGTATTCATGGGTAATAGCTTATCAAAACCGAAATATTCCGTAGCATATTGTTCATAGGCTCCCAGGATATCGTTGTGAAAAGCCCTGGAAGTAAGTGCCAGCTTGGACGCCTGCTCGTGCAGGGCATTCACGATCTTTGGGTGACAGTGGCCCTGGTTTACTGCGGAATAAGCCGAAAGGAAATCGTAATATTTATTACCCTCAACATCCCATACGTGCACTCCTTCACCCCTGCTTAGTACGGCAGGTAGCGGATGGTAATTATGAGCACCATGCTGGTCTTCAAGTTTAATGGCTTCTTCAGAAGAATTGATTTTAGGTAATGGCATTGTAAATTTTGTTTTTGATTAGTTTTTTGCGATTCCTTCTTTGGCCCGAAAACAGGCAGATACGGGAGAGAAATCATCCCAAAATTCCATTCCCGCAAATTACAAAATGTTTGAGGAATTTTTAAACTGCACAGTCTTTAAGTCTTGTTAATTATCCTATTTTTGCGCTATGGGAAGAAGAAACAGAAACAAGCTTTTTACCGAAATTGAAGTGACCGATGCCGGTGCAAAAGGTAAAGCTGTAGCTAAAACTCCAGATGGCCGAGTGGTCTTTATCGATAATGCCGTTCCCGGCGATGTGGTAGATATCCAAACGACTAAAAAACGGAAATCATACTACCAGGGAACAGCTACGGAGTTCCATAAATTATCCAGCAAAAGAACCGAGCCTGTTTGCCAGCATTTTGGAACCTGTGGTGGTTGCAAATGGCAAAATATGGAATATCGTTACCAGTTGGAATATAAGCAAAACGAGGTGGAGAACAATTTGCGACGCCTTGGAAAGATCGAATTGCCCGAGGTGACACCCATTTTAGGTTCCAAAGACATTTATTTTTACCGCAATAAAATGGAGTTTTCTTTTAGTGACAGCCGCTGGCTTACACAAAAAGAAATCCAAAGTGGTGAAAACATCGAAAACCGGAATGCTCTGGGATTTCATATCCCAGGAATGTGGGACAAAATTCTCGATATTAAAAAATGCCATTTGCAGGAAGACCCTAGCAATGAAATCCGAAATTTCGTGAAAACATTTGCTACAGAAAATGAGATGGCTTTCTTCAATACCCGTCAACAGGAAGGGTTACTTAGAACTTTAATGATCAGGACCACTTCTACCGGTGAGATCATGGTACTGATTCAGTTCTATGAAGACCGAAAAGACCAGAGAGAGCTATTGCTACAAGCAGTAGCGCAAAAATTTCCGCAGATTACTTCCCTGCAATATGTGATCAATCAAAAGGCAAACGATACGATCTATGACCAGGAAGTAATATGTTTCCAGGGGCGCGATCATATTTTTGAAGAAATGGAAGGCCTGAAGTTTAAGATCAACGCTAAATCTTTTTATCAGACCAATTCCGAACAAGCATACAATTTATACAAGATCACCCGGGAATACGCCCAGCTGAAAGGTGACGAACTGGTTTACGATCTTTATACCGGAACGGGGACGATCGCTCAATTCATTGCCAGATCCGCCAAAAAGGTGATTGGCGTGGAAGCTGTGCCGGAGGCAATCAAAGATGCCAAAGAAAACGCCCAAAATAATAATATCGAAAATGTAGAGTTCTATGTTGGAGATATGCGCAAGGTTTTTACTTCAGGTTTTGTGGCCAAGCACGGTAAGCCAGATGTGATCATTACCGATCCGCCTCGTGATGGGATGCACCAGGATGTGGTAAACCAGATTATTGGTATATTGCCGGAAAGGATTGTTTACGTAAGTTGTAATTCAGCAACCCAGGCAAGAGACCTGGCACTGCTGGACGCACATTATAAAGTCACAGCGGTACGGCCGGTAGATATGTTCCCGCAAACGCATCACGTTGAAAATGTTGTTTGTTTAGAAAAGCGTTCATGAAAAAATACAGTTTCGGGTTTTTAATTGTTGGATTATTGGTATTGCTGGGCTGCCAGCGGGACGATCTTTGTCCGGGCAGCACAAATACCACACCCCTGCTCATCATCAGGTTTTACGATTTTGAAGCACCCGATGAACCAACTCCTCCGCAGAATTTAAGTATCGCTGAAATTCCTGAGACAGAAACCGACTCCCTAAGCTGGGCGACCTATGTGGATGATGAGGGAAATACCGTTACCCTGCGCCGAAGAAGCCAGGATAGTATCGCCATTCCGCTTAGAACTGATCAAAATCTGACTCGTTTTTATTTCATACTGGATACTGAAATCGATGAAAACGGATTTGTGACCAGCGGAAACGCAGACACGCTGACCTTTAGCTACGACCTGCAGGAGGAATACCTCAATCGCGCCTGCTCCTTCCAAAGAAAATTTATCAATTTGAAGGTAAATCGCACCGCCGAAGAAGATGGCCAAAACTGGATCAGGGAAATTAATATCGAAGAAAATAATGTGGAAGATGAAAACCAAGCCCATGTTTCGATATACTTTTAGTCTTCTTATGATGCTGGCTTCTGCCGTGGCTTTGAGTCAGCAGGCTTCAGATACCATTAATTATAAAGACAAATATGGTTTGCGAATTGGTGTGGACCTTAGCAAACCGGTGCGCTCCCTGTTAGATGACCAGTATCGGGGTCTGGAATTGCTGGGAGATTATCGCGTCACGGAAAATTTCTATGCCGCCGCCGAACTTGGAAATGAAAAACTAACCTACGATGGGGATAATATTTCCACATTTTCAACCGGAAGTTATATCAAGCTTGGAGCAGATTACAATGCCTACGAAAACTGGCAGGACATGCAAAATATGATATTTGTAGGAATGCGTTACGGATTTTCCACTTTTTCCCAAACCCTGAATTCCTACGCCATTTACACTTCCTCCAATTATTACGGAGACCATATCGTGGAAGCCAACGAGCAAACAAAAGGCCTGAATGCCAGCTGGGTTGAATTAATGGGCGGTATCAAAGTAGAAGTCCTGAACAACCTTTTCCTGTCCCTGAACGTGCAGTTGAAAAGACGCATTAGTGAAAAAGCTCCTGAGGAATACGACAATCTTACCATTCCCGGCTTCGGAAGAACTTATGACCAATCCAATTTTGGAGCTGGATACGGGTATTCTATTTCCTATATGATCCCGCTTTATAAGAAAGCGCACCAGGCTTCAGAAAAAGAACAGGACGAAACCGGCAATTAATCGCGGTTCTTCTTGCTGCCTTCGTAGATCACATATTTCAGCAAGCGACCTTCCAGGGGACCATTGAACAATTTGATCTTTCTGGACGCGCGCAAACCAACACTTTTTATCGAATCTACATTGGTAGCGATGAACCAGGCGTGTGTCCCGTGATAATTCTGTTTCAGCGTATCTCCAATGCTTTCAAAGAATTTTTCCACGTCGATCTCCAAGCGTTCCCCATACGGTGGATTGAAAACCATGTGCAGGTAGCCTTCGGTTTCCTTTTCAGAATGAAAGAAATCCTTGCGCTCAATTTTTATAAAATCCGAAAGGTTCGCGTTCTTTACATTTTCCGTGGCTTTTTCCACGGCTGAAGGAGCCTTGTCATAACCTTTGATTGAATATTGAAAATCTGTGATCTTTTTCATGACAGATTCTTCGATCTTTTCAAAAAGCGCCTCATCCCAGTCTTTCCATTTTTCGAAAGCAAATTCCTTCCGGTTGATGTTCGGCGGAATATTACAGGCGATCATCGCTGCTTCGATCGGGATGGTCCCACTTCCGCACATCGGGTCCAGGAAATCACACTGACCTTTCCAGCCAGAAAGCAGTAGCATTCCCGCTGCCAGTACTTCATTGATCGGGGCGATATTGGTGGAACTACGGTACCCGCGTTTATGCAAGGAACTCCCGGAGCTGTCAAAACTCACATTGCAGAACTGTTTTTCAATATGAATATTGATTCGTAAAGTAGGATGTTTCAGGTCTACATTTGGACGCCGACCAAATTTTTCCCGGAAACGGTCCACGATCGCATCTTTCACTTTCAAAGCCACGTACTGGGAATGCGTAAAAACTTCAGAATGTACTGCGGTATCAATAGCCAGGCTATCATCTACCCCCATAAAATCTTCCCACGGCAGCGCATAGATCTGGTCATAAAGTTCTTTTTCGTTGTGCACCTTGAAACTTTTATACGGCTTCAGGATCTTCAATGCCGTACGCAAACACAGGTTTGCCTTGTACATAAAGCCTTTGTCACCCACGAAACTTACCATTCTCGTGCCTTCTTTAACATCCATTGCGCCCAGTTGGAGCAGTTCATTCGCCAAAACCGATTCAAAACCGAACATGGTTTTCGCGATCATTTTATAGTTATTCGCCATCTCTCTCTTTATAGAACCACAAAAATAGGTTAATTTTGGCGCAAAGTACAAAACCAGCCAAAGTCTTGCACAGCCAGATTTATTTATACCTGTTACCGGTCATCGCGGTCATTCTTGGATTCTTAATTTCCCTTTTACTAAAGCCGGGCGATTCGTCCAGTTTTAAGCTATTACTGGCTTTTAGTGGTGCCTACCTCCTTTCGGTCACTGTTTTGGAGCTTCTGCCAGATGTGTACAGCCACGAAGGAAAGAGCATTGGGGTTTTCATTTTACTTGGATTGTTGCTGCAGATCGTGTTGGAATTTCTGTCCAAAGGAGTGGAACACGGTCATATTCATCACCACGAAGATCATTTCCCTGTGTTACTGCTGGTGAGCTTGAGCATTCATTCACTACTGGAAGGCTTCCCAATAGACCACGATTCTCATTTACTGCACGGCGTGGTCGTACATAAAATCCCGGTGGCGGCGATACTCTCCGTATTTCTGCTGAAGAGCAAGATCAAAAAGTACCAGGTCGTCCTGTTTTTAAGTTTGTTTGCGCTTATGACACCTTTAGGAAGCTGGATGAAACAGCATTTTGAAGTCTTGCATGCGTATGCTCCCTACATCAACGCTGTGGTTATTGGAATATTCCTGCATGTCTCCACGACCATTTTATTCGAAGCCTCCAAAAATCACAGTTTCAATGCTTCCAAGCTTGGTGTGATCATTTTAGGGATTTTGCTCGCTTATTTTATCTGATATGTTTAGCCGGGAGGAATCAAAGAAAATCAGGCAGGAATTCTGGACGAGCTTCGGAAAAGAATACCCTCGAAAATGGCTGCTGTACAACACCAAAATGAAGGAAATTCAACTGAAGTTCACCTTCGACCGCAAAAAGGCGCAGGTTTCTTTGGACATTATCGATGAGGACCCGCTCATCAGGGAATATTATTACGAAAAGTTACAATCTTTACAAAAGATCCTTCAGGAGGAATATCTTTCCGAAGTCATTTTCGACCCTGAATATGAACTACCAGAAGAAAAAATGATCTCCCGCATTTACGTGGAATTACCGGGTGTGAGCATTCACAATAAAAACAACTGGCCGCAGGTAAAAGAGTTCCTGGCGATGAAAATGAGTAAGTTGGAAGAGTTTTTTAAGGATTTCGCGGATTTTATTAAAAACTAAAACTTCAATTACCGTTTTTAACTATCTTGCAGTTAGAAAGATAGCGACTTACGTCTTTCCCTACCAGTCTTTCATTCTAACTGTTCACTAACCACTAATACCATTTAGAATGAAAAATTTTAAAAATGTCACTTTTGCGATTCTCGTGATCTTTGTTGCTGTTTCCTGTTCCAAAGATGACAAACCTTCAGTCAACTCCTCAGATGCGGTGGGAAAATGGAAACTGCAGGAATATTACTACTCCGGAGACAGTCAGGGCAGCTATGACGGTATGGACCTGAGTTCTTCCTATTCGGTCACCACTGAAAATTCCGACGCCTATTTAGAATTGCTGGAGGACAACACCTTTAAAGCTACGGGCTCTATCGATTTTTACATGAGTATGGATTATATGGGACAATCTATGGATCAGACCATGGCCAATACCGCTTTTAACGGAACCGGAAACTGGAGTATTGATGGCAACTCGATGAAATTGAGCAACCAGGTTGCCAGTTTTAACAACCAGTATGTTCAACAGGCAGAAGTGCAATCTATGACCATCGAAGAACTGACCAGCTCGAGAATGGTCCTCACATTTGACGTCACTCAGGACATGAGCCAGATGGGCATCGATTACAGTGTGAGCATGAAAGGTAAGCAGGTGTACACCCGTTAAAAGGTTATGCCATTCCTGCTGTTTTCGCCTGGAACTCTCCGGGCGAAACACTTTTTCGGGCTTTAAAAACACGGTTGAAATAAGACCTACTCTCAAAACCACACTCCAGATACACTTCCTTAATCATCTTTTTAGGGTTCTGTAGCAGGCTCACAGCGAGTTTAATGCGCTCATTGTTGATGAAATCGGTTGGGGAAATTCCGAGTTCATTTTTGAAGACCCGGTAAAAATTAGATTCGCTCATGCAGGCCTTCTGGCTTAATTCTTCTACGGAAATGGATTTATGCAAATTCTCACGAATATAAGCCACCACATAGGCCAGACGGTTAGATGAACTCAGCTCAAAGCTTTTCTCATTATAGATCTTCCTGGAATTGGTTTGAAGGATCCTGATGACCAGCTCATCCAGCATGTTATCTACAAAAAGATCTTTAGACGGATGGTTTTCCGTAAAAAGAAAGATCAATCGCTGCAAAATCTGGTAGATCCCGATATCGTTCGTGAAATGAAAATTATAATCGATCAATTGCCATTCGCGGTTATCAGTTTTAGGCATCAGCTCATTCATACGCCCCAGTACTTTCCTTATTTTCTCTTCGGAAATTGCCATTGCCAGGCATTTGGTAGGATTTTGATCACGGGCTTCCGGAAAATCGATGCACATCAATTCATTTGAAGGTAAAATAAGTGATTCACCGGGTAAAAAATCAAAAGACTGCTGCTCCCGAAGGTGCATGATCTTTTTTCCCTTCAGCATACTGGCCAATACCGGTTGATCAAATTGCAATAAAACCCGTTCTGCCTGCTGGTGTGTTTCAAAAATATGCAGGGCGGCATTATTCAGCGTATAAGAGGTCTGATTTTCTACCAGGTTCTCTAATTTTCGATTTTTATAAAAGCTCTCAGGAAGCACCATTTTGAAAACTATAAATTTTTAAGAAGATATATTTCTAAATATACAATTTTAAGTAAGATTAATTATCATAATCACAAGCTTTTACAGAATTGTTCACGGTAATGATAGAATAGGTCAGATCATTTGCTCTTGGGAATCATAACTTTGAAAGACTTGCTGTAACCACTTCTAAACGAGCAGGTAATATTCAGATTAAACAATTAAAACATTTTATTATGAGCGATGTACAAGCAACCGAAAAAAAATCCATTCAGAAACCCCAATTTAAAGACAAGTATGACAATTTCATTGGCGGAAAATGGACCGCGCCTATCAATGGTGAATATTTTGATAATATTTCCCCGGTAGATGGGAATAGTTTTACCAAGGTAGCCCGTAGCACCGAAGAAGACGTCAATAAAGCGATTGATGCCGCCTGGAAAGCCGCACCCGAATGGAACAAGTCTTCCGCAACCACGCGTAGCAATATGCTATTGAAGATTGCAGATATCATGGAACAGAACCTGGAAGATCTCGCCAGAGCTGAAACCTGGGATAACGGGAAAGCCGTAAGAGAAACCCTTGCTGCCGATCTTCCGCTGGCAGTGGACCACTTCAGGTATTTTGCCGGTGTGATCAGGGCCGAAGAAGGTTCGGTAAGCGAACTGGATGCGAACACCGTATGCCTGAACGTTACAGAACCACTGGGTGTGGTAGGCCAGATCATTCCCTGGAACTTTCCTCTATTGATGGCCGCCTGGAAACTTGCACCGGCACTCGCAGCTGGAAACTGTGTGGTACTGAAACCTGCTGAACAAACTCCGGTAGGAATCATGATCCTTATGGAATTGATCGAAGAAGTGCTTCCTGCTGGCGTGCTGAATATCGTGAACGGTTTTGGTGCGGAAGCTGGAAAACCTCTGGCCTCCAGTTCCAGAATCAACAAAGTTGCCTTTACAGGTGAAACCACGACCGGTCAACTAATCATGCAGTATGCCTCAAAAAATATTACTCCGGTAACCTTGGAACTTGGTGGGAAATCACCGAATGTTTTCTTTGAAAGCGTAATGGATGCCGATGATGATTTCTTTGACAAATGTATTGAAGGCGCCGTGATGTTCGCACTAAATCAAGGTGAAGTATGTACCTGTCCTTCCCGACTGCTGGTTCAGGAAAGCATCTATGACAAATTTATTGAAAGAGTCATTGAAAGAACGGAAGCGATCAAATTGGGTCATCCGCTGGATCCAGATACCATGATGGGTGCCCAGGCCTCTAACGACCAATACGAAAAGATCCTGAATTATATCAATATTGGTAAAGAAGAAGGTTGCGAAGTGTTGACCGGAGGTGAAGCAGCCTACAACGAAGGTCTTGATGGCGGTTATTATATCAAACCAACTATCTTAAAAGGAAATAACAAAATGCGCGTGTTCCAGGAAGAGATTTTCGGGCCCGTGGTTTGTGTGACTACTTTTAAAGATGAAGCGGAAGCGATCGAAATCTCGAACGACACTTTATACGGATTAGGTGCCGGAGTATGGACCCGGGATATGCACCAGGCATACCAGATCTCGCGTGAGATTAAAGCTGGGCGTGTATGGGTGAATAATTATCATAATTATCCGGCTCATGCTCCTTTTGGAGGTTATAAAAAATCAGGTATTGGTAGAGAAAATCATAAGATGATGCTGAATCATTATCGCCAGACCAAGAATATGCTGATTTCTTATGATAAGAAACCGATGGGATTCTTCTAAGATGGGCGAAAGAGTAGCTATTACCAATGAAGCAAGAAAAATTGTCGATCAGCTAAGAGAGCGACATGGTGAACTGATGTTCCATCAAAGCGGAGGCTGCTGCGATGGATCATCTCCCATGTGTCTTGAAAAAGGTGATCTGCTATTGAATGAAAACGACGTCTGGCTGGGCACTATTCACGGTTGCGAGTTCTTCATGTCAAAAGACCAGTTCGAATATTGGAAACACACCCATTTAACTGTGGATGTCACCAAAGGTCGCGGCTCCAGTTTCTCCCTGGAAATTCCGATGGGAGTTCGTTTTGTGATCAAATCGAGAATGTTTAAGCCGGAAGAATACGAAAGTCTGTCGCCAGTTAAGTATGGCGAAGAGTTTATTGACTGATTTTTTTAAGTTAATGGTTAGGAAATAGCCGCGCGTTGAAACGCGCGGCTATTTTTTTAATACCTTACCGTCAAATCCTGCTATGAAACATCCCGAATTTGAGTCGGATAGATTGCTGCTTCAGCATATTACTTCAGAAGACCAACCAGCTATTTTTAAAGGTCTGTCGCATCCGGAAATCATCAAATATTATGGCGTACATTACGACACGCTTGAAGAAACCGGTATCCAGATGCAGTGGTATCAAAACCTGGAAAAGTCCGGTTCGGGAAAATGGTGGATCATCCGCCTGCGATCTGGCAGTCATTTTTGCGGTGCCATCGGTTTTAATGATTGGAATAAGGAACATGAAAAAGCGGAAATCGGTCTATGGCTTTTCCCGGAATTCTGGGGCAGCGGAATCATGCAGGAAGCTGCAGAACTGGTCTTTCCGTATTTGTTCGATCAATTGCATATTCACAGGCTGGAAGCATTTGTAGAAATCGAAAATACTAACTCAGCGAAACTGTTGGAAAAACTGATGTTTCAGCAGGAAGGAATTATGCGAGATGCTGAAAAGAAAAACGGTCGTTTTATATCCATAACCATCTGGAGTCTTCTAAACACCAAAAATTAGCTATTACAACAATTTATTTCTTCGGGCAATCTGGATAGCCTCCAGCTTATTATGAGCCTGTAATTTTTTATAGATATTTTCGATATGTTTTCTTACGGTTGCGGGAGATATCACCAGAATTTCTGCAATCTTCGTATAGCTTTTTCCGGTGGCCAGTTGTTCCAAGACCTCTGTTTCCCTGGTACTCAGCTCCATTTTTTCCTGTTCTTCCAAACTTGCCTGTTCCATGGGTTTGCGCAGTAACTGAAGTGCCTTCCTCGCTATGGACGGCGTCATAGGAGCTCCGCCACTTAATACTTCCTGTATAGCTTCATACAGCCTTTCTGCAGGGGTATCCTTTAACAGGTAACCATCGGCACCGGCTTTGATGGCGTTGAAAATTTTTTCATCACTATCAAAAACTGTTAGCACCAGCACGTGAATATGCGGATATTTCTCCTTGATCCTCTCGGTCGCTTCGATACCATCCATCTCAGGCATCTCAATATCCATCAGCAACAGTTCAGTTTGCAGGTGTCCCACAATCGTCTTCAGCAGTTCTTTTCCGTTGGAAACAATAAAGCGGCAACTCAGATCTGGAAATAATCCCAGCTTTTCTTCCAGTGCTTTCTGAAGGAAATAATTGTCTTCCACGATCCCTATCCTGATACTGGCCATGTTCAGCTTATCTTTTTACTTACCACTATGTTGGTGTTTCCGTTGGAGCTGATATTAATATCAGCCGCAATCAATTCAGCTCTTTTTTGCATATTCCGCAGACCATTGCCTTTCTTGATCTTACTTTCCACAAAACCAACCCCATCGTCGCTCACCTGGAAAAATATTTTCTGCTTTTTCTCGAAAATATGCACATCTATATTCTCACCTTTGGAATATTTAGTGGCATTGTTAACGGCCTCCTGAATAATTCGGAAAAAATTGATGCCTTCTAATGCCGTAAATGTCCTTTCCGGATCGATGTTTGAATCAGTTCTTAAAGAATAATAAATTTCAGGGTTCATCTCCCTGGCCTGGTCCAACAGGTTCATCAGGCGCTGTTTCAATTCCTCAAAACTGATGCTTTCCTTGTTCATGGCCCAGACGGTATCCCGTAAATCATTGATGGTCTGAGAGGTGAAAATACTGGTTTGCTTTAGCTTTTCTGAAATTTCTGGTTCTTCATCTTTCAATTTAAACCGAAGATTATCCAAACTGCTCATGATAAAGGTTAGTTGCGAACCAATATTATCGTGCAAATCCCGACTAATTCGTATACGCTGCTCTTCCAGGCGGTTCTGCGTTTCGATTCGTGCCAGGGCGACTTCCAGTTCTTTCTCTTTTTCCAGCTGTTCTCTCTTCAGTTTTTGCTGCCTCATATAAAGGTAGCTAAAAGCAGCAAGCACCACTAGCAGCGCTACAACCGAAAAGATGATAATTTCCTTTTTTCTAAGGTCTTTTTCCTGCTGTAACAGTTCCGCTCGATTTCGTAATAGCTCGTTTTCTTTCTGTTCCGTTTCGAATTCCACATTCAGTTCTGCCAGTTTCTTCTGAACCTCCAGCCCTGATATACTGTCTTTATACTGACTATATTTTTCAAAATAGAATAGCGAACTATCGGTATTCTTTAGATTTTTAAAAGCTTCAGCCAGTTTTTCATAATTATACTGAACCAGGAACCGATAATCTTCCTTCCTGGCAATGGGAACCGATTTCTGAAAAAAATTGATGGCCTGTTCATTCCTATTTTGAGCCAGGTATACTTCTCCTATTTGGGTATAATTTTCCGCAAGCCCTTTCTGATCATCCAACTCCTGGCGAATTTCCATCGATTTTTCAAAAAATTCGATCGCCTTTTGATGGTTCCCTTTTAAACTATAAACGCCGGCCAGATTGCTGTAGCTATAGGGCAAGCCTTCTTCAAATTTTAATTGTTCAACCAGTTTCAATCCTTCCTCATAAAAATATTGTGCGCTGTCCAGCTGTTCCTGCATTTCCTTTAAAACGCCGTAATTATTATAAAGTCGACTCAACGTATTGAGAAATTCCTGTTTACGCGCGAGCTTAATGCCTTTATTCATGTAATACTGGGCTTTGTCCATATCCCGGCGTTTCATACCGTAACCCAGCTCTCCATAAGCATAGGCCACATCTTTGGGCATATCAGCTTTTTCATAATGCCTGATAGCCTCCAGCATATTCGCGGTGCTTTTCTCATATTCGCCGCGATACGTATGGATCACGGCAAGCTGCTGATAGGAATTGGCTATTCCTTTTTCGTAACTCAGTTTTTCGGCGTTGCGAAGATTGGTCGTATAAATGCTGAGTAAAGAATCGGTCGTGATCGAAGCATTCTGAACGAGCCGGTTGTTGAGGGAATCGATTTCCTGTTTGGTTTGTGCATTTCCCAAAGAAATCGATAGCAGCAAAACAATTATACCCCTTAATTGTTTCATGGAATCGTGGTTAGTTATGCCTTTAAATTTATACTTTTTTGTGAGACTAAAACTTCTGAAAGATTGAAAATTAGAAAATTATACTGCTGAAGTTTTGTTTTCCGAAAACTAAGTTGCTGTTTATGCAGCCCTATTTTCTCCTTCAAAGCATGCTCCTCGCGCTGCGATTTCTTCAGAAAAGTTCTGTTAGCTTTTCTAAAATACAGCATCAGTGCAAGAATGGCTAATATGATAAAGAGAAGAATAAAACGTTCCATAGTTTTCGGTTCAAGAAAAAAGGCCGGGAATTCGTCTAGCAATTTTCCCGGCCTACTGTTAAAAACCCAATAAAAGATCATTGAATTTTCATAGGTGCTTATCTGGTAAGGTCGTAGGCATAAACCGTGTTATTATCGGCTTGATAATATAATACCCCTCCAATATCATCAACCTTGTATTCTGGTTTTTTATCCTTTAATAGAATTTCCTTTTCAACCTTACCAGTATCTTTATTCACTTTTACCAATCCGGCGCCATCATCCAGTTTGGTTAATATGAACTGATCATTTTCTGTAGCAGATGTAGCTTTATATCGCTGTGACATGATTGCGAATGACGCATCGGCTATTCCGGCAAACATATCGGCAGCACGCTTGGCTTCTTTTCCGTATTCGTTATAATTCCGAAGATTATTACTACTGCCAAAGCTGGTTTTATTGGCTCCTGCTTTATAGGCACTGGCCATTGCAAGCGCTGTACTGGCTACAGCAACAACTCCGGAAGCAATTTTCATGATACCGCTATTAGTTGGAGATTTGTAATACTCATGATATGCTTCATCCCCGTCAAAATTATATAAAGCCATATTCTGACTGGAGGACAGGTAAACTCCATTATCCCGTAATTCCATATGGTCTGGCTGTTCCTTTTCATCAAATTTAACCTTTCCAAATTCCGAAACATTTCCAGTATTCTCATCTACCGCAAAGATCTCATCGTCAGCGCCAATTAAATATCTGGAGTTTTTGGCATCATAAGCCGAAGCAACTGCCGCAGCATTTTTATATTTTAATGGCTTGTCCCAAACCTGATCACCGGTTTTAAGGTCAACGATATTGGCATCTTCATTAGTAATATAAATAAGACCCTGAGGTGTTTCTGCCATTATCTGAATATTCTCACCAGTTTTCAAAGGTTTCTTGAAAAGTGTTTCGCCTTCAAAAGATATTTTATTGATCCCTCCTTCATAGATTCCGAAAAGAATTCCGTCATCCATCACGTAGAAATGCTGGACATATCCTTTGGTTTTAGGGGCTTTCTCCCAAAGATCCTCGCCGTTGGTTGCACTCATGAAGGCGATATTCGATTCATTTTTCTTACCAATTACGCCACCTGTTCCTCCACTTTGGTCACTCACAATGGCAAGACCTTTATCAAGTATTTCAAAATTGGAAATCGTTCCCTTTACCTTTCTGTCATCCTTCCATAATTCTGCTCCATTAGAACCAACTTTATGAATTCTGGTATTGGAACCGTTATTGACTGGTTCAAATGCGTAGATTTCCTTTTCTGTTTTATCGGAAACCATCCAGCTTATATCCTTCATTTTATTCTCCCAAAGAGTCTTTCCTGAATGATCTTTGCTAATTAGCCCCTGTGTAGTTGGAATGATTAACGATGATTTTAGTAAAAGAGGTTTTCCGGTAACAGCAAAATATTTAGCGGTTGTTTTTCCAGGTTCGTTCAGGAAAAAAGAATAATCCATTTTTCCACCGGAAAGATCGTAAACAGCAACCTTCGCGGTATTCTTCTCGGCCATCGAACCTTCTTTCTGAAGTCCGGAAATGACCAGTTTATTCTGCGGAAGAATCACGTCAAAAGTATATACCTGTTTCCAGCCAAGATCATCGGTTTTGAAAATAACCCGTCCCGAAACATGATCAATAATTGCTCTTTTTGTACCGGTCAAAGCGGAAAGACCCGCCATAGCACCTTTACCACCTCCTTGTGCGACAATTACGTATGGAGACAACGGAACAAATTCCATTTCTTCAGTTTTGATAGCACCATAATCTGTAAAATTAAATAGAGGCTGACTATTGGCTGCTGAAATTCCAACAAGACCGTCGTTAGTTGCAGCGATAAGAGTTCCGGCATTCGTAAGTGTCATTTCATTGATCTTCGCGCCGAGTTCATATGTGTTATCTGGTTGACTTTGAGAAAATGCTGAAAGAGAACCGAAAGCCAGGAATGATAATAATAACTTTTTCATCGTTCTAGCTTTTAAAGTTTAAATCGAATTCTCCACCGGAAATTGTTTTAATAGAATCATCATTTCCATTTTTTCCTTTGAATTGGAAAGTGCCTTTTACCCCT
This sequence comes from Christiangramia flava JLT2011, assembly GCF_001951155.1. Taxonomy (NCBI): domain Bacteria; kingdom Pseudomonadati; phylum Bacteroidota; class Flavobacteriia; order Flavobacteriales; family Flavobacteriaceae; genus Christiangramia; species Christiangramia flava. The sequence goes on from NZ_CP016359.1 coordinate 4,006,011, forward strand.
GAATCAGTTTCTTCAGAAATAGTGACCGAACCACTGGAAGAAGTGTCGTATGATGCACTCCATACCTGTGTATTCATAGGGTTACTGATATTTGTTTCGGTATAACTCGCTGTATTGAAATTGGAAGTCACTGGACCGAACTGATATGTTCCTTCGCCATCATATCCTATGATAGTCATTGTGATCCCTATTCCATCTGAATTGGTTCCTTGAAGAAAAAGCATAGTACCGCCGTTACTCGAAGATTTTACGGCATTTGAAGAGATGGCAAAAGATTCAAAATCTTTACCTTCAATCTTAGCAGTCATTTTTCCACCACCATCGCCAGCTCCGTTTTCATCATCGCCTGAGCATGAAGTCAAGGCTACCGAAATTAATAGGAAAAAGGCGAAAACTTTTAAGTGTAGTTTTAATGTTTTCATAATTTATTGGATTTGTTAGATTATGAGATAAAACTACTTCGGTAAGTAAGTGCAATCAATACGGCAATTGTCGTATTTTGAATAAGGTATTTAAATTCACCGCATAAAAAAACCCTTTATCTGTGTAGATAAAGGGTTTTCAAGAAGAAGGCGGCGACCTACTCTCCCACAATGATAGCAGTACCATCGGCGCTAACGGGCTTAACTTCTCTGTTCGGAATGGAAAGAGGTGAGCCCCGTTGCAATAGCCACCTTAAATTTTTAAGTAAGATGATTAGACCTTAGATCGCTTGCGCGGTTAGAGTGTCTCTAACTTATCTAATATCCCACTTCTAATATGTTGACATGATTAAAGAAACAAGTAATACAACAGCCTATAAAAGAGCAGCATTATCTGCCCCGACCTGTTGATCGGGGCAGGCGCATCAAGCTTTACGGAGTATTAGTACTACTCGGCTATGACATTACTGCCTTTACACCTGTAGCCTATCAACGTGGTCGTCTCCCACGGTCCTTTAAAGAAATCTCATCTTGTGGTGGGTTTCGCGCTTATATGCTTTCAGCGCTTATCCCTTCCCAACGTAGCTACTCTGCAATGCTCCTGGCGGAACAACAGATACACCAGAGGTTGGTCCAACTCGGTCCTCTCGTACTAGAGTCAGGTCCACTCAAATTTCTAACGCCCACTACAGATAGAGACCGAACTGTCTCACGACGTTCTGAACCCAGCTCGCGTGCCACTTTAATGGGCGAACAGCCCAACCCTTGGGACCTTCTCCAGCCCCAGGATGTGACGAGCCGACATCGAGGTGCCAAACCCCCCCGTCGATGTGAGCTCTTGGGGGAGATCAGCCTGTTATCCCCGGCGTACCTTTTATCCTTTGAGCGATGGCCCTTCCATGCGGTGCCACCGGATCACTATGCTCTACTTTCGTACCTGATCGACCTGTATGTCTCTCAGTCAAGCTCCCTTTTGCCATTGCACTCTACGCACGGTTACCAAGCGTGCTGAGGGAACCTTTAGAAGCCTCCGTTACTCTTTTGGAGGCGACCACCCCAGTCAAACTACCCACCAAGCACTGTCCTTCCATTGGAAGTTAGGCTCTAAACAAGTAAAGGGTAGTATTTCAACAACGACTCCACGATACCTGGCGATACCGCTTCAAAGTCTCCTACCTATCCTACACATCACTTGTTCAAAGTCAATACTAAGCTATAGTAAAGGTGCACGGGGTCTTTTCGTCCCGTAGCGGGTAATCGGCATCTTCACCGATACTACAATTTCACCGAGCTCATGGCTGAGACAGTATCCAGATCGTTGCACCATTCGTGCAGGTCGGAACTTACCCGACAAGGAATTTCGCTACCTTAGGACCGTTATAGTTACGGCCGCCGTTTACCGGGGCTTCAGTTCAAGCCTTCGCTAATGCTAAGCT